>JAJTDZ010000031.1 GCA_021298245.1 Algoriphagus sp. | reverse complement strand
GGACCTGTAGCCCCAGCTGGGCCAGGGTTACCCGTTGGGCCTTGTGGACCCGCTGGACCCGTAGCCCCTGCAGGACCTGTGAGGCCTTGCGGTCCTTGTGCACCCGCTGGGCCTGTCAATCCTATGGGGCCTTGCGCACCCGTAGCTCCCGCTGGGCCAATAGCCCCTGCTGGACCCTGTGGACCCGGCGGTCCTGTCAATCCTATGGGGCCTTGCGCACCCGTAGCTCCCGCTGGGCCAATAGCCCCTGCTGGACCCTGTGGGCCCGCTGGACCAGTTGCTCCCGTTGCGCCCGAAGCACTCGATCCACTTTTGACCGCATACAAGGCATAAGGGACACTCAACAACTCTGTACTCCCCACTACACTATAATTTGTCCCTCCCAAAGGATCGGTCTCCGTTTTGATAAAATAGGGACCATTTGCCCAGTCTATGTCTAAAAAATTACCCGTTAAAGCTATTCCTCCGCCTATTTCCAGACTCACCAAACCGTTGGCATTGGTAGTCCTGGTATGTCGCTCTACGTAAACTGGAATACCTGAAGGGGATTGCTTGACGATAGATATTCTAATTCCTACCGGGCTAGTAGCTACGATTACATTGCTTCCATCACGGATGATGGCCTGGTAACTCATCTTTTGAGGAGCTTGGGCCCAAACACCTACAGAAAATAAGAAAAAACATAAAATAAGGAGCCCTCTTTTCATTTCCATGGTAAAGATTTTAGTATCTCTGGTGTTTCATTAAACCAGTAGATCTCATTTTTTAGGTTTCTTTAGCTTCCTAACTACAGATCATACCTTTTCTTTCAAAATAGTTTCCTAGGGTACTTTGCACTTAGTACACGGAATTATTTCCTCAATAAATTCAACATTCCCCTTCTGGTTTCTCCAGTTTCATTTATAGAAATCACCCAATAATAGGTGCCAATAGGAAGGTCTTTACCCTTATTTTTTCCATCCCAACGCACATCTGGATCTTCGGTATAAAAAACTAGGAATCCTCCTCGGTCAAAAATTTGAATTCTTACATTCTGGAAAAATCTAAGTTCGGGCACACCCCAAGTCTCATTTACCCCATCACCGTTGGGAGTAAAGGTATTGGTAATAGCTAATGAGCTTGATTCTGGCCTTAACCTGTTGATTTCAAAGAATTTTTCTAAGGTATTTCCATCTCGATCGGTTACCTGAGCTATAATGGTAAATTTGGTCTTACCGGCTGCTGCAGACGCAGTACTCCAAAACAAAATATTACCTTTTATTTCGAAGAGAGAATTATCGTATCCATCGCCTAAAAGTCTGATCTCATGGATATTATCTAAAGGATCGTCTACTGCAAATCCCCCTACTGGAATAAAGAATGTTTCGGCTTTTCCGGTAAACGTGGAATTGGTTAAACTAAAATCCCTTGGAGGAGCTTTAGGAAGCACCTGAATCTTTAATGGTGCATTTACCTTGGAAGGATTGGCTACATAGGCAGGTAATGCCAAAGATCCCAAGAGAGAATAGGTCCCACGCTTGAATACATTTAATGGCTTAACATCCCAATTTACTCCAACTCTGATGAATTGACCTTCTGTAGTTTGAATCGTTACCGTTGTTGGCAAGGAAGGAGTTTTTGACCAAGGGGTTTGAATGGTCGCAAGTTCCAAGGCTGAAAACACCTTGGCCATTTCATAGCGTTGTTGGACTCCCTGAAGTTCATTTCCCGCAAGAGAGCTGTGCGTACTGTAGACCACCTGACCAATGCTAAAGGCCACAGAACCTCCTACTCCTTCCGCATCTCCACCTGAAGCATGTGCGGATTCTTGTGCATTTGCAAAAGGAACTAAAGATAAAATTAAGCCAGTTAGGATAATAATTTTTGGCAGGCTTAGAGACATGGGTAAATTAATTCTTGGGTGGCAAGATAAATTTGTTTGAATATAAGAATTTTATGAAAAAACTATGTTTTAATTGAATCCTAATGATACTTATTTTTGAATTTTTTTGTGAGACAAAATTTTTTTTCGTCTATCTCTCCTTAAAAAACAATTATTTAATGTATAAAAAATATAAAATGGCTTAACTTAAACTATCCTTAAAGTTCATCATGCGCAATAATCGAACGACAACTGGTATTCAGCCCCAAGTCCAGACCTTAACAGATTTGCAGTTAAGACATTTATTGCGGCGGGTATTATTTGGCTTTACGCAAAAAGAAGTCACCTTTTTTTCAGGAAAAATCCTTTCGGAAATCCTAGACCTTTTACTGATCCCCAGTATAGCTCCCTCACCTCCCCTCAATACCTACACCACAGCAAGCCTAAGTGATCCCAACGTACCCTTAGGACAAACTTGGGTCAATGCCCCCTACGATGGAGCAACCAACGGTGCAAGGACTACATCCTTTAAGTCCTGGTGGATAGGTCAAATGCTAAATCAAGGCGCCTCTATTCATGAGAAAATGATTTTGTTTTGGCACAATCATTTTGCTACTGAAACGGTGGATATTGGAGACGCTCGTTACGTTTATAAGCATCATAGTTTACTACGAAAGTATGCCTTGGGCAATTTTAAGGACTTGGTGAAGGAGGTGACACGCGATCCGGCCATGTTGAGGTACTTGAATGGATTTTTGAATACCAAAACTTCTCCCGATGAAAATTATGCCAGAGAGCTTCAGGAACTCTTCACCTTGGGAAAGGGCCCCAAGGTGCAATACACTGAAGCAGACGTAAAAGCTGCAGCAAGAATTTTGACTGGATATGTAGTCAACGCCACAAGCATCTCTTCTTCCTTTGACCCTAATCGTCACGATACGGGAAACAAACAATTTTCTTCCTATTACAACAACAAAGTGATTGTAGGAAAAACAGGGGCTGCTGGCGCTACTGAAACCGATGAACTCATCGAAATGCTCTTTCTTCAAGAGGAAACAGCAGCCTACCTATGTAGGAAATTGTATAGATTTTTTGTGTACTATGAAATAGATCAAGCTACAGAAGTAAATGTCATACAGCCTTTAGCTACTATTTTTAGAACCTCAGGCTATGAAATCAAACCCGTGTTGAAAGCCTTATTTAGTAGTGAACATTTCTTTGATCCTTTGAATAGAGGGGGCATGATTAAAAGTCCTGTAGACTTTGTTGTGGGTCTTTGTAGGGAATTTGGAATTATTTTTCCTTCTGCAAGTGATGCTGTCAACCAATACTTCATGCTCGATTACATCCGAATTCAGGCATCCAACATGCAACAAAATTTAGGTGATCCCCCTAATGTTTCTGGATGGCCTGCTTATTACCAAGAACCTCAATTTCATGAACTTTGGATCAATTCAGATACGCTTCCCAGAAGAAATCAATTGACAGACATCCTGGTGACTACAGGGTACACCCGAAATGGAAAAAAAATAAATATAGATGTCTTGGCCTATACTGAAAATTTAAAAAATCCAGGAAATCCTAACCTTCTCATTCAGGATATACTTGACTTACTTTATGCCATAGAAGTCCCCTCTGATGTTCGTCAATTTTTAAAAAGTATACTCCTGTCTGGTCAATCCACCGATAGCTATTGGACTGATGCCTGGAATAATTACAAGGCTAACCCTAACAACTTAGTAGCTAAAAATTTGGTGCTTAATCGGCTAACCTCATTTTTTAAATATGTGCTGAACCAACCTGAATACCAGTTGTCATGAAAAGAAGGGATTTTTTACGTCTAGGGCCTGCTGGCATTGTATTGCCCTCTTTGATCAATGGCTTTACGCTTAAAGCTTTTGCAGAATCCCCCTTGGTCTCCGCCTTGACCCAAGCACCTACCGAAACAGACCATGTCTTGGTACTTATACAGCTCAATGGAGGTAACGATGGATTAAATACCGTCATCCCATTTGATCAATACGATAACTTGGCCAATGCCCGCTCCAATATCCTTATTCCAAGAAATAAAATTCTCAAACTCAATGGAGGAGGAAATGCAGGCTTTCACCCGGCTATGACAGGTTTACAAACCTTATTTAATGAAGAAAAACTTCAAATCATTCAATCTGTAGGCTATCCTCAACCTAATTTTTCCCATTTCAGGGCTACAGATATTTGGATGAGTGCATCTGATTCAAACCAATACATCAATTCAGGATGGGCAGGAAGGTACCTGGCTGAAGAGTACGAAGGATTTCCTATGGGTTATCCCAACACAGTAATGCCAGATCCCTTGGCCATTCAAATTGGTTCTTTTGTATCTCCTGCCATGCAAGGCCCCTCCGTCAACATGGGCATGGCCATTACCGATCCTGTGAATTTCTACAACCTGATAAATGGTATTCAAGGTCCTGCACCAGCCGGCCGAGGAGGTAAAGAATTGACGTATATCCGACAAGTAGCTCAGCAAACCCAGCAATATGGCACCGTGATTAAGAATGCTGCCGCCAAAGTGACTAAGCAGTTTTCTGGATATCCCACTGGAAATAGTCTTGCCGAGCAGTTGAAAATCGTAGCACGACTCATCGCGGGTGGATTAAAAACAAGAATCTATATGGTCAGTTTGGGAGGCTTTGATACCCATGCGCAGCAGGTGGTAGCTTCTGCTACCGATACGGGTACCCATGCCTTGCTCCTAAAAAGAGTCTCTGAAGGAATAAAAGCATTTATGGATGATTTAACGTATCTCAATGCACACAAAAGAGTACTAGGTATGACCTTCTCTGAATTTGGTAGACGTATCAAGTCCAACGGAAGTGTGGGTACAGATCATGGAGCAGCTGCACCTCTTTTCGTGTTTGGGCATTACGCCCAAAATGAAGTGCTGGGACAGAGTCCAGAAATACCTTTGATCACTTCAGCTTCTGACAACATTCCCATGCAATATGACTTTAGATCGGTGTATGCCTCTCTTCTCAAGCAATGGTTTTGTGTGCCTGACTCGATTTTACAGAATGTGATGTTAAAAAATTTCCAACAACTTCAAGTGGTTAAAAAAACAGCACCCTGCTTATCGAGCAATCCAGACCTTCCTCCAAATCTGGAAAATAAACTCTTGCTTACCAATTACCCCAATCCTTTTCAATCCTCTACTACCCTTTCGTACGAAAGTTTTGGTGGTCATACCCTACTCCAGGTATTCAATACCGAAGGCAAACTCATCAAAACCCTAGTGGATGCCGAGGTCTCCGCAGGAACGCATAAGATTACTTTTGAAAACGAGGGATTTGCTCCCGGTATTTACTACGCCCGCTTACAAAACCAATCCTTGCAGCTCACTAGGACCATGCTATTGGGTAGGTAAAATACAATCAAATTAAAGCGACAAACGGAATACCTGGGTAGGACAAGGCACTTTCAGCTTTCGCAACAGAGGTAGATAAAAAAAAGGAGTTACATAACTGTAACTCCTTATTCCTTTCTAGAGCCCCTTGCCGGGATCGAACCAGCGACCTACTGATTACAAGTCAGTTGCTCTACCAGCTGAGCTAAAGAGGCTTTTTTAAGGTGCTGCAAATATAGAAGGATTGGGCATTTTGTACAACCCAGCCTCCATATTTTTTTAGAATTACTACTCCTTAAAATTCCTTCAAAATGGAGAGCTTCTTTTTCAATTTATCAATCTCCTCTTCAGCTTTTTTAATTTTTACTTCAAACTGATCTTTAAGTTTATCGGCAGTCTTTGAGGCAGCAAAAAACTCTAAATTATTTCTCCAGAGGGTAATACTATTTTCCAAATCTGATATTTGCTTTCGGATGCCATGCTCTTTTTTATTGAAGGTCTTGACCGAATTGGGATCAGATTGAATTCGATTCAAATTTTGTCTGAAAAGGAAATCTTCCCTATTTACTCCTGAACTGCCTAATTTTTCTAGGTACCCGTCAACTGCTTCCTTAAATTGAACCTGAATTTCTTTAATAAATTTGCGAGGCACAAATCCTGTAGCATTAAACTCAGCCACAAAACTACTCAAGCTTTCCTCACTCAAATCCTTCCCGGATTTTGTGGATGCTACGATGGAACCTATTATTCCCTGCTTTTTCTTTAGATTTTGTTCAAATTCAGAATCCGCTTCTTTAGATGAATTTCTACGGTTTTCAAAAAATGTATCACAAGCTTCTTTGAATCTTTTGTACAAAGCATCTCTATTCTTTTCAGGCGTAGGTCCTAAATTTTTCCATTCCTGCTGCAACTTCACCAATTGATTCGCTGTAATCTGCCAATTGGTATTTTCTTTCAATTCTTCTGCTCGAGCGATAAGTTCCTCTGCTTTCTTCAGATTACTAGCTCTAATTTCATCAAGCTCCTTGAAAAACAAGTTTTTATTGTGGAAAAACTGTTTAAAAGCAGCCCAAAAGGATTTATTGATTTCTTTACCAGATTCTTTAGGTATAGGTCCTATTTTCTCCCAAGCCTTTTGAATTTCTAAGATCTCCTTTGTTTTTATATTCCAATCCTTAATTCTATCGGCCTTGAATCCACCAAATGAATTCAATTGAATAATCAAAGCTTCCTTCTCCTCTAAATTCTTTTTGAAAACTTCTTTTTGTCCATCAAAATAATCTTTCCTACGATCATAGATACTATCTGAGGCTGCCTTAAATCGCTGCCAAAGAGCTTCTTGTTCTTCCCTAGGAACGGGACCTATATGCTTAAATTCTTCATGAAGATCATTGAGCAAGCGTATTGCATCTTTTAATTCAGTTTGACCACTTAAAGCCTCTGCCTTTTCACACAGCTCTACCTTACTTTCAAGATTCTTTTTTCTATCTAATTCTTTGAGCTCAAAATAAATGCTTCTATTGTCATAATAGCGATCCATAAGGGCATTAAAACTCGCCCAAAGAGATTTACTTTGAGAAGCGGGCACTGGACCTATAGCCTTCCAATTCTCTTGTATGGCCTTTACTGCATGAATGCTGGAGTTGGTCTCTTCTCCGTCTACTAAAACCCGAAGTTTATTTAAAAGCTCCGTTTTCGCTTGTAAGTTTTTTTCTTTTTGCTTTTCAGCTTCTTTTCTCAAAGAATATAACTGTCGACGAAACTCATTTATTAGTGCATTAAATTCTTTTTCCTCCTCTTGGGACCGATAAGAAAAATCGTCAGCTACACCCCCATCTGCTAAAAATTGCTGCAACGCAGACTCTTTTTCTTTGCCGACACATTCGTCAAAGGCTACCTTTATTTCTTGAATAACCTTTTCTAGCTGAGAGGAAATGTCAAGAGCTAACTTTTCTTTTACTAAATCAAGTAACTGAGTTTTATTTAATCCAGAAATATCTATAACTACCTGATCTTCAATATCCTCATTAGAGAAATCTGAATCTTCAGTCAAAGTAATTTTTTCATTGATCGTACTGGAATCTAGAACCTCAACTTCCTCGCTCTTCGTCACTGCTTTCTTGGTCCGTTTAGGTTTAGGAGGAACCACTTCTTGGTCTAGCACATCCACCACAGCGGAGACTTCCTTCTGAATGCTTTCAGGTTCCTTAGTACTTTTTTTACCCTTAACTCCTTTTTTGGGAGTTGTGGTCACCTTGTCCTCTTCGGACAATACACTACTTTTCTTAGCCATAAAATCTTTACTACTTGACGTAATTTGCCCAAAGTTAGGCATTTTGCCTAATTTAATCGTGGATCTAAAGGATAATTTGCAAGCTCCCTATACACTCCTCCCATGTTTTTCAATAGGAGTTTCCATATTTTCTCCGACACATCTTGCTTAGGGAATAAATCCATGCCCTCCCTACAGATTATCCAGGTTTGTTCTTCAATTTCTCTACCCAATTGCCCTGCTTCCCAGCCGCTATAACCCATAAAAAACCGAACCTGATTAGCATCTAACTGCTTATTTTTCAAAAAGTTTACCAATTGATCAAATTCTCCTCCCCACCATAATTCTTTTCCCAATTGCACACTTCCTTCCAGTTTTTTTTCCCCGAAATAAATAAAATGCAAGGTGTTTTGTTCCACAGGCCCACCTACAAAAACATCTGTTTCCACAAAGGATAATTCCTCAACTAAATCCGCCAACTGTAGGATAGAGGGTTTGTTAAGTACCAATCCAAAACTTCCCGAATTCTCATGCTCACATAAAAGAATGACCGATCTAACGAAGTTTTCGTCTTGTAAAAACGGGGCGGATAGCAAAAGCATTCCGGGTCTAAGCAAAGAATTAGCACTAAGGGCCATGAGGAAAAAGATTTTTTCTAAAAATTAAGTTTTAATTTTAAAAATACAAGGTCAACTTATCCCTCTACCTAACTTTAATCTATTCCTTCATTATATGAAATTAGCCGATATCCGAAAAGATTATACTTTAAGATCCTTAGATAGTGCTGAGGTACCCAAAGACCCTATACAGCTGTTTCATACTTGGATGCAACAAGCCCTAGAAGCTGAAGTAGCAGAGGCCACAGCCATGTGCCTCTCCACGCTAGGAAGCGATGGCTTTCCCAATGCTAGAATAGTGTTGCTGAAAGGAGTAGATCAGGGCTTTGTGTTTTTCACCAATTACCAAAGTGCCAAAGGAAATGAACTTGAAAAGCATCCAAAAGCTGCATTAACTTTTTTTTGGCCAGAAATAGAACGGCAAATCCGGGTTGTAGGTGAAGTATCAAAAATCAGTGAAGCAGCCTCCGATACCTATTTTTTATCTCGACCCTATTCCTCCCAACTGGGTGCTTGGGCATCTCCTCAAAGCCAAGTTATTGGCTCCAGAGAGGAACTCGAACAACATCAGCTTGAAATGGAAAAACAATTTATGAATCAAAAAATGAAAAGACCCTCCCATTGGGGTGGTTTTCAATTAATTCCCAACCGATTGGAATTTTGGCAAGGAAGACCAAGTCGTCTGCATGACCGTATTCATTACGAATGCCTAGCCAGTGGGTCATGGAAAATTACGCGCCTTGCTCCTTAATCATTTTAAGTCAAATAGATTTTTGACACCAATCGCCCGATCTACAGTAAAACCTTCTCCATAAGTAGCCTGAATTTGGTGCCCAAATTCTCTGGCGCGTGATTCGATAAATGGTAAAAAATCAGGTCTTGAAATAAAGCTCTCCGGCTCCTGGCTTTCAGGGTTAAAAAACTGTGATTTGAAAGCTAAAATGCTTTTTATCTTGATTTCCCAATAGGCAGAAATATCAAGCACAAAGTCCGGACGAATGTAGTTGTTTTGAATGTAGTGGTATACCCAGTTGGGTCTCCAAGCCTCTTGCTCTACGCCTTCTTTAAAGGTCTGAATCTTTCTCAAACCACTCATAAAACAAGCTTTACTTACCAAACTTGATCCCTTGCCATGATCCGGATGTCGGTCCGTAATGGCATTGGCAAGTACAATTTCAGGTCGATAGAATCGAATCACTTCAATCAATTTAAGTTGATGCGCTTCGTCATCTTTAAAAAATACATCCTGAAAACCAAGGTTCTCTCGAATCTTCACCCCAAGGATATGTCCGGCTTCCTTGGCTTCTTCTAACCGTTCTTGGGCGGTTCCACGCGTGCCAAGCTCCCCACGAGTCAAATCCACTATTCCCACGCTATACCCCATGGCTACCTGCGCAGCGATGGTTCCAGAGCATCCTAACTCTGCATCGTCCGGATGCGCAGCAAATACAAGAATATCCAATTTCGACATGATTAGGGAAATTTGAGATTATTTAACTCTTAAATTCTGACCTATTTTCAATATGGAGCGAGTAGAAATTCCATTCAGCCGGGTCAATTGGGATACCGTTACACCATATCTTCTTGCAATAGAACCAAGAGTGTCACCTCTTTTCACTTTATGATATGCGGTACTTCTAGCTGTTGTCACATGACCAAAAAGTTGCTTATTAATAAGCAATTCCTGTTTTAAAATAGTGTCATTAGAATAATCATAGACTTTTTCTGTATCAAAAGCCAAGCCTTGAAATCTTAGCTCAAAATGAAGATGAGGACCAGTACTTCTTCCTGTTGAGCCTCCTTCACCTAGAAAATCCCCCGCCTTTACCTCTTGTCCAACCTCGACCACATGTTTTGATAAATGACCGAATAATGATTCTAAACCATTTTTATGCCTTACTACATAGTAGTTGCCATATCCGTACCTATCAAATGATTTCACTCTTACTATTCCATCAAAAGGAGTATAAATTGGGTCTCCCGTAGTTAAACCCATATCCGTTCCATAATGCATTCTTCCCCATCTTGGTCCAAATTTAGAAGAAACTAAAACTTCTGATAATGGTAATTTCCAAAACTCACCAAGGACTTCATCATATAATTTAAGTTTCAAACTATCTTTTAGGTCTTTAACCTCAAAATCGTAAATGTCTATTCTTTTTGTATCCCAATTGGAGTAATATTCAAAAGCAGTAATCCAAACACTATCTATTCGAACTTGTTCTTCTATTTTGATAACTTCTCCAGAGGGAGCCCAATCTAAGGCAAATGGATCTTCGCTTATTATAGATCGAATTCTAGCTAAATTCACATTGTCTTGAAAATATAAAGAATCTGTTTGATTAGATAAGGCCCTTAAATAGTTTACCTGATCAAATTCCCTTAATTCAATATTTTTTCGCTCAGAAGCCTGTCCTTTACCTTCAGGATTTTTTTTAATAATCTTTGGGAATCCTTGAGTAAATTCCTTGATGCCTAAAAGTTTTTTTTCCAGTTTGGAAGTATCAGCAGGGGTAGCAGATTTATTAAAAATTTTAGGCAAAACCTGTCCCTGAACTTTAAAAATGGTTAAAGTAATAATAAAAACGAATAAAAAACTGCTAAGAAATAATTTCCTCATCCATCAAGTTTAGTGAATCCCAGTAGCAGCCAGGAAGCGTTCCGCATCCAAAGCAGCCATACATCCCGTACCTGCAGCAGTCACCGCTTGGCGGTACACATTATCCTGTGCATCTCCACAAGCAAAAACACCTTCCACATTGGTTTTTGTAGTACCAGGTATAGTTTTAATGTATCCGGATGCATCCATGGTAATGTATTCTTTAAATATTTCTGTATTCGGTTGATGACCTATAGCAACAAAGAAGCCAGAAATTGAAATTTCAGAAATTTTTTGAGTTTTGTTGTTTAAAATTTTTACTCCAGTCACTTCTTGGTCCCCCAAAATCTCTAAGGTTTCGGTATTCCAAAGTATTTCAATTTTAGGGTTATTTTTCACCCGTTGCTGCATGATGAGGGAAGCACGCATCTCCTCTTTACGAACAATCATGTATACCTTAGAACAAATATTTGCCAAATAAGAAGCTTCTTCACAGGCAGTATCTCCAGCTCCTACTATCGCCACGTCTTGCCCTCTAAAAAAGAATCCATCACAGACTGCACATGCAGAAACTCCCCTGCCATTGAGTCTTGTTTCACTTTCCAGCCCTAACCATTTGGCAGAAGCCCCCGTACTAATGATAACGGTTTCAGCCAATAATGTTAGCTGATCATCTACAATTACCCGATAAGGTCTTGCACTAAAATCCACTTGGGTGACTACTCCATAGCGAATTTGAGTTCCAAAGCGTTCTGCTTGCTTTCTAAAATCCTCCATCATCTCAGGACCCATAATCCCCTCTGGATAACCTGGGTAGTTTTCCACATCGGTGGTGATCGTAAGTTGTCCTCCCGGTTGTCCACCCGTATACAAAACTGGCTTCATTCCAGCTCTTGCTGCATAAATGGCCGCAGTATATCCTGCAGGTCCCGATCCGATTATCAGTACGTTTACATTTTCCATGGTTTACTTATTGACTAAACTTTATTCTCCTATGAACTATACCCTCAAAGATTTTATTCTACCACAAGAATCTTTGAGTTTCCCAAAGGCATTCCAACCCTCTAAGAGGACAGAAACAGAAAAGGGGGCTTGCAAGCCCCCTTTTCTGTGTTTATCCCAAATAAGGTTTGAGGGTCTTGCTTCGGGAAGTATGCCTCAATCTTCTAATGGCCTTTTCTTTAATTTGCCTGACACGCTCACGGGTCAAATTAAATTTCTCGCCAATTTCTTCTAAGGTCATGGCATGTTCACCATTCAATCCGAAATATAAGGTGATTACATCTGCTTCTCTCTGAGTAAGGGTAGATAAGGCCCGCTGAACCTCTTTACGAAGGGAATCATTCATCAAGCCATCGTCTGGCTTCTCATCTCCATCATTTTCCAATACGTCAAGAAGGCTATTTTCCTCTCCTTGCACAAAGGGTGCATCCATTGAAACGTGGCGTCCCGAAATTTTCATGGTGTCCACCACTTCAGAAGCAGAAACTTCAAGAACTTCTGCTAACTCTTCCGGGGAAGGTTCGCGTTCAAATTTTTGCTCCAACTCACTGAATGTCTTTGAAATCTTATTCAAAGAACCTACCCGATTGAGTGGCAATCGAACAATTCTCGATTGCTCGGCCAATGCTTGAAGAATAGACTGACGAATCCACCAGACCGCATAAGAAATAAACTTAAATCCTCGAGTCTCGTCAAATCTTTGAGCCGCTTTAATCAATCCCAAGTTTCCTTCGTTGATCAAATCTCCAAGAGATAATCCTTGGTTTTGGTATTGCTTGGCTACTGATACCACAAATCGAAGGTTGGCTTTGGTAAGTTTTTCTAAGGCAAGTTGATCGCCTTCTCGAATTCTTTTTGCCAATACAACCTCCTCATCGGCTGTCAACAGATCTACTTTTCCAATCTCTTGCAGGTATTTGTCAAGGGATTGAGATTCTCTGTTCGTAATCTGTTTGCTAATCTTTAGCTGCCTCATTCAGGGTGAATAGTTGTAAATTGATGAGATAATTTGGTAAGATAGTCAACTGCGAGCAAATTTTACCCGTTTGACTCTGATTTTTCAGGTCGCGGAAGTAAGGCCTTTCTGGATAATTTGAATTTACCGGTCTTCTTATCGATATCAATCAATTTGACCGTAATTTCTTCTCCAGGCTCAAGAACCCCATCCATGGTTTCCAATCGCTCCCACTTGATTTCTGAGATATGTAGTAAACCATCTTTTCCTGGCATAAATTCCACAAATGCACCAAAAGCTTGAATATTTTTTACTTTACCGGTATAAACTTCTCCAATCTCAGGCTGTGCTACTATGGCCTTCACCCTACGGATGGCGGCATCCATATTGGACTGATTGGCAGAGAAAATGTTGATTTTGCCCTGATTGTCCACTTCTTCTATCACCACAGTCGTGGCAGTGTCCTTTTGGATTTCTTGAATTACTTTTCCTCCAGGTCCAATTACAGCACCGATAAGTTCTTTCGGAATCCACATCATAAACGAACGTGGAGTATGAGGTTTCAAGTCAGGCTTAGGAGCCGCTAAGGTTTTAGAAATCTCCTTTAAAATATGTAGCCTTCCTTCTTTGGCTTGATAAAGCGCCTCTTTGAGCACTGCATAATCCAAACCTTCCACCTTCAAATCCATCTGGCAAGCGGTAATTCCTTTTTCAGTTCCCGTTACCTTAAAATCCATGTCACCCAAATGATCCTCATCACCTAAAATATCAGACAGGATGGCATATTTACCTGTTTTTGCATCTGAAATCATACCCATAGCGATTCCAGTTACAGGAGCCTTAATTTGTACTCCAGCATCCATCAAGGCCAAAGATCCTGCACAGACCGTAGCCATAGAAGATGAACCATTGGATTCCAAAATATCAGAAACCACGCGAATGGTGTATGGATTTTCATTTTCGGGAGGAAGAACTTTTTTCAAAGCCCTCATGGCAAGATTGCCATGACCTACTTCCCTTCTTCCAGGTCCTCTATTAGGTTTTACCTCACCAGTAGAAAATCCAGGGAAATTGTAATGCAAGAAGAATTTGTTATATCCGGAAATCACAGCTCCGTCCACCATCTGCTCGTCCATCTTCGTGCCTAGGGTACAAGTCGTCACCGATTGGGTTTCCCCTCGAGTAAATACCGCAGAGCCATGGGCAGAAGGCAGGTAGTCCACTACAGACCAAATTGGGCGAATCTCATTGAGATCCCGTCCATCAAGCCTTTTCTTGGTATTTAATGTCAAATTTCGAGCCGCTTCCTTGTGAATTTTATGGAAATATGGGCCTATCAAACTGCTTTCAAAACCATGATCTTCACCTAAGCTCTCTACAAAAGCTTCTTTTATTTCTTTAACCAAGGCTGCCCTTTCGGTTTTGTTTGCAATTTGCTTGCTTACTGCACCGTACAATTTGTCGTAGAGCTCGGATTTCATTTTGTCATACAAAGCAGGATCACTTTTTTCATGACAATAGGTTCTTTTTTGCTCTTTACCCACCTTTTTGGTCAATTCCAATTGGGCCTGGCAATGCCGCTTAATTTCTTCGTGAGCCAATTGGAGGGCTTCTACCATTTCATCCTCTTGAATTTCAGAGGCTTCCCCTTCTACCATCAGGATATAATCTGTAGAACCTGCCACAATAAATTCCAAACTTGCTTTAGCAAGCTGAGCAGGTGTGGGATTGATAGTCAATGTCCCATCTATTTTCGCCACGCGAACTTCGGAAATAGGTCCGTTAAACGGTATGTCTGAAACGGATAAAGCAGCAGAAGCTGCTAATCCAGCCAAGGCATCTGGCAGCACTTCCTCATCAGAAGACATTAAGGTGATGGCTACTTGAGTATCGGCATGGTAATCGTCTGGAAAAATAGGCCGTATCGCTCTATCTACCAATCGACTAATGAGGACCTCGTAGTCGGAAAGTTTTCCTTCTCTTTTCAAAAAACCACCTGGAATTTTACCGGTAGAAGCGAATTTCTCTTGGTAATCTACAGATAGAGGTAAAAAATCTACTCCCTCAAGTACATCTTTTTTTGCAACGACAGTCGCTAATAACATGGTTTTTCCCATGCGAACGACAACCGAACCGTCGGCTTGTTTGGCTAATGCGCCAGTTTCAATGATAATTTCTCTACCATCCTTGAGGGTGATGGTTTGGGTGATCAAATTTGGTAACATATAAACGTGTAGTATAAATACTTGAACAAATAAAAAATTAGGCTACTGCTGAAAAAGAAAAAAGTAAGGTTCTCCACGTAGAGAACCTTACTTTACGGTTATTTACGGATTCCGAGCTCGGCAATAATTGCTCTGTAACGCTCGATTTCTCTTTTATGGAGGTAGTCTAGGAGACTTCTTCTTTTTCCAACCAATTTCATCAAGCCCAATCTAGAAGAGTGGTCTTTTGAATTTGACTTAAGGTGTTCAGTCAAATGCTGAATCCTGTGGGTAAAGAGGGCAATCTGAGATTCAGGTGAACCTGTATCGGTAGCAGATTTTAACCGTCCATGATTTTTAAACAACTCTTGCTTTTTCTCTGGTGTCAAATACATGTGTAGCTAAATTTTTATAAAACTCCGACAAAGGTACAGGTAAAAATCGAATTTTAAAAACAGGAAGGTTAATTTGACCTAAAACGAGACAGAAAACTCCAAGCTCTCTTGAAGAAAGCTTGGTACAATTCCCATTCGAAAAGCCGGGCATCTTTTCGGGCTTGTCTCAAAAAAAAGATTCCAAAGGGTAGCAAACACAAGTTTGAAAAAATTGTACCAAAGAAGGCATCAGTGACCCCTTCTTTAGCCCATTTCTCCCCAGTAATGGTGAGCATGTAAAAAAAGATGAAGAATAGAATAGAAATGAGCACAGGCATCCCTAATCCCCCCTTTTTGATGATTGCTCCCAATGGAGCTCCAATCAAAAACATAATAAAGCAGGCAATAGCCTGGGTATATTTTTGATACCAGGCTATCTGGTAGCGTCTATACTCCCTTACTTGTCCATCCGCCTGACTACTATTGACATTAAAGGTGTTCTTTAAGTTTCTAGCATTATTTAGTGCCAAGGTAAAGGCATTGGAAATATATCCTTTCTCATAAAATATAGAATCTAAAAGGTGCTTTTCATCATCCGAAAGTGGTGTAGTACGTATTTTTCTTGTGTTTTTTGGAGAAAGTAGGGTGTCCGGCACAACTAGAGAGGGTTCGGATAAAATAGCAGAAGTATCGCTCCATTCTATTTTTCTATCCTTAAGTTTTCGCTGCAGGAGAGAATCAGAAATAGTCACGGCAGGGTGTGATTCTAGGGTAACTACTAGATTGGTATCTACAGGTGAAGAATTTTGAGCAAGTGCCTTTTCTTGTTCGATTTTCTCGAGACTATCCCTAGTTTGTTGCTCTTTAAGCAAGCGCATTCGCCTCAAGGTATCAAACCTTGCTTTGTCTTGAAGGATTTCTTCAGATGGTTGTAACGAACGGAATTTGGTAAAAAAAGGATAAATACTTTCAGCCGTTTTAAAATTTTGATAGGAAAGATCACTAATGATCAATTGAATGGAGTCTAAACCGTAGCGAATTTCATCTATGGTTTTGATTGCTCGATTGGTAGACCATTGGTCTTCTGGAGTACGATTCAGTTGAAATGCAGACAAGTCAAACACCATTACACTTTCCTGGAAAGTTGTTCTAGAAAATTCCACGGGGGCTTCTGATATCCCTCTCGTAGACCTGGCCTCTTTGTAATTATTTCCATGGTAAAGGGTCAGTTTCATGTAGGTATCGTTATTAAACGTCTCCATCCTACCTGAATCGGCCATGGTCACATTCAAATTTCCCTGTCCTTCGGTGTGGTTGTAAATAAGAATGTCTTGGAGTCGGACCTCATCTACCTTTCTATTGACTTTAATGCTGTAATTGGGTATTCCTCCATAAAAAACTCCTTCTTTGATATCCAAGGCTGGAGTTTTCATTCGAATATCATATAGCAAGCTGAACGTTTTCAAATTTACCTTAGGTACTAGGTAATTGTTGGACAAAAAAGCGAAAAAGGTAAGTACCACTGCAAAAATACCAATGGGACGCATGGCTCGGGTTAGAGATATTCCACTTCCTTTGATGGCGGTAAGCTCAAAGTGCTCTCCCAAATTCCCAAAGGTCATCAAGCTAGACAAGAGCATGGCCAAAGGCAAAGCCATGGGTGAAATACTAATGACAAAGTAGCCGATCAATTCTGCGTAAATCCAAAACCCCAATCCTTTGCCGAAAATTTCATCAAAGTATTTCAACATGTTGACTATCAATAAAATAAAGTCAACAACAAAAAAGGTTAAGGTAAAAGGCCCTATAAAAGACCCTAGAATTAATTTATCTAGTTTTTTCATTGCCACTAATCCAGACAAAGTAACAAAAAATCTGCTTTGCTAGCTGCAAATGATTCAGGGATTTAACCTCCAATGATGGTTTTTAGTTTTCCAATCATGCCCTCCCAAACTCCATCTAAATCTTGAGAAGAATATTCCTGGGTAGTATCAATGACTTTCAAAAATAGACTTTGTGTTAGGTCATTCTCCTCTAAAATAAATTCAATGAAGGAATCTTCAAGCTTTGAGGGTTCTTTAGGATCAAAAAAATCCCAGCGAATGTGTAGCGTTTGCTTGAGTATGGTGGGTCTAGCAAAATGGTCCCTATCGTCGTAAGTAAAGATATAGTTCTTGTCTCGGTCTATGCGCACCTGATCGGCAAACCACTCCTCGAGGCCACTTGCTGTGCTCAAATACGGAAACACGATTTTCTTGGATGCATTCAGGTGATACTCAACGACAAACTCTTTTGCAGGCATGATTTGAAAAGTTAATGGGCGAAATATTACTTCTTTACTTACTCCATGATTTGCATTTAAAGGGACAAGGCCTCATATTTGCATTCCCTTTTAAACAGCGTGCCTTGAAAAATTGCTACAAGGACAAGGAATAAAAAAGTGAAAATCTTGTTTTTGAATATAAGAAATTATTTCAAATAATAAGAAAAGAAATTTGGCGAGGTAGCTCAGTTGGTTAGAGCGCAGGATTCATATCCGCCGCGGCGGACTCGGGTTCAAGCTCAAGGAGTATATAGATTAAACATGGCGAGGTAGCTCAGTTGGTTAGAGCGCAGGATTCATAACCCTGAGGTCACGGGTTCAACTCCCGTCCTCGCTACAAAGGCTTCCCAAATGGGGAGCCTTATTTTTTCCAATTTATTTTTTTTAAACTATGTTTTTTGTTTACGTGCTATACAGCCCATCTGCTAACAAGTTTTATGTTGGCTACACCTCAAATCTGGAATCAAGACTGCTTTCTCATAATGAATTAGGAACCAAGGACTGGACAAAGCGGTATAGACCTTGGAATCTGGTGTATACAGAGTCCTATGAATCTAAATCAAGCGCGCTAAAACGAGAACAAGAATTGAAAACAGGTGTGGGCCGAGAGTTTATTCAAAAAATATTGAACAAAAAATAAGTTGGCCACCTGGCCAATTGGAAGATAAAAAAAAGCCTCCCTAATTGGGAGGCTTTTGCAAAATAAGGCAGTGCCGGCCTTACTTTACTTTTTCAACTACAGCTTTAAATGCCTCTGGATGGTTCATGGCCAAATCGGCTAAAACCTTTCGGTTTAGTTCGATTTCTGCTTTTTTCAACATACCCATCAACTGAGAATAAGATACTCCATGTATCCTAGCTCCAGCATTGATTCTTTGAATCCACAAAGCTCTGAATTCTCTTTTCTTTGCTTTACGGTCTCTGTAGGCATACTGAAGACCTTTCTCGTACTTATTTTTGGCAACTGTCCACACGTTTTTACCTCTTCCGAAGTATCCTCTTGTGGCCTTTAATACCTTTTTTCTTCTTGCTCTTGACGCTACCGCGTTTACTGATCTAGGCATAGTGTTTTGTTTTTTGACTCGTGGTGTCCTGATTTAGGAACTTTGGGACCAACGCATCTGGTGAATAAATAAACCTGTATTGTTAGACTAGTGTGAAAATCAGATTTTCAACATGTCACGTACTCTACCCTCATCGGAAGTATGCACCAATCCTGCTTTGGTTAGGTTGTGCTTGCGCTTGGTAGATTTCTTGGTAAGGATATGGCTTTTGAAAGCGTGCTTCCTTTTGATTTTGCCGGTTCCTGTGAGGGAAAACCGCTTTTTTGCACTGGATTTGGTTTTTACTTTTGGCATTTTACTGTATTTAGTTGGTTGAAATCACTTTTTTCCTGGCTTGGGGGCTAAGAAAATATTCATCCTCTTCCCTTCTAACCTTGGCATTTGCTCCACTATACCCACATCTTCTAGCGCTTGAGCAAATTTTAAAAGCAACATCTCACCCCGCTCTTTAAAGACGATACTACGCCCCACGAAATGCACATATGCTTTGACCTTGGCTCCTTCTTTAAGAAAACTGATGGCATGCTTCAATTTAAAATTGAAATCGTGGTCATCTGTGTTGGGCCCAAACCTAATTTCTTTTAAAACAACCTTGGCAGCATTGGCTTTTATCTCCTTTTGCTTCTTTTTTTGCTCGTACTTAAACTTTGCGTAATCGATAATTTTACAAACGGGTGGATCCGCATTGGGAGAGATTTCGACGAGATCAAGATCGTTTTCCTGAGCTAGTTTAATTGCATCCTCTACCAAGAGAACGGCGTTTCCGCCATCCACATAATTCCCCACTACCCTTACTTCTCGCACTCGAATTTTATGATTAATTCGGTACGGTTCTTCTTGTCTACCTCTAGGTGGTTGTGGTTTTTGATTCAAGTTATGCCTGGTTTGTTTTGTTAAATAGCCTGCAAATATCGGAATTATTCTGAATTCAAAAAATGAATTCACATTTCTACCTTATTCTTTGGCCAAGGATTCTGAAATTATACCTTGAAAATAGGACACGAACTCTGCTGGAGTAAAAACTCCCAAGTCTCCTTGTCCATGTTTTCTGACGGCTACCTTCCCTTCTTCCCTTTCCTTTTCTCCCACAATGAGCATAAATGGGACCTTTTTTACCTCTGCGTCTCTAATCTTCCTGCCTATTTTCTCGTCACGATTATCGATAGATCCAGAGATACCCGCTTCTTCCAGCACGGCTTTCAATTCTTCCGCATACCCAATAAATTTTTCGGAAATAGGAAGAATATTGATTTGTTCAGGGGCCAGCCAAAGCGGAAAATCACCTGCGCAATGCTCAATCAGCACAGCCACAAAGCGCTCCAGCGAACCAAAAGGAGCCCGATGAATCATGACGGGTCGGTGCTTTTGATTGTCCGATCCTATGTATTCCAATTGGAATCGATCCGGAAGTTGGTAATCCACCTGAATGGTACCCAACTGCCACTTTCTTCCTAGGGCATCCTTGACCATGAAGTCGAGCTTCGGCCCATAGAAAGCCGCCTCACCCAACTCCGTTACCGTTTCTAGACCTCTTTCAGCAGAGGCTTCAATGATCGCAGCCTCGGCCTTTTCCCAGGCTTCGTCTCCGCCAATGTACTTTTGTTTATTGTCCGGGTCTCTTAAAGAAATTTGTGCGGTGTATTCGGTAAATCCTAAGGCCTTGAAGACATAAAGTACCAAATCAATCACTTTTATAAATTCTTCTTTGACCTGATCCGGGCGACAAAAGATGTGGGCATCGTCTTGTGTAAAACCCCTAACTCGGGTAAGTCCATGCAGCTCACCACTTTGCTCGTAGCGGTAAACAGTCCCAAATTCTGCATAGCGAATGGGTAAATCCTTGTACGAACGAGGCTTATGCTTATAAATCTCACAGTGGTGAGGGCAATTCATAGGCTTTAATAAGAAGGTCTCCCCTTCATGAGGAGTGGCTATGGGTTGAAAAGAATCCTTACCATATTTTTCGTAGTGCCCTGAAGTTTCGTACAATGCCTTATGACCAATATGAGGCGTGGTCACTTGTTGGTAACCCGATTTATCTTGAGCCTTTTTCATGAAATTGACCAAGCGCTCCCGAAGCAAAGTCCCTTTGGGAAGCCATAGCGGAAGTCCCATACCTACTTTTTCTGAGAAAGCAAACAATTCCAATTCCCGGCCAATCTTTCGGTGATCTCTTTTTTTAGCTTCCTCTAGCAAGGTGAGGTAATCTTTCAACTCCTGAGCTTTGGGAAAACTTACACCATAAATTCTGGTGAGCATTTTTCGCTTTTCGTCACCCCTCCAATACGCTCCCGCGATATTGGTCAACTTTACCGCCTTGATAAATCCTGTATTGGGAATATGGGGTCCCCTACAGAGGTCTGTAAAATTACCTTGCTCGTAAAAAGTTATCGTGCCGTCTTCTAATCCTTCCAATAAATCTAATTTGTATTCGTCCCCTTTCTGTTGGAAATAAGAAACAGCATCTTTTTTAGATATATCCTTTCGGATGTACTCTGACTTCAAGCGACCGAGTTCCACCATTTTTTCCTCAATCTTTTCCAACTCCTCCCCTTCCAACTTGTGGTCTCCAAAATCAATATCGTAATAAAATCCTGTTTCTATCGAAGGACCAATGCCCAGCTTCACCCCAGGATAAAGTGCCTCTAGTGCCTCAGCCATCAAATGAGCGGAGGAATGCCAAAATGTACTCTTTCCTTCGGGATCGTTCCAGGTAAGCAACTGAACTGTGGAATCGTTCTCTATGGGTCGGCTAGCGTCCCAAACTTGACCATTTACTTTTGCAGCGAGGACATTCCGAGCCAAACCCTCGCTGATACTTGCAGCAATCTGTAGTCCGGTAATGCCTTTGGGATACGCTCTCACCGATCCATCGGGAAGAGTAATGTGTAGTGTTTGTGACATACTTAGGTTTTACTGCCTATACAAACAGGCATATGAATTTGCTGCAAATATGCACAAAAGGGTCCCAAAGGAAAATTATTTACATCAGAAAGAGCCAAACTTTTACCTACAAAATAATTTGAGCGCTCACTTTGACATGAAAAGGCCTAGCCTCAGGAAGATTCAGGTAGGTCATCCGATGAAAAAAATCCACTCTAAAAAATCTAAAAATATTCTCAATTCCATACCCCAATTCCACATAGGGAATACTGGGATTTAGTCGACCAAAAGTTGTCAATGGAACGCCCTCTGGACTAACTGAAGGTAAATTAGCAAGGTTTTCGCTCCTAACGCTACCCATCAAGACATTGGCATTTCCCACCAACCTCCAATTTAATTTCTTAATTCCTGGAAGAGAATTGAATAAAAAGCCTTCGAAAGATTGTCTATACCTCAGATTTATAAATTGGTCTGAGGCAAATTCATTAAAATTCATGGTGTTAAATGCGGCAGTAGTGTAGAAAAGGGTTTCATTTCCCAGATGGTTTTTCAGCAAAGGATAGGGTACCTCTCCCCAAAGTTTGCCGGCGTCCACTTCATAGCGCCCTGTACCCAAAATTCCCATGGGAATTCGGTGATACAAATAAAAATTAAATCTACTGTAAGGAATTTCCCCACCTAGACGGGAGATTCCTTGAGCATACCTTGCTTCCAAGATGGGCCAATTTCTAGGTCCTAAAGAAGATCTGGTATTGTCGTTGATGATAATGATTTCGTCTCTCCCGTAGCGAATTCCCGCACGGAGCTCAGCAGATCGAAAAGAAGAAAGTAGTTCTCCTGTACCTTTTTGGGTGGTAGACACAAAAGGTCTACGTAAGGTGCCAAAACGGCTAGCTGCTAGAAAAATAGAGTTTCCCTCTAGGTTTTCCATCTCCAAACCTACCTGATCCAATTCCCTACCCGCCTTTATTTCCAAGCTCGTCCAATGCCTTCTGGACAAGATTACGGTGGAAGCAATTTTGTACTTCCATCGTTGGTCAACCGACCCATAAGCGCCATAACCTTCTAGCAACCATTTATTTGAGAATGAATAATTGGTTCGTAGACCCAAGCCAAACCTTAACCCTTCCACATTATTGTAGTTACCAAATTCCGTCCAAGGACCCAAATCCAATTTTTTCACAGGAAGGTAGCCTGAAGCAAAAAACTTCAAACTCTCTGAATAAAACCGGATAATAGGGATTCTTTTTAAAGTATCAACCATCTGCAATACGGCCAATTCTTCCTTACTCAAAGAGTCAGGCCGGGTATTTTGCCAGAAATCAGGAGGTACCTGATTGAAGTCGGGCTTCAACACCACTGCTTGATCAAAAAAAGAAGTTTCCTTAGGCTGATTTACTTCCGCCTGCTCTGTGGCCGTATAAAATTTTGCCAAAAGGCCTGCCGTATTTTCGGTGATTTGCCCAATTTTTACCAAAACCCGCGTTTTGGCAGGTAAGAGAGGTCCTGCTGGAGTAGCCTGCAGCTCTTGTTGGATTTTGATCTTTTCCACAAAATTTAGATTGGCTGCCTTAGGAATACTCAAGTCAACTTGCTTAAGAGAATAGTCTGATTTTTTTATCCAGATGGTCCCAGTAAATGCCAAATCTTGTTCTCTTCTCGGGTATACCAACAGCTTGAAGCAACTGTCTTGATCCACCAGTACATCCTCCATCAAATCGTAATCGTAATAGGTCTTCCAGCCTTCAGCAATTGGAGAAATAAAGTCTTTGTCTAGGATCCTTAACCAATTTTGGTAAAAATTATATTCTTGAAATAAGGCTCCTGTCACCTGGGAAGTAGTGGACCCATCGGTGATACCTACTCCCGTTACCTTGGTTTTTTCTATGATTTCCTTTTTGAGCTCCGGATTAGTTCTGTAATAAAAACTAGAAACCGTCTCCGAAAAAAATACGGGCAAAATCTTCTCTCCCTCGTCGTTGGTGAGCATACTTATGCTGTCCAAAACCGAAGTGACGGCCCTTACCGTACGCCTTTGCCGAAACTCTTCGGAAAGGTTGTCTACATCCAACTCTATTTTGGTATAATTCTTTGTTTGGTAAGCCTGCAAACTCCTCTTATCAAAATCTTTCCTTCTCTCCACTGCCTCTCGAATGATCTGAAATGCAGGATGTTCTCCAGATTCAAACACGAAGGTGCTCAATTGAAA
Organism: Algoriphagus sp.; assembly: GCA_021298245.1. Lineage (GTDB taxonomy): Bacteria > Bacteroidota > Bacteroidia > Cytophagales > Cyclobacteriaceae > Algoriphagus. Next base: position 13,969 of record JAJTDZ010000031.1, on the reverse strand, counting down.
GTCGCTTGGCCAAAGCTGGAAATTAAGTTGCTGCTGCAAAGCTTTGGTGAGCGGCTTCGACTGGGTGGTGTAACCCAGATAACTTACTGAAAGGCTGTCACTTAAACTGGAAACTTTTAAAAGATAATTCCCCTCAAAATCAGTGCTTGTACCGGAGGTTTTTCCCTTTAAAAATACACTAGCAAATGGAATAGGATCACCAGTTTCTGCATCTGTGACCTTTCCAGAAAGGGTAAATTGACCATAACAAAAGGTAGAAAGTAGGAGAGCAACTCCAAAGAATAAACTTCTTAACATGATTGGCTAGGTGAAGTCCACACCTTGAATGCAAAGGTAGGAGTATTTTTGAGCACTTGGATGCCCGCCCCCCGAAGCAGCATTCCAAAACATTCTTGATCGAACGCATAAAAAAAAACTAAAGTTACAATCGGGATTTTTACACTCCCTGAGAAGTAGAATCGTGGTCTTTACCTTACCTTTGAACAAAATTTTATCACCTATGACGTACGATGTAGTTGTGGCTGGAGGAGGAATTGTGGGACTTGCTACAGCCTACAAGTTGATCCAAGCCAGACCTGAGCTAAAAATTGCTGTTCTGGAAAAAGAAAACCAACTCGCCAAGCACCAAACCGCCAATAATTCAGGAGTAATCCATTCAGGTCTGTATTACAAACCTGGATCCCTCAAGGCCATCAATTGCATCAAAGGATACCACGAATTGGTAGGGTTTTGCCAACAAGAAAAAATACCCTACGAAATCACCGGTAAGGTAGTTGTAGCGACAAGAAAAGAACAAATTCCCATCTTAGATACTCTTTTGGAGCGGGGATTGCAAAATGGACTGGTAGGAACACGTAAAATTACCTTAGAAGAATTGAAGGGTTACGAACCCCATTGTACGGGTGTAGCTGCCATACATGTACCTCAAACCGGAATAGTAGATTATTTTCAAGTAGCCTTAGCCTACGGAAGGAAAATAATTCAAGGAGGAGGATCAATTTTTTTAGAACATAAAATACTAAAAATCAGTCAGAAAGATTCTATAAATTATATTGAAACTTCAAAAGGAACTTTTCAAGCTAAACTGCTGGTAAATTGTGCAGGCTTGTACTCTGATAAAGTGGCTCGCATGAACGACGAATCCATCAAGGATGTTAAAATCATTCCTTTTCGTGGAGAATACTTCAAACTCAAAAAAGAACGAGAATACCTGGTCAACAACCTCATTTACCCCGTTCCTGACCCTAACTTTCCTTTCTTGGGGGTACATTTTACCCGGATGAAAAAAGGAGGTGTAGAGGCAGGTCCCAATGCCGTCCTGGCATTTCGAAGGGAAGGTTATAAAAAGTCTCAAATCAATTTTTCTGAATTTATGGAAACCTTAGCTTGGCCAGGTTTCCAAAAAGTGGCAGGAAAGTATTGGAAAACAGGATTGGGAGAGCTTTATCGCTCGTTCTCCAAAGCTGCATTTACCAAAGCGCTTCAAGAACTGATTCCTGAAATCCAAGAAGATGACCTCGTAGAAGGAGGGGCAGGTGTCCGTGCGCAGGCATGTGATCGCAGGGGAGGACTTTTGGATGACTTTGCAATTCGGGAGTCGGAGTTTGCGATCAACGTGCTCAACGCTCCCTCACCAGCTGCTACCAGTTCGCTTTCCATTGGCGGCACCGTGGCTGATATGGTGCTCAAGAGATTTTAAATTTGTATTTCAAGCCTTATTCTTCTTGTCCGATCTTGTGAATTGAATATCAGTCAGAAATTCAAGTAGGCGATATTCTGCGTAGGTAAATTCTGATCCGCGTACCGTAAATCCAGTATGTCCTCCTCGGCTGGGAATCTCCAAGAAAATTTTCTCGCTCCTTTGAGCAATGCTCATCGGAAAGCATTCCCTACCCAATAAGGGGTCATTGGCTGCATTCAAGATCAGTGTGGGTATTGAAATTTCTTCTAATCTCGTATGGGGACTTGCCTGCTCATAAAAATCAACTGCATCTGCAAAACCATGCAATTTGGCAGTGTAATGCGTATCAAAATCATCAAAATTGCGAACATCAGGCAATCGTTCCAAATCGATCAAGCCCGGATACTGCTTCCCTTTGGCCTCCATTTTCTTTTTCAACTTCCTTAAAAACTTCTCGGCGTAGAATTTATTCCCAGGACGACGTAGGGTAGCTGCACTGGAAGGCAAGTGTACTGGAGTAGAATAAACGGCTGCTTTTTTCAAAATACAGGGAACATCCACCCCTTTTTTACCCAAGTAATTCAACGTTTGTGCCCCTCCCATGCTGATTCCCGCAAGGAAAAGTTCAGCATAGCGACGGGTAGCAAGCACATGCTGCACGACCGTATCCAAATCCTGACTGGATCCATGGTGGTACAATACCGGTTGCACGTTGAGTTCACCCCCGCAGGAACGGTTATTCCAAACCAACACATCCATGCCGTGCTGATTAAATAATTTGACCAAAGCACGGGCATAATGCCGCTGAGAATCTCCTTCTAAACCGTGGGAAACGATTAAAAGCCGTTCTCCTCCCACGCAAGACCAATCCAAATTCAAAAAATCCCCATCTGGAGTATCTATTTTTTCTCTGCTATAATTTACTCCTAAAACCTTCCTAAATACACTGGGCAGGACGGTTTCTACATGTGCATTAAAATAAAACCAAGGAGGGGAAACATAGGAAGAAGGTAATACAGGCATAATAAGGTTAAAAATTACTTCAAACCAATTTCATTTTTTGTTAACCTACTTTTTCTCCAAATAGGGTAGTTTTGACTCAGAGCTTCTCATAAGGCTTTTAAAGGGGTATTAAGTTAAAAGAAGGCCATGGGTGTGGCCTCTTTTTTTTGCATGGATTCCTGCCAAATAACCTGTAGTCCAAGCCGCTTGAAAATTAAACCCGCCAGTAATCCCATCCAAATTCAACACCTCCCCTGCAAAATAAATTCCCGGATGAATTTTACTCTCCATGGTTTCTGGATGGATTTCCTCTAAGGCTACTCCTCCCGCAGTGACAAACTCTTCCTTGAAAGTGGTTTTCCCTTGCATGACCACGGGGTAGCAAAATAAGCACTGCACCAATTTATTCTGCAGCTTTTTGGGAAGTTGCCCAAAAAGCTGCGATTCTAAAATTTCAGCTTGAATACAAAAATGTTCCCAAAGACGTGCAGGAATCCCAAATGCAGTATACTGGTGCTCGTGCAACCAATCTGCACCAAAAGCGGAAAGTTTGAGTACTGCTGGTCCACTGATACCCCAATGGGTGATTAGAATAGGGCCGCGGTAACTGAGTTTCGTGCCTTCTAATTTGACCACTGTATCCCCCATAGACAAGCCCATCAACTCCCGAATAGGTTCCTGAGGCGTATTAAATGTGAAAAGTGAAGGAATGGGTTTTATCAATTTATGATTCAATGAGTTAAGAAACTCATAAGCTCCCAAATTTGGGTGGCCACCAGAAGCTACAATAAGCTTGGAGACGATTACTTCTCCTTTATCGGTTTGCAGCGCATAGTCCTGAGCTAAAGGTTGAATTGACTTGATTCCAGTAGAAAGTTGAACCTGAACGCCCAACTTTTTAGCTTCTACTTCCAGGCAGTTGACAATGGTCTGTGAGGTATTGGATCTTGGAAAAACCCGTCCATCCTCTTCAATTTTTAGAGCCACTCCTCTAGACTCAAACCAAGAAAAGGTATCGGCAATAGAGAAATGAGCAAAGGCTTTCTTCAAAAATTTTTCTCCTCTAGGATAGTTCTTGACCAGTTTGGAGATTTCCATGGGTCGGTGGGTCACATTGCATCGTCCCCCACCTGAGATTTTTACCTTGGAGAGGACTTTGGGAGATTTTTCAAAAAGGAGTACCTGAATTCCAGGCCCACATGCGTGTATGGCTGCAAAAAAACCCGCAGCCCCTCCTCCAATTACTGCAATGATCACGTAGAAAAGATTAGTTCAAGGCCAAAAATCAACATCTTTTCGTTGAAGCAAAAGGGATCTCTTCTATTTTTTAAAGAATTAACTTCCTATTTTTGGACTGCTGTAGGTGGGAATAAATAAATCTTTAAAAGATGTCAGTCATTTTTCTTTAAGGAACGATTTTCAGTTGCATACTTGCTAAAATTAACAACACTTGAAAGCTTTCATCAGTACCTTTTTTCTTCTTCTTGGCCTGCAAGGTTTCTTTACAAATGATTGTCAGGCGCAAGTTAACCTTGGACAAACGGATCGCTGGATGAAGGGTGCATTGGCAGCCATAGAAAGAAATGACTTTCAGACGGCAAATTCCATTTTTAGAAACCTAATTGATTCTGGTTTGCCTCTACCCGATGACATGCCTTATTATTTTGCTGAGACCTTGTTTCAATTGGGTCAATTTGATAATAGCAATAATTTTGTATCCAAGTACTTAGAAATCACTGGGTTTACTGGGCAGCATTACGATGGAGCCTTAGCGTTAAAGGAAAAACTCAAAGCTCCCCTCGCACAAATCGAAGCCTGTAATTTTTGCGATGCAAGAGGCTATCGGTATCGAACTTGTTTTGTTTGCGAAGGTAAAAAACAAAGCGAGCAAGCCTGTTCTTATTGCAAAGCAAAAGGGTTGGTAGGATGTAGCCGCTGCGGTGCCACCGGGATGATCAAAAAGATCAATGTGTTTAACCTAGTTGAATTTTTTGAATGCGAAAGATGTTCCGGCAAAGGTAGACTTACCTGCCCTGAATGCGGCGGAGGGGGAAAAGAAATTAGTGAATGTAAGACCTGTAATGGTTCAGGCCACCTTTCCTCTGATCAGCTGTGCAATCACCACGCTTCCCAGGAACAAACCCAAGTTTCTCCTAAACAATAAGTGGAGGCTCAAAAAAATTAATTTCTACAGTAGGAAGTTAACGCTTGTTCTGCACCAGCATATTCCAAAGAAGCTGCTTGTTGAAAATCCTCGCAGGCTTCCTTGGTTCGTTTTAAAGCTATTTTCAAAATTCCTCGATTGAAATAGGCTTGTGCAAAATTTTTATCTAACTGAATTGCCATCCCATAAGAATCTAGGGCCTCTTCGGGCATTCCCAGTCGATGAAAAGCTCTCGCTTTCAGTAGAGAAGACATGGCCAAAGGCCCATCGATTTCCTCAGCTTTAGTGGCATGCAGCAAGGCGCTGGCATAACTCCCTTGATCCAAGTGCACCAAAGATAAACTCATGAGTACTTGAGAATTTTTAGGATCCTGCTGTAAAGCCAAATCAAAATCAGCCTGTGCTTGCAGCAATTGCCCCAATTCTTGATAGGCTCTTCCCCTACTGAAAAGCAAATTGATGTCTTTGGGATTGGTTTTTAATTCCTCTGTATAGCTAATTATAGCTTCAGCGTATTCTCCTTGGGAAAATTGAGAATCAGCCAGGGACTTTTCTTCCTGACTTGTGCAAGAACTCATTCCTACACCCAAGACAAAGCCTAGGAGCAGACTTAGTGTATATTTTAATCCCATTAGACTGCGACGTTATTTTCCCTCAAAGCTTCATTCAAAGAGGTTTTAAGATCGGTGGAGGCTTTTCTTTGTCCTATGATCAAAGCACAAGGGACCTGATATGTACCAGAAGGAAATTCCTTTGGTAATGTTCCCGGAATCACTACGGATCGCGGAGGAACGAAACCTTTGTATTCTTTTGGAGTAGACCCCGTCACATCTATAATTTTTGAACTTGCCGTCAACGTTACTCCAGCCCCAATGACGGCCTCTTTCCCGATTCGCACCCCTTCTACCACAATCACTCTACTGCCGATAAATGCCCCATCCTCCACAATTACTGGAGCAGCTTGTACCGGTTCCAATACGCCTCCAATGCCCACTCCTCCACTAAGGTGTACGTTTTTGCCTATTTGCGCACAAGAACCCACGGTAGCCCAGGTATCTACCATAGTACCTGAATCCACGTAAGCACCAATATTCACGTAGCTGGGCATCATCACCACCCCAGAAGCCAAGAAAGCACCGTAGCGAGCTACTGCATGAGGTACCACGCGCACACCCTGTTGCGCATAATTGGTTTTCAAGGCCATCTTGTCGTGAAACTCGAATGGACCTACCTCTATGGTTTGCATTTTTTGAATGGGAAAATAAAGGATCACCGCCTTTTTTATCCAATCGTGTACCTCCCAGGAGTCCTCACTTTTAGGTGAGGCTACTCGGAGCTTTCCCGCATCCAATTCCGCTATTACGGCGCGAATGGCCTCTTGAAATTCTTGTTGATGAAGCAATTCACGGTTATCCCATGCCTGCTCAATGCGTGTTTTGTATTCCATGAATATGTTCTTCTAATGATGCTAACTGAAAAATAAAAGGAGAAGTTTCAACTAACCTTGGTACCGTTTCTCTACCTGCTATGCGACGTTTTCGAACGCGAAAGAAGTAAATGCAGGGCTAACTTCATAGAACTTTCTTGGTAAAGACTAAAATTCTATACCTCCCCAGCCTCTCTTTCATCAAATTCTTTTGACAAAAATGTCCCTTTTAGTCATAGCAACTCTTTCCTTGCTTTTCTAACTCTACCCAACTCTTCGAATTCTGGAAGAAAGGAAAATACATTTTAATACCTTGTTAATTAATGATTTATGTCATTTTTTAGACTATTCTATAATTTTATTTTGATATTTCTAAAACAGATTTCACACAAAAATTGAAGTTATCCACAGGTGATTTAGTTATTTAAAACATTTTTTTTAGATATATCTAATTTAATTTTTATATTTGTCTTATTAACTACCCTACTCTATGGACTTAACCATTGCCGAAGAGAACTACCTCAAAGCCATTTACCACCTTTCAGAGGGAGGTAAAAAAAGTGTTTCTACCAACGATATTGCAGGAGAAATTCAAACCAAACCGGCATCTGTAAGTGACATGCTTCGCAGACTTTCTGAAAAACAAGTCATAGAATACAGGAAATACTACGGTTTGCAGATTACCGAATCGGGGAAGCAGCTTGCCTTGCAAACCATCAGGAAGCATAGGCTTTGGGAAGTTTTTTTAGTAGATAAATTACAATTTGCCTGGGACGAGGTGCATGAGGTAGCCGAGCAATTGGAACATATTCAATCTCCCCTCTTGATCCAGCGACTCGATGCCTTTCTCAACTATCCCAAATTTGATCCTCACGGGGATCCTATTCCTGATGAATACGGAGATGTACGGTCCCGACCTCGAATCCCTTTAAACGAAATGAATATCGACCAAGTCGGGCAAATCGTAGCCGTCAAAGACAGTTCGGCAGCTTTTCTCCGATACCTAGATAAGGTGGGTGCTTACATCGGGGCCCGCATCAAGGTGCTCGACAAAGTCGAATTCGACGGTTCGGTGGAGATCCTGGTCGATCAAAAAAAGACGCTCTTCATGTCCAAAGATGTAGCCAGCAACATTCTCGTTGTTCAATCATGAAAGGTATAGCTCTCATTTTTTTAATTCTAATCCTTTTTTGTAGCTGTACCTCAGCTTCCAAGTCTACACGTACCAAGCCCCTAATCGTGGCGACCACAAGCATCTTGGCGGATGGAATACAGCAACTGGTAGGCGATCAAGACCTAGACCTACTAACCCAAGCAGACCTGGTGGTCTACCATGGCCTGTACTTGGAGGGAAAAATGACCGAGATTTTTGAAAAACTAGCCAAGCAACAGACCCTCATTGATGTATCCAAAGGCATTCCTGTCGATCGACTCATTCGCTCTGGACCTGAATCCCATAGCGTGGATCCACACATCTGGTTTGATATTTCCCTCTGGTCAGCTGCCCTGGCCTATGCTAGCCAAGAACTTCAAGTCTGGAAGCCTTCTTGGAAGCCGCAGCTTCAAACCAACACCGAGGCCTACTTGCTACAGCTAGAAGCGCTAGATCAACAGACCAAAACCAAGGTTCAAGAACTGGTACAGCGTAACCAAGTGCTAGTAACAGCCCACGATGCCTTTGCCTATTTTGGTAAGGCCTATGGGCTTCCTGTCTACTCCCTTCAAGGGCTCTCCACGCTAAGCGAACCGGGATTACGGGACCTGACCGAATTGATTAGCCTCATTCAAACCTATCAGGTAAAAGCCATTTTTGCCGAACAAACCATTTCCCCCAAAGCCCTCCAAGCCGTAGCCCGAGGGGCAGCAGAAAAAAACCAAACGGTCAAACTAGCAGGTCCTTTGTATACAGACAGTCTAGACGCTCCCAATACCCCTGCAGGAACCTATCTCGGTATGTTTGAAACCAATCTCCAACTTATCTACAGCCAACTGCTCCCATGATCACACAGGTACCCCAACCCGTTCTTGAAGTCCATGACCTAACGGTAAGCTACGACCAGCAGCCCGTACTTTGGAATGTAGACCTGAGCTTGCCCGCAGGTCAATTGATCGGCATCTTAGGGCCCAATGGAGCCGGAAAATCCACGCTGATCAAGTCCATTATGGGATTGATCCCTCCTACTTCTGGGTATATCAAGATTTTTAATAAGCCGCTTCAAGAAGTCCGTACCCGTATTAGCTACGTTCCCCAGCGGGAATCTGTGGATTGGAATTTTCCCGCTTCCGTGTTGGACGTAGTGGTGATGGGTACCTATGGAAAGCTGGGACTATTTCGCCGCCCTGGAAAAAAGGAGATTCAAATCGCTGAAGATGCTTTGGAACAGGTAGGAATGACTGCCTTTACCAAAAGACAGATCTCTGAACTCTCCGGTGGGCAGCAACAGCGGGTGTTTATCGCCAGAGCTCTAGCACAGCAAGCAGATCTGTACCTGATGGACGAACCCTTCGCTGGGGTGGATATGGCCACGGAAACGGCCATTTTCCAGTTGGAATGGGTGATCATGCTCAACCTGCACCTGGTGGCCTCCGGACCTAAAGACCAAGTAATGACTGAGGAGCTGTTCCGCAAAACCTACGGAGGAAAACTTAATCTGCACACCCAAGTGACCGATTTGATCCGTAAGCAAGATTTCAACCCTCTGAAAAGTTGATATGGAAGATTTTCTTTACTTCTTCACCTTTCAAGATCCCTCCATCACCTGGGTGGTGCTGGGAATCACGCTGCTGGGAATCGGCTCGGCCTACGTAGGTACCTTCTCCTTTTTGGACAAAAAAGCCCTGCTGGGTGATGCCATCTCTCATGCGGTACTTCCTGGAATCTGCCTAGGTTTTGTTCTGGCTGGAGAAAAGGACCCCCGCTACATCGTGACCGGGGCGTTTCTTTCGGGTGCCTTGGCTACCTTTCTTTCTTCTTGGCTGAAGCATCATACGAAATTAAGTGAGGACAGCATCATCGCTAGCATTCTTTCTGTGTTCTTTGGGATAGGTATTGTAGCCTTGACTGCCATTCAAAAATCTGGTAATCCTGAGGTAGCAGGACTGAATTCCTTTATCTTCGGTAATGCCATTGGTATAGCTGAAGCCGACCTTTTCCTCTATGGAGGATTGTCTATGGTCATCCTACTCGTATTGAGTCTATTTTTGAAAGATTCTCTATCCTTTCTGGGATATTGGGAACCTACATTTCTTTTGTGTTACCACAGATGCCTACAGGACCTTGGGTGGTGGTCTTCTTGTCCTTGATTGCCCTGCTCTCCTTTATCTTTTCTCCCAAAAGCGGAATTATTCGCCGCTTCCTAGCACGGCGCAACTACTTGCGCAAGACCCACCGAGACCACCTGATGAAGGCGCTTTTCAAGGCAAAAGAAGCCAACATGGAGGGTTTAACCTTGGAAGAAATTCATGCCCTCTACCCCTTTTATAAAAAGGAAATCGCCCATTCCCTTAAGGAACTCACCAAGCAAGGATTGGTGCTACAAGATTCTCAAGGCATTCGTCTCAGTACTCAAGGCAACTCAGACGCCATGCGCATCGTCCGTCTTCACAGACTTTGGGAACTGTATCTGAACGAGTCCATGAACATAGCTCCAGACCACGTGCACGAGTCTGCCGAACAAATGGAGCACCTCTTGACACCGGAGCTTGAAGCCCAACTGGAACAGCGACTCAACTATCCTAGCCTTGATCCTCACCAAGAAACTATCCCTAGAGACACGCCATGACCTTTGATAGCAATGCATTTCTCATCATCTTCACCGGGGCACTGATTGCCATTTCCTGCGGGTTTTTGGGCGTTTTTCTTTTGCTCCGCAAAATGTCCATGACCGGTGATGCCATCTCACATGCAGTTTTGCCTGGAATAGTGATTGGATTTTTTGTATCGGGAAGTCAAAGAAGCTTGGAGGTGATCCTGGGTGCAGGCCTCCTGGGTATTCTGTCCACGTTGATGATCGATGCGCTTCGCAAAAAAGCAAAGGTGCAGCTCGATGCCTCCATAGGCATCACCTTTACGCTCCTGTTTGCCATCGGGATCATCTTGATTAACCTTTTTGCTTACAAGGTGGATCTGGATCAGGAATGTGTGCTCTATGGGGAAATCGCCTACCTTCCTATCGATCTCTGGATCACCCCAAATGGGCTTAACCTGGGGCCAAGGATTACCTGGTTGGCAGGTATCAATTTTTTCTTAATCCTAGGATTTACCTATTTTCTCTTCAAAGAATTATCCATTACCAGCTTTGATGAACAATTTAGCTCTGCCATAGGCATTCCCTCCAAGGGTATCAATTTGGCCTTGATGAGCATGGTGTCATACACCACAGTAAGTAGTTTTGAATCCGTAGGAGCCATTTTGGTGGTGGCTTTATTGGTGGTTCCCCCATCCACCGCCTACCTCTGGACCAAGAGTTTGATTCCACTTCTTCGCCTCACTGCGGCACTAGGAATTTTAATTGCCATTTTGGGATACTATCTTGCCTACTGGATCGATAGTTCCATCGCAGGCATGATGGTGGCTGTAGCCGGTGCCTTCTTCTTTGGTAGTGCCCTAATCAAGGGAAACTGGCCATTGGGTCTCCGTGGAACTTCCAAATCCAATCCTGCGTTTGACTCTTGAATACACGTCTATGAAAGTCTATACACTCATTTTGCTCCTGGTTTTGCTCAGTCTGAACCTTCACGCCCAAGGCCAAATCCAATGGATGAAGTTTGAGGAGGCCATCGCTGCCAATGAAAAGAATCCAAAAATGATCTTGGTAGATGTCTACACCGACTGGTGTGGCTGGTGCAAAAAGATGGACAAGGAGACCTTTACCGATCCTCAGGTGATTGCGCATTTCCAGAAAAACTTTTATGCTGTGAAGCTCAATGCAGAAGATACCAAGCGGAGCTTTGACTTTATGGGAAAAACCTTCACAGAAGCCGAAATGGCCGCAGCCATGCGAGTCAATTCCTACCCCAACTTTGTGGTGATAGAACCGAATTTACAAAATCTAGCTCAACTTCCAGGGTATCGGGAGCCAAGTGCTTTTTTGGCAGGATTAACAGAGTTAATTGATAAAGCCTTCAAAAAGACCCCATGAGTTTCACTCTCTCGGAGCGTAACGATACCATCATAGCCTTAGCCACACCCCAGGGCGTGGGCGCCATTGCCGTGATCCGCATTTCAGGCAAAGACGCCATTCGCGTATGCAACGAGGTTTTTTTCGGGAAAAATCTAGAAGAGCAAGCCTCCCACACCATTCACTTGGGTACCATCCGCGATGGGGAAAAAATCATCGACGAGGTACTCGTATCTCTATTCAAAGGACCTCGCTCCTTTACCAAGGAAAATGTAGTGGAGATCTCTACCCACGGCTCTTCCTACATTATCAATCAAGTACTGAAACTGTTCGTCCGTAAAGGCGTACGCCTGGCCAAGCCAGGTGAATTTACGCAGCGTGCCTTCTTGAATGGGCAGTTTGACCTGGCCCAAGCAGAGGCCGTAGCCGATCTATGATCGAGCTGGAACTCGACTTCTCCGAAGAAGATGTGGAATTTGTCAGTCGAGATGGGCTGCGCCAACTCGTGGAACGTATCCTCAGACTCGTGGAAGAGTTGATACTCAGCTTTGACTTGGGAAATGTGATCAAAAATGGAGTGCCTACGGTGATTGCAGGCAAGCCCAATGCAGGCAAATCCACTCTATTGAACGCCCTGCTCAATGAGGAAAAAGCCATTGTCTCCGACATTGCGGGCACGACACGGGATTTTATTGAAGACGAATTGAGTTTGGGTGGGGTAATCTTCCGATTTATCGATACCGCAGGACTCCGTGAAACAACTGACACCATCGAGGCCATTGGAGTGAGCCGAACTCAGGAGAAAATGCGCACTGCCTCCCTGATTCTTTACCTCTTTGACTTGAGCGATACCGACCTAGTAGAAGTACACCGAGACCTCAACAAATTGGATAACCTGGGTGTTCCATATCTTAAAGTGGGAAATAAACTAGATAAAGCTAAATCCAATATTGTCAAGGAATTACAGGATAGATATTCCGACATGTTGTTTATCTCTGCAGGAAATAAGGAGAACCTAGAATCGCTAAAGACACGCATCCTAGACTTGGTCAATTTGGATAAGTTCCGTACCGGGAATACCGTTGTGACCAACGTGCGACATTACGACAGTTTGACCAAGACCCGGGAATCCTTACTGGAGGTTCTAGGTGGATTGGATCAGTTGGTGACCAACGACTTTTTGGCAATGGACATCCGCCGCGCGCTGCACTACCTCAGTGAGATTACTGGTGAAGTGACCACGGAGGATTTGCTAGCAACTATTTTTAGTAAGTTTTGCATAGGGAAGTAAAATAAGAGAATTCAATCTGAGTCAATTGTATTTGAATTTACTACAGCAAATCAATTTCTATTGTTATTCATCAACTCCAAACCAATAGGATGGTGGTTTCATATTTCAAAATACGAAATTCTAGCAACGTAGGATGGTTTCGAACATTCAGATAAATCCTCTTGAGCTTAGCAAGAAAAATTTAAAGAATGTTTTTACAATACTTCGAACCAGAACTTCGCCAAACACTAAGTTTCCTCAAAAAATTACTTTTATCACAATATTTAACCGCATCCAAAATAACTTTTGGATTTGTCCCAATAATTTTTGGTATTTCTGCTTTAGTTTAGAATTTCTTCTAAATAACAAACCCATGTCCCAGTCAATTTTTAAAAAATTTTATCCTTACCTGCTAGTGGCTTTAGCTCTATTCTCCTGTAATACTAGCGATGATCCTTCAATCAAACCAGAGGACAACAGATTCACAAAAGTGGTACTCACCGAGGGTATGGACGAACCTATGGAAATGACGTTTTTACCTAATAACAGGGTGTTGGTGGTGGAACGCAAAGGTGGAGTCAAAATTATCGATGAATCTACAGGAGAAATCACTTTAGTTGCGACCATTCCAGTCAATACTAAGTATACCAACAAGGAAGGAGTAACTCGGGAGGCTGAAGAGGGATTAATGGGTGTTATTGCGCATCCAGATTATGCTACCAACAATTGGATTTACTTATACTATGCAGATCCAACAGATTCCAAACATGTACTTGCTAGATGGGAACTTGTAGGCAACGAATTGGTGGAATCTTCAAAAAAAATTGTTCTAGAAGTCCCTACCCAACGAGAGGAATGCTGCCATACGGGGGGTGGAATGGTGTTTGATAAAGAAGGAAATCTCTACCTCACCGTCGGCAATAATACGGTCAACCCCAGAGAGGGTTCCTCTAATTTGGATGAAAGACCTGGGATGGAAAATTCGGATGACCAACGTGCACCAGGAAATACAAATGATTTAAGAGGTAAAATATTGCGTATTCACCCAGAGGCTGATGGGACTTATACCATTCCCGAAGGAAATTTATTTCCTCCTGGAACAGCCAAAACAAGACCTGAAATCTACACCATGGGACATAGAAATCCATGGAGACCTACACTGGATAGTAAAACCGGTTACCTCTACTGGGGCGAGGTGGGCCCCGATGCCTCTGTAGACTCTATTTGGGGATCGAAAGGCTATGATGAATTCAACCAAGCGAAAGGTCCCGGCTTCTTTGGCTGGCCGTATTTCATTGGAGCAAAC
>JAJTDZ010000030.1 GCA_021298245.1 Algoriphagus sp. | reverse complement strand
GCTGCTTTACGCAACATATCCTCATTGTAATAAGCGATGGAACCCACAAAGTGCGTCGTCTTTTTTTGGTAAGCTGGGTATTTGCATACGTGTTTGGCAAAAAACCGCTGAAAGGAATTGTAAAACAAGGCAAAGCAATAGGGATCCGATTTATTCTCAGTAATAAACCTACAAAAGCTTGCCATGTAACGATTGGGATACGGTTGACGATAGACCTGGTCTTGAATTCCATTTTGACTGAGTTGAAATCGATCAATGGCCATCTTGCGTAGGTAATCTGGCATTTCTTCATGAATAAAATCTTGAAGAAACTGCCTTCCTACATCGCATCCCCCACCCTCATCTCCAAGGATATACCCTGGAGCTGGACGAGACCGAAGGATGACTTGCCCATCGTAGTCACAGCTATTTGATCCTGTGCCTAAGATACACGCTATTCCAGCCTCCTTCCCACAAGTCGCTTTGGCAGCAGCAAGTAGGTCATGATTCACCTGTATGCTAGCCTTTTCAAAAATACTTCTCAAGGCCGAAGCCACGTCTTTTTGTCGCTCTGGCGCAGCACATCCTGCTCCATAGTAAAAAATTTGTTGAATTTCTTGGGCATGGGCTAGCAGAAAATCCTGTCTCAACTGCTGGGCCATCTCTTCTGGACTCATGTAATAGGGATTAAACCCTATCCCTCGGTAGTGGCTAACCTGCCCATCTTTATGTAATATTCTCCAATCGGTCTTACTCGATCCGCTATCTGCTAGTAGTATCATTGGAAATTAGTTGGCCAATGGCTTGAAATTTTTTGAAAACACTTTCCGTATGTGGAGCATCAGCAAGCTCTGTAGTCAAATCCTGACCTGCCCAATGTTCGTAATGCATGCCTTTTTTCCACAATCTTGAAGAAGTCACGTCGTAAATGATGCCCTTGTAGGCTACCCAAATTTCAGGGGTATCCTGACCATTTCTTAAGGCAAGTTGCTTGCTTGTATAGGATTCCATCAATACAACTTGATCTGTGCTGTGATCCAACGCTCGGGAATTTCTCCTTTCTGGGCCATCTGATAATCAGCATAACTACAGGGTACGGTGCTCACTCGATCAAAAATTCCTGTATCATTATAAGGTATTTCCATCCACCATTTCCCACTTCGCTTGCTTTTATAAAAAACTAAGGTGTTGGGGGTTTTGTCCAAAGACACTGTATACTTCATATAATCTGCACTCTTGAAAGAATAGCTGTCTTTACGACTATAAAATCCCTCAATAAAATACCATATCATGACGGCAGCTACTTTTGCGGTTTTGTTGCGAGCATCGTCAAAGTAGGGATCATAGCCATACAGGCCAAAAGAACTTAGTTTTTCATTGGAACCTGCAAACCAACAAATCTGGCTAGCTTCTTCTCCCGTCAATCCAAAGGGCTGTGCATCCACGGCTCCAGGAGCTACGTTAGATTGAAGTGCACATAGGTCAAAACTTAGAAGATCCGCATCGCGAATCAAAGGTTCAATTTCATTTATATTATCCCGAATTTGGCCGATGCGCACGTGATCGAAATAGAGCTTTTCCAAAACATGCACCAAGCTAGAATCCACTAAAAAACTTTGGTAACCTAAGTGCGCATAGGAAAATAGGAAATTGGGTTGATGCAAGACGATCTCTTGGGTATGGCGATCACTTTCAGGTCCCTTTTCTTCCATATCAATTTTGGCATCAACGGTAAGCAGGGTAACTAATTTTTTCAATTTTTGGTAAGCCAAGTATTGTCCATAGTCTAGGTCATGTGAACCCCCAAAAAATATGGGCAATATTTGTTGCTTTATCAGATATTCTCCGACCTGACGAACATGTTGGTAGGTGTCATTGAGGCTTTCGCCACAAATCAAATTTCCAAGATCAGCAATTCTATAGGAGAAGGCTCCCTTTTTTAATTCATAAAGTTTTTCACGAATCTCCGTACTAGCCCGATAAACACTTTGAGAACTCTTTGCTCCACGACTCTCGGTTAGGCCAATTAAGGCAAGTTGTACGTGCTTAAGATCGGGAAATGATTCGTAGTGAAGCGCAATTTGCCTTACCAAAGCATTATCTGGATAAGTTTTTTCTACTACTTCAGCGGCTATCGGCTCAAAAAAAGAATGAATTTGCATGTCTAGAAAATCAGTAGTTAAAACTAATCAAAAATGATACCTAAAAAAAAATCCTGCCGAAGCAGGATTTTTGAGAGGTCGACTTATCCTCCAAAATCGTCGAAGCGAATGTTCTCTTTAGGAATTCCCAAGTCATCGAGAAGTTTCAATACCGCAGCATTCATCAATGGAGGACCGCAAAGGTAGTATTCTACCTCATCTGGCTCAGGATGATTCTTGAGGTAATTGTCAAACAAGACTTGGTGTATAAAGCCTACATAACCGTCTGCTTTCTTATCTTCCAAAGAAGTTTTGATTTTCCAATTGTCCTCTGGAAGAGGTTCAGAAAGACCTATATGGAAACTGAAGTTTGGAAATTCCTTCTCTATTTCTCGGAAATGAGGTACATAGAAAAGCTCTTTCTTTGATCTACCTCCATACCAATACGATACTTTCCTTTTGGTCTTTTCGGTATGGAACAAATGGAAAATTTGTGCTCTTAAGGGAGCCATACCGGCTCCACCCCCAATGTAGACCATTTCTCTTTGCGTAGGATTGATATGGAATTCTCCATAAGGTCCTGATATCATCACCTTATCTCCAGGCTTTCTACCAAAGACATAGGAAGAACACACCCCAGGATTGACATCCATCCAGCGATTATTTGCTCTATCCCATGGAGGAGTAGCGATACGGATGGTGAGCATGACTATATTTCCTTCTGCCGGGTGATTTGCCATGGAATACGCCCTAAACAAAGGCTCTTCATTTTTCATTACCAAGCTCCACAATCCAAACTTATCCCAATCGCTTTTGTAGACATCAGCAGGGTGACCCAACTCCGGATGTGGAGTAATGTCCATGTCCTTAAAGTTGACTGTTATTGCAGGTACATCGATCTGAATGTATCCTCCTGCCTCAAAATGTAAAGTCTCTCCTTCAGGCAACTTTACCATAAATTCCTTGATAAAAGTAGAAACGTTGTAGTTGGAAATAACTTCACATTCCCACTTCTTGATTCCAAAAATTTCTTCAGGCACGCGAATCTTCATGTCCTGCTTTACTTTGACTTGACACGCAAGTCTAACATGACCTTGCTGCTCTGCCCTACTTAAGTGACCTACCTCTGTAGGCAACACATCTCCTCCACCTTCATCCACGATACACTTGCACATGGCGCAAGTCCCTCCCCCTCCACAAGCGGAAGGAAGAAAAATCTTTTGATTACCTAAGGTGGAGAGCAAACTAGAACCTGCGGAAGCAACAACCGGATTGCTTTCATCCCCATTAATAATGATTTTTACATCCCCTGAATTCACCAATTTGGATTGGGCATACAAGAGGATAAAGACTAGTAGCAGGATAATTACCGTAAAGGCTACAATGGAAGTAATAATTACTGAACCCATGAACTGTTAAGTTTACTTTTCCTTTAGAAAATGGCCCATGAAAAGGCGCACAAATATATTTATAAATCCAATATTCGCTTAAAAAGTTTTGTCCTTTTTACGTTAAAATTCTCGATCCCTTCCTCAATTTTTTATGAGTTGCAACAAGGTACTCAACTTCAATTTTAGCAAGCGTCTGTCAACGATGAAGTCGAGAAATCCATGATCCAAAACAAACTCAGAACTTTGAAACCCTTTGGGAAGATCCTTGCCAATGGTTTCTCGGATGACCCGCGGACCTGCAAATCCAATCAAAGCTCCTGGCTCAGCAATATTGAAATCACCCAGCATGGCATAAGAGGCAGTAACTCCACCCGTAGTGGGGTCAGTCAAAAGGGAAATATAAGGCACTTTAGCCTGATCCAATAGAGCCAATTTGGCTGAAGTTTTCGCCATTTGCATCAATGAAAATCCTGCCTCCATCATCCTTGCTCCCCCAGATTTAGAAATCATTAGGAAAGGAACCCGGTGTTTTAAGGAATAATCTATAGCTCTGGAAATTTTTTCTCCAACTACAGAGCCCATAGAACCGCCAATAAAATTAAAATCCATACATGCAATGACCAGATCATGTCCATTCATTTTTCCATAGGCCACCCTCACGGCATCATTTAATTCTGATTTAGAGATGGTCGCTTCAATTCTTGACGCATAGGATTTTGTGTCCACAAACTTGAGCGGATCACCCGACTTCATTTCCGCATCCAACTCGGTAAATTTATTGTTGTCAAACAGGATTTCGAAATATTCTTTTGAGCCTATTTTGACATGAAAATCATCACTAGGAGAGACATAAGCATTGTTTTTTAACTCTCTCGTATGAACAATCGTGCCGTTGGGAGTTTTGTACCACAGCCCATCCGGAGTATCTTTCTTTTCTGCGGTAGAAGTTTTGATGCCTTTGTCAGTTCGCTTAAACCAAGCCATAAGAATGTGTAGGTTTTTTGAAGACTTGAAGGGTACAAAGGTAGGCTTAAATTCCATTATTAAAACAAGAAATCAATCTAGCATTTTCTTGGAGAGCATTCCTTAAAATAGAAACTGTTTTGTCTTGGGTTAAATTTTAGTATTTTGGAAGTCCTATCTCCTAGGTAATTTCAAAGTTGCTTTTCAAGGTTAATTCCTTCTACCATGAGCCTATCCCTTCTTCTCCTGATTTCCGCTATCGTCCTGATTTTAGCCTACCGATTTTATGGAAAGTTTGTGTACTCGAAATTTGGACTTAGCGATTCAAGAAAGGCACCTTCCCACACTTTACGAGATGGAATTGACTATGAGCCCAGCAAGCCCATTGTAGTTTTAGGTCATCACTTTGCTTCCATTGCTGGAGCAGGGCCTATCGTAGGACCCATCATTGCTGTTACCTTTGGGTGGGTCCCTGCTGTAATTTGGATTTTATTGGGAGGAATTTTCTTTGGAGCCGTACACGACTTAGGAAGCTTAGCCGCTTCATTGCGAACAGAGGGCAAATCCATAGGAGTTATCATTCGCAATCAGATCGGAATCAAAGGAAAGCAGCTCTTCATTCTTTTTAGTTTCTCTACCTTAATTTTGGTCATAGGCGTTTTTTCAGACATTATCGCCAAAACTTTCGTAGCCAATCCAGGAGTAGCCTCAGCCTCTATCTTATTTATTTTTTTAGCAGTTTCATTCGGGTATTTAAATCGACTCGTTGGTAATAAAAAAATTGCCTTTATAGCTATCACGGTAATTGGGGTGATTTTGATGTACTATTTTGTCTATCTCGGGACCCAGCTTCCTGTAACCTTGGACTATACCTGGTGGGTTGGAGGACTATTGGCCTATGCTTTTTTAGCCTCAGTCACCCCAGTTTCCCTGCTACTTCAACCCAGAGACTACCTCAACAGCTATTTGCTCTACGGCATGATGATCGCAGCGGTGGCAGGAGTCATCATTGCAAATCCCCAAATAGAAATGAGCACAGAAGTACAAGTCTCAAGTGATAGTTTGGGGTACGTATTTCCCGTCTTGTTTGTAACCATTGCCTGTGGGGCAATCTCAGGTTTCCATGCTTTGGTAGCTTCTGGAACTACCTCCAAGCAATTGGATAAGGAAAGTGATGCAAAAATTGTAGGTTTTGGCGGGATGCTTATCGAATCTTTCTTAGCCATCATTTCGGTAGGGGCAGTAGTGATCTTGGATAGATCCGAATACCTGAGTCGTATCAATGAAGTGGGGCCCGTAGCCTTATTTTCTACTGGATTAGGAGGTATGATCTCTAGCCTAGGGATTTCCGAGCCTTTTGCCATTGGCTTTGTGGCCTTGACCGTTTCTGCATTCGCTCTAACTACCTTGGATACCTGTACTCGATTGGCCAGATTTACCCTGCAAGAATATTTTGAAGATATACCTCAGCCTGCTGCGCAGGTAATGGCCAAAAATCGCTACCTATCCACCACAATTGTCGTGATTCTCTCCGTATTATTGCTTGCCTCTGGAGAATTTGAGAAGCTATGGCCCATTTTCGGATCTGCCAACCAACTACTTGCAGCTCTGGCTCTGCTGACCATTGGGGTTTGGCTGATCAAAAACAAAATCTCTGCTACCTTCGTGACCATTCCCATGTTTTTCATGTTTACCGTCACCTTGGCTTCATTGGGACTTTTTGCCTGGAAAAATTTCCAAGACCAGGGCTATATTCTAGCAGCCATTGCCTCCTTGCTGTTTATTTTAGCCATAGCGTCAAAGTACCTGTATAGCCACTTTGACCTCCTTAGATGGAGCGTTTCCTTATTCCGCGTTATCCAATTTTGCTTTTGCAATTGCGAAACTGGCTGCTTGCTTGCCCTGGGTCAAACCTGCACTTGCATCAAATGAGTAATGGATGCCCCCATAAATACGTGACATGGAAGCTTCCTCTGCCCATTTCCTAAACTGAATGGCGTTTCCAGGAAAAAAATGGGCCATTACTTCGGCGGCAGCACCAGAAAAGGAAGCATGCCCTGAGGTATAAGCAGGAAAATTTGGAGTACCCAGAATAGTCTTAAACCCAGCGATAGTCTGGATTGGTCGCGGATAATGGTAGTAATACTTGGCATCCCAGCATCCTACACCTGCATCCATGATGGCCATATTGAGGTAAGCAAATACCCGAGCAGTCCTCACCGGATTGAGTTTATTGGCCACAACCTCCTCTTTTGCAAAGCGATTCCAATGCCCAGGAGGAGTGTAGGTATTTAATCCATCGTTCCAAAAATTAGCAATCCTTCGCTGGTTTGGAGTGAGGGTATTGGCATATCTTTTCAATTCTGACACCGCCTCCTGAAATACAGGCGATCCTGGTGCTGGAGGAGGACCGGGACGAATAGCCTCTACATTGGGCACATTCCACAGCCTAACTCTCCCAAATAAAGGAACCAATCCCACCAGTCTTTGAGGGGTCTCCTGATTTTCCCATGACCATCCAAAGCGAGCTTTGGCTGCATTTTTAATAGAATCAGAGATGGCTTTAGGTGCCTGTGCATTTTTCATTCCATCTGTTGATGCCCTTGCAAGGGCGGTCTTAGCTACTCCAGCTCCGATCAATTGACCTGCCTCCAAGTCACTAGCAACATGGATTCCTGCCACAAGCAGGGATTCCAAATGCTCTTGCGCTTTCTGGGCTAGATAGTCCTTTTCCAATGGAAACATGGCCGTAAGCACGTCTCTAGAGGCAATAGCCGCTACAGCTCCATCCGAAGGATAAGAATAGAGTCCATTGGCCTCATAGGCAGATTTGATCTGCGTATCCAATTGGTAGGGGGCCTGCCGCTTAAATTTATATTTATAATGCCAAGCCATGATCAATCCATCGTATTGGGCTACACTCAAATACGCCAACATCCTACTGGTGTAGGGCGGATGAGAATAGGGGAACTTGGGATATTTGGATGGATTGGTAGGATCAGGGACGGGATAAGTTCCATCCGGATTGGGCGCAGGAATTAAATTGTATTTGGTAGCCAATTCCAAGGCAATTTCATTCCACCTTACCAAGGGGTTATTGGTCCAATAGGCCACTGCCTCTCGCTGAGCTGCTGTAGCATTTTTACTTCTTGCCTTTACATCTTCCAACTCCTTGAGAAGTTCAGCTGACCCGGTAGCACTAGGACTAGCTAGGGCAATCTGTTCGGGGGAGCTGTGAAGGACCAATTTCCATTGACCAGCATTGGGGTCCAAACTTGAAAATTCATATCCGGTAAATTCATTGTATCTAGGCAAGTCTTCCATGCACGAAGTAATCCCTAGGGAGAAAAGTACCACCAACAGGGGTACGTAATTATATTTTTTCATAAGATTTCTCATTTAAGGGCCTTAAATTGGTAGGTCAGGCCTAACCCATAACCTGAAAATTGTCCCATATTTCTTCCAGAAAACAGGTGATGGTAAGAAGCTATAATTCCGAAGCTTCGTTTGGATCCAAAATAATATTGAGCAAAGCCTTCGATTCGATCCACATCAACCTTATTGGTAGGTTGAGGCATGGAATACACCCGGATGTCGTCTCCAGATGTAGATCGAACGGTAGTCAGGCTTGCCTCCACCCTCAATTTTTTATTAAACATCCAAGACCCAAGGGTCACTTGGCTTAGAAAAGCATCCGGTACATCCATTTTTGAAGTATAATAGGCCCCATCGGCATAATAAAAATCCCGCTCAGCCTCGGTAATCCCTCTATGCAAGTAGGAATACGATGCCCTGAAGTAGGGACCTTTATCCAGTTCATACAATCCAATGCCCCTAATTCCCAACTCATTCGCTCCAAAACCTAAACTAAATGGCATGTAATCCGATAAATAATTGGAAGCAGGTGTGCTTAGGCTAAGGTTCGTAAAACCCGTTAATTTGCCTTTACCCAAGGTCTTTTCTACTACTATTGCCTTTACCGAAAGTCCTAAGTCTTGTATCCCTTGGACTCCGGCCAACTGTCCAGCAGATGCGGAAGTTTTCACATAGGGCAGACTCAAGATGACATTGATCTTGTCGGTAATCCCCCCTACAATCATGGGCATTCCCATTTGCCGAGTAAAGGTCCCTATGTTTTGATTAACTCGAACGACAGAACCTTCCCAATAGCGGTCCCAAGTGCCCTGCTCATACATGAGCGCAACGCATATCTCCCCCTTCGGCATCATTAGCCCATCCAAGGGCGTCTGCGCTCGAGATATAGTAAGTATTCCCAAGCTTGCGAATAGCAAACTCAGAAATCTTAGACGATAAGTCATATTATTTTAGATTAAAATGTAAGAATGAAATAACTCCATAAACCAAAAGAAGCTAGTCTAGTGGTTTTCGGTGGTAATGGGTCACGACACCATGGCTGAGGAAAACCCTCAGTTAGTCATGAGAAAAAATTAACCAAGTTGTGGAGGAGGAGAATCTATAGTGAAATAAGGACTGAAATAAGATGAAAAAATAAACCCTTTTTTAAATTCAAATCCATGCCTTGCTAGACCATCAAAACTAGTCTCTTGGGATGGAATGTAATCTTTGGCAAATAGCATTCCCATTTGCTTGGCCTCTTGGTCTTGTGGAAGTTGATCCTCTGCCAAAGCAGAAATCCATCTCTTTACTGCAGAATCAAGATTTTTTTTGGCAGTATCTTGCACATATACCACTTGTAAGGTGTCGTTTTGATAGCGCTGCTTGATGGCACGGTAATACTTTCCATCTTTTTCAAAACTAGTATTGGTAGCTTGAAATTCTTCCTGATTTGCCATGTAAGGGGCTTGTAAAGGAATTTCCAACATACGCTCTTCCATCTGCAGTACTTGATCCCCGTAGATTTGATCGTCCCAACGATTTTCTAGAGAGATAGAGGCAGAAAAATACACCGCATAATAGCCAAAATGAAAGATGGCAAAGCAAATAAGAAGTACTATGGCTATTGCGTTTTTCACGGATTGGTCTATTTCCGATGTTAAGATGAATAAAAAAATTAAAAAAAACAGCTAAAGCTTCTTTTTTATCCTGTTCTATCAATTCCAGTGGATCAAGAAGAATAAAATCACAAACAAAACCAAGCTAGTTCCATACAACTTTAGGACCTTAATCCGAGTGCAGGAGTCCAAAAACCATAGCACCAAAACGGGTCGAATCAATCCTAAAAAAAGTAAAAGAAAAGAGACGATCAGCCCCAAATAGGTGAATGTATTAACTAGTTCCATGCTGCATCCCAAGTAAAAAGGAACAACTTTCGTTGTTCCTTTTGTATTGAGCAATTAAGAAATTTATTTTTTTCTTTTGATCTCTTGCATCTCATACCCTTCAATGGTATCGTCCACTTGAATATTGTTGAAATTTTTAATGGAAATACCGCACTCATACCCCGCCTTCACTTCAGCAACATCATCTTTAAATCTCTTGAGTTGATCAATTTCTCCCTCGTGGATCACTATACCGTCTCGAATGACACGAATTTTATTTTTCCTAGTGATAAATCCATCCGTAACATAGGATCCTGCAACGGTGCCCACTTTGGTGATTTTGAAAATTTCACGAACCACAATATTTCCAGTAATGACTTCTTCGTATTCTGGTTCTAGCATTCCTTCGATAGCGTCTTTGATTTGATTGATCGCATCGTAAATGATAGAATAGTGTCGTATTTCGATTTCCTCTTGTTCAGCAAGCTTCTTCGCATTGGCAGATGGCCTTACCTGGAATCCTATGATGATCGCATCAGAGGCAGAAGCCAAGAGTACATCGGACTCTGAAATTTGACCTACCCCCTTATGGATGATGCTAACTTTGACCTCGTCTTTTGAAAGTTTGAGTAGGGAGTCAGAGAGAGCCTCTACAGAGCCATCCACGTCTCCCTTTATGATGATATTGAGCTCTTTAAAGCTTCCTATAGCCAAACGACGACCTATTTCATCTAGAGTAATGTGTTTTTTGGTTCGTAAACTTTGTTCCCTCTGGATTTGCTCTCTAGAGTTGGCAATTTCCCTCGCCTCTCTTTCCGAATCGTACACCTTGATGGAGTCTCCCGCTTGAGGCGCTCCACTTAGCCCCAGTACCTGTACAGGGGTAGAAGGGCCTGCTTCTTTGAGTTTCTTTCCCGTATGGTCAAACATCGCCTTGACCCGTCCGTAATGCTGACCTGCGAGCATGACATCTCCTACTCGAAGGGTTCCTGCTTGCACCATTAGGGTCGATACATATCCTCTTCCTTTATCCAAAGATGCTTCTATGACCGTGCCTACGGCATTTTTAGTGGGATTGGCTTTAAGTTCCAAAATCTCAGATTCCAACAATACTTTTTCTAAAAGTTCGTCAACGCCTTGACCTGTTTTAGCAGAAATATCTTGGCTTTGGTATTTTCCTCCCCATTCTTCAACTAGCAGGTTCATGTTGGCCAATTCTTCCTTAATTTTTTCAGGCTTGGCGTTGGGCTTATCTACCTTATTGATAGCAAAAATCATAGGAACGCCAGCAACTTGCGCGTGGTTAATCGCTTCTTTGGTCTGGGGCATGATACTATCGTCGGCAGCAATCACAATGATGGCCACGTCGGTTATTTTTGCTCCTCGAGCACGCATGGCAGTAAATGCTTCGTGACCCGGAGTATCCAAGAATGCAATTTTATGACCGGTTTTGGTTACCACATCGTAGGCACCTATATGTTGGGTAATGCCCCCTGCCTCTGCAGCAGTTACCTTAGAGGTCCTGATGAAATCAAGCAAGGAGGTTTTTCCATGATCTACGTGCCCCATGATGGTCACAATAGGGGCTCTTTCTTCTAATTCCTCTTCTAAATCATCCTCCTCCTCTTCCATTTCCTCCTCGATGGATTTGGTAAATTCTACATCGTATCCAAATTCATCGGCGATGATGGTGATGGCTTCTGCATCTAGACGCTGGTTAATAGACACAAACATACCCAAGGATAAACAGGCAGAAATGATCTGATTTACAGATACGTCCAACAAGGCTGCCAAGTCATTGGCTGAAATAAATTCAGTTACCTTTAAAATTTTTATTTCCTCTCCTTCGGATTCAACTTCACGATCTCTTTCAGCCCTCTTATCTCGTCTAGATTTTGCTTTCCCCCCTGGTTTATTTCCCTGAAGGCGAGCTAAGGTTTGCTTGATTTGGTCTTGAATTTCTTTTGGAGTAGGCTCAGCTTTTTGAATACGCTGTTGTGAATTACCTCCTCCACGCTGGGCTTGTCCTCCTTTTTGGGATTGGTCAGGACGAGGACCCCGTTGGTCTTGTGGCTTGGACTGCCCTCCTTGAGCCTGCTGAGAACCCCCTTGAGAAGGAGGCGTATCAATTCGCTTTCTAGGTCTCTTTTTATCCCTTCCCCGCTCATCCGATGAGGCTACGGGCCCACCCTTTTTCTTGCCTCTATCAGCTGGAAGTTCAATTTTACCCAATACAGTTAATCCCTTTAAAGAATCTGCCTTGCCAGCAAATCGACTACCTTCATCAGACTGTCCCTCTTCGGGTGAAGGTGCGGACGGCTCTGGTGTTGGCATGAAGACCTCTTCCTTGGGCTCTGAAGCAATAGGAGCTGGGATAGGAGAAGAAATTTCTGGCTCAGGATCAGTTTTTGGAGCAGAAGCCACAGGCTTAGGTGCTGGTGCAGGGCTTGGCTTTTTATCCAAATCCACCTTACCTAAAATTTTTATTCCCTCCAACTTGGGTGCCTCTGTGGAAATTTTTTCAATAACGCTTTCAGGGGCTGGAGTACTCTCCGTTGTCTTTTCAATTTTCGGCGATTCTTGTTCGAAAGCAGGTTCATGACGCTTTCCTATAGAAAGGTGTGAAGCTTCCTCTTTTTCGAGAGCAGAAGATTTAAACTCCTTTTCCAACATGACAATTTGGTCCAAGGTGATTTTGGAATTAGGATTATTCTCCACCTCATAGCCCTTTTTAGCCAAGGACTCTACGATGGTTGCCGTTCCCACGTTGAGTTTTCTGGCTATCTGGCCTAATCGCATCATTTTTTCTTCTGACATAAGCAAAAACCTCTTTCGAAATCGTAATTAAGTTAAGGATATTCAATTGGGCAAAAGCCCATTATTGGTCAAATTCTGTTCTCAAGATTCTAAATATCTCGTCAATGGTGACCTCTTCTAATTCTGTTCTTCGGATCAAATCCTCCTTGCTCAAAGCCAAAACACTTTTTGCAGTATCTAATCCAGTTTTCTTCAGTTCGTCAATAATCCATTGATCAATTTCATCTGAAAATTCGGTCAAGTCTACATCCTCTTCCTCGTATTCATTCAATTCACGGAACACGTCGATCTCATACCCCACCAACCTGCTGGCCAGTTTGATGTTAAATCCCCCTTTACCAATTGCCAGAGAAACTTGATCAGGCTTTAGGAAAACAGAGATTCTCTTGCTTTCTGAATTAATGGTCAAGGAAGACACTTTGGCTGGGCTCAAAGCTCTAGAAACATAAAGCTCTAGATTTTCGGTAAAATTGATCACATCAATGTTTTCGTTCTGAAGTTCTCTAACTACAGCATGAATACGCGAACCTTTCATGCCCACGCAAGCGCCTACTGGATCAATGCGGTCATCGTAAGACTCAACTGCCACCTTGGCCCGCTCTCCTGGTTCACGCACGACCTTCACAATGGTAATCAAACCATCGTATACTTCAGGCACTTCATTTTCAAACAATCTTTCCAAAAATACAGGGGAAGTTCTAGACAAGACCACTTTAGGATTTCCATTGATCATGTCTACCCTATGAACGACGGCTTTGATGCTATCTCCCTTTCTAAATCTATCTTTAGAAATTTGCTCTCCCTTAGGTAAAATCAATTCGTTGCCTTCTGCATCAATCAAAAGGATTTCTCGTCCCAATATTTGGTACACTTCTGCAGAAATAATTTCTCCAACTTGTTCTTCGTACTTGGCAAAAAGTATGTCTTTTTCCAAGTCTTTGATGCGTTGAATCAAGGTCTGACGGGCCATTTGCACAGCCCTTCTTCCAAACTCTTCAAGTTCAATTTTCTCGTATACCTCTTCTCCTACTTCAAAATCAGGTTCAATTTTTTGGGCATCGGAAAGGCTAATTTTATCAAAGTCCCAGATGTCCTCTGAATTGTCATCTACAATTTCTCTGATCCGGAATATTTCCAGATCCCCTTTTTCCGCATTGATGGTCACATCAAAATTCTCATCTGTCTCAAATTTCTTGCGAATCATCGCGCGAAACACATCTTCCAGAATACGGATCATGGTAGGGCGATCCACATTTTTAGATCTCGCAAATTCTGCGAAGGATTCTATTAAAACTTTTGCATCCATTGGAATTAATTAAACGATACTTGTACGTAAGATTTTTTTATTTCTTCGAAAGAGAAAATTCGTTCCTCTTCCTGACTTTTTTTTCCTTTTATTTTTTGAGTATACCCAAGTTTTATTCCTAATTCTTCCACTGCTTTTAGCTTGCCCAAGATTTCTTGACCAGAGGATAAATGTACCTTGAGCATTCTCCCCTGATTTTTTAGGTATTGCCGTTTTTCAGTCAGAGGATAATCAATCCCCGGAGAAGAAACTTCCAATAGGTAGGCATCTCCAAAATATTCCTTGGCTTCCAAAACCTCAGACAACGCCCTACTCAGGGATGCACAATAATCAATACTTACTCCCTGATCGGAATCTATCAAAATCTGAAGCTTTTTCTTCCCCGCTTTCTCCTCGATTTTAACTTCAACCAGATAGTGAAGACCATCGGAAAGTTGATTTTCGACTAAAGAAATTATGTCTTGTTTCAATTCACTCATGCCTTCGAATAATGAAAGAGGGGACTTGTGTCCCCTCCATTACTTTAGAATACAGAGCAAAAATAAGAAAAAGAATAAGTAAAAGCAAAAAACGAAGGGATTTGCCCAAAAAAATGCTTAATTTTATTGATTCCTGAAGCAAAATTGCCCAATTGAAGAATTCACCTTTCTATTTTTATCTTTAGAAACAAAAAATTCTGCTTTCTGGCAGTTTTGTCAATTTAAGATAATAATTTTGCCGACTCTCGGTAAAAATCATATGCTTACCGTAAATTAAGACGCAGGAAGGGAGTATTAAGCAAAAAAAAATAACATGGGACTATTTGATTTTTTCTCTAGTGATATAGCCATTGATTTGGGTACTGCAAATACCCTAATCATCCATAAAGACAAAATCGTGGTCGACGAGCCATCCATCATTGCCATTGATAAAACCAACAACCGAGTGCTTGCAGTAGGGCGTGAAGCAATGAATATGCACGAAAAAACGCATGAAAATATCAAGACTATTCGCCCGTTGAAAGATGGAGTGATTGCGGATTTTTACGCGGCCGAACAAATGATTCGAGGATTGATTCGGATGATTCCTGGACAGAAAAAAGGGATGTTTCCTCAATCCCATAAGATGGTAATTTGCATCCCTTCAGGCATCACAGAAGTGGAAAAAAGAGCGGTTCGTGACTCCGCAGAGCACGCAGGAGCCAAGGAGGTGTATATGATTTACGAGCCCATTGCAGCAGCAATTGGAATTGGAGTAGATATTGAAAAACCCATGGGCTCCATGATTGTGGACATTGGAGGGGGTACCACGGAAATTGCACTTATCGCCTTATCAGGAATCGTAGCAGATCAATCTATCCGAGTGGCTGGAGATACCTTTACCAAAGACATCTTGGACTACATGAGAAGGCAACACAACCTACTTATCGGAGAACGTTCTGCAGAAAAGGTAAAAATTGCAATAGGTTCCGCTCTTACCGAGCTCGACGATGCTCCAGAGGACTATGAAATTCGTGGTCGGGATTTGATGACGGGGATACCTAAAGTGATCAAGGTGTCTTATTCTGAAATCGCTTTTGCCTTAGATAAATCTGTATCTAAGATAGAAGAAGCAGTTTTAAAGGCATTAGAAATTGCTCCGCCTGAATTATCTGCAGATATTTATGACAACGGCATTCACCTCACTGGGGGTGGGGCTTTACTAAAAGGATTGGATAAGCGACTCCATCAAAAAACCAAGTTGCCTATCCATATTGCAGAAGATCCTTTACGCGCTGTGGTGCGTGGTACAGGTACTGCCCTTAAAAATATCCAACACTTCCGAACCGTTCTGATGACCTAAATTCTGAATGCTACGCATCCTACAGTTCCTTTACCGAGTAAGGGCGTTTTTGCTTTTTATTGTTCTCGAGGTAGTGGCGATCTGGATGATTGTCTCCAATAATTCCCCCCAGGGTGCAGCATTCTTTAACAGTTCTAATGCTGTCGTCGGAGCGGTATTGAAAAAGCAAGCAGATGTAGTTCAATTTTTCTCTCTTGCGGATGCCAATGAGGCACTAGTGGAAGAGAATGCCTGGGTTAGGGGGCAGTTGATGGCAAGTCAAGTCATTCCTGACAGCTTAGAAATCAAATTGGACTCCTCACTCCAAGCCTCCTTTGAATTTAGAGGCGCTCGTGTCATTGCCAATTCCTTACGGTTTTCTCAAAATTATTTGACCCTCAACAAAGGATCTAAGCATGGAATCAAGCCTGGGATGGGGGTGTTTAACTCCCAAGGTGCCGTAGGAAGAATTAAATCTGTTTCTGAAAATTATTCGGTCGCATTTTCGTTGTTGAATACTAGCCTACTCGTTTCATCAAAAATAAAGTCTTCCGATGTATTTGGATCAGTGCAATGGGACGGAAGGAATTCTTCTGAAGCAATGTTATTGTATGTACCTAGGCACGTCAAAGCCTTTAAAGGCGATGAAGTGATTACTTCAGGATTCAATGCAGTATTTCCGGAAGGGATTTTGATTGGAAAAATTTCCAACGTAGCGGTAAATGAAAAAGATCCCAATTACCTATCCATTACCGTGGCATTAAGCGCAGATTTTAGTAAATTGACCTATGTCTATTTGGTCGAAAATACCCGATTCGAAGAGTTAGATTCCTTATATCGACAATCAGAAATACCTTATGAATATTAGGAGTTTGCTGAGCTACACCTTTTTAATTTTAGTCTTGGTAGTAGTTCAACTTTTATTTTTGAAAAATTTAGCCCTATTCGGGTATGCATTTGCTTTTTTATATTTATTGGGTTTGTTGATTTTGCCTAGTACCCTGAAGACTATTCCCTTATTACTTATCTCCTTTTCTTTGGGTTTCTTACTAGATATTTTTTTTGAAACCATAGGAATGCATGCTGCTGCTGCAACGGTTTTTGCCTTTTTCAAACCCATTTGGCTAAAAACAACCAGTCCTACGGGAGGATATGACGAAGCAGAAGAGCCCAGTTTGTCTCAAATTGGTCTTGGTCGATTTATTAGTTATGCCTTTCCTCTGATATTTTTGTATGCTTTAGTTTTCTTTATTGCGGACCAATGGGGCACGGGTGGATTTTTGGGCGTGTTTAGCAAAAGTTTATTTTCCTCGCTCTTCACCTTAGTTTTAGCTATTCTTGTACAACTTCTGTTTTTCAAAAGAAGGAAAGGAATCTGATGAAAGATCAAAGACCAACCGTCATTCTTTTCGTTATTTTTTTTGTGGGGGCCATACTCCTTATCAAACTTTTTATGATTCAAGTAGTAGACGACAGCTTCATGAAGCGGGCAGAAAACAATGCCATTCAACGTGTGGTAGATCATCCCTACCGAGGATTAGTGTACGATCGACATGGTAAGTTGATGGTCTTCAACAATCCTATTTTCGATCTTATGGTCGTGCCAAGAGAATTTACTCTTACCGATACGGTTCGCTTTTGTACCCTATTTAATGTGAGTAAAGAAGAACTAATAGAAGGGTATAATGCGGCAAAAAATTACTCAAGGGTAAAACCTTCTCCTTTAATCAAACAGATATCAAATGCTGACTTTGCGAGAATCCAAGACTTTCTAGTAGACTACCCTGGTCTATTTATCATGACCAGATCGGTAAGGGCTTACCCCACCCCTACTGCCGCCCATGCTTTGGGGTATATTGGAGAAATCAGTGCTACCCAGCTAGAAAGAGATAGTGTAGGATATTACGAGCAAGGAGATTATGTCGGTCTAAGTGGTCTAGAGAAATATTACGAAGAAGAACTCCGCGGAAACAAAGGAGTAAAATATAAAATGGTCAATGTCAGAGGAGTGGATAAAGGGCCATTTAAAGAGGGGGAATACGACACCATCTCTGCCGCAGGAAAAAATATTACCTCCACCATAGATTTAGAGTTGCAGCGATACGGGGAGTTGCTTATGAATGGGAAAACAGGCTCTGTGGTTGCTATAGAACCTAAAACTGGAGAAATATTAGCCATGATATCAGCTCCCTTTTACGATCCTAATCAACTTACGGGGGCAGCTTTTGGTAAGACCTTCCAAAAATTGAATGTAGATGCTTCCAAACCCTTATTTAATAGGCCCATTATGGCTACTTATCCTCCAGGATCCATCTTCAAAATCGTGCAAAGCCTGATTGGATTACAGGAAGGAATATTGAAACCAGAGACTACCTTTTCTTGCAACAGGTCCCTGGTGGCCTGCCATAACCACCCCAGCCCGGTAGATTTATTTGGAGCCATTCGAAATTCCTGTAATCCCTACTATCATCAAGCCTTCCGACAAATTATCAATAGGGAAGTTTCCAGCAATACCTTCAAGGACACCGAATTAGGCCTAAATGCTTGGAGGGAAAAAGTACTCAAGTTTGGACTAGGAAGTCCTCTGGGAGTAGATATGTCTGGCGAAAAAGGTGGTGACATACCTTCCAGTACCTTGTACGATAGAATTTATGGGTCAGGAAGATGGAAATATTCTACCATCTATTCCTTGTCTATAGGCCAGGGAGAAATGCAGGTTACTCCCCTACAAATGGCTAATCTGGCGGCCATTTTTGCTAACAAAGGCTACTACTATACCCCTCACTTGATAAAAGAGTTGGATGGAGATCCCAAAAAAATACCTGCCAAATTTCAGCAGAGACATGACGTGGGTGTAGACGCTAGGCATTTTAATTTGATTCAAGACGCCATGGCTGAAGCCTTGTATGGCACCGCAAATCGGGCTGTTATCGAAGATTTGGTTATCGCAGGTAAAACAGGAACAGCACAAAATCCGCACGGAGAAGACCATTCGGTATTTATTGCCTTTGCTCCAAAAGAGGATCCTAAAATTGCTATCGCCGTATATGTGGAAAATGCAGGATGGGGAGGTAGAGCAGCAGCAAGTACGGCTTCGTTGATGATTGAAAAATATATCAAAGGGAAAATTACTCGTCCTGAACTTCAAGAGTATGTCCTAGCTGGAAATTTTATTTATTAAATGAACTCAACTGAGGTACATATCAACCGGGTAGATTGGATAGCAGTGTCCATCTACTTTGCACTGGTAATCATCGGCTGGTTTAATATTTATGCCGCTGTATACGACAGTCAGGTTGAGAAAAGCATTTTTGATCTTTCTATCAATTCAGGGAAGCAATTGGTGTGGATCGGTACGGCTATTGCCCTGATTACCTTAATCATGGTGGCAGATGCTCGATTTTTTGAAAATCTTTCATTGGTTATTTACTTCTTATTCTTAGGACTACTCATTGTAACTCCCTTTTTTGGTAAAGAAGTAAATGGACAAATCCTTTCTATAGGCGTGGGGGATTTTAGAATACAGCCTGGGGAGTTTGCCAAATTTGCGACTGCCTTGGCGCTTGCTAAGGTCATGGAGCGACCCACTTTCGACCTATCAAAAAGAAATTACCAAGCCATTGCATTTGCAGTGTTACTCATTCCAGTAATCCTGATATTGCTTCAACCCGATACTGGGACTGCCATGGTCTATTTTTCCTTTTTACTCATGTTTTATCGGGAGGGTTTTCCGCAGCGCTATTACCTTTTGGTTTTGGGAGTCATTTCGATAACACTTCTTGGTCTATGGGTTGAAAACAACCTTTACTTGGCATTTTTTATCCTGCTCGTCGTCGGGGCTCTAATCTATTTGGGGAAAAGAAATTGGCAACGCATCCTTGCTTTTTCACTCATTGGCATAGGGATCATTGCTTACATCTACTCCCTAGATTTTGTGATTTCCAAACTTCCCTTGCACCAACAAAATAGGATCATGGTACTTTTTAACCCAGACCTTGATCCTCTTGGGGTGGGATGGAATATCACACAATCCAAAATTGCCATAGGTTCAGGAGGATTATTTGGAAAAGGGTACTTGGAGGGAACTCAAACCAAATTTGACTTTGTTCCTGAGCAGGATACCGATTTTATCTTTTGCACCTTAGGAGAGGAATTTGGCTGGCTAGGTAGCTTGGTGGTCATTGGACTTTTTGTTGGCCTACTCTACCGCTTAGTCATCATGGCCGAAAGACAAAAAACTAGATTTACTCGAATTTACGGGTATGGAGTGATCTCTATTCTTCTTTTTCACTTCATGATCAATATCGCCATGACCATTGGACTATTTCCCGTAGTAGGAATTCCGCTACCCTTCTTTAGTTACGGGGGATCTTCCTTGTGGTCATTTACTGTCCTTCTATTTATTTTTATAAAAATGGATTCTTCTCGGGCAACCCAATTGGGTAGATTGAACTAATTCCGAGTGGTGAAAAATAAAAAACAGCAGGAAGTACTGCTGTTTTCAGT
This sequence comes from Algoriphagus sp., assembly GCA_021298245.1. Taxonomy (GTDB): domain Bacteria; phylum Bacteroidota; class Bacteroidia; order Cytophagales; family Cyclobacteriaceae; genus Algoriphagus. Next base: position 25,181 of record JAJTDZ010000030.1, on the reverse strand, counting down.
TGGATAGGGAGAAGAACTCTTATTCCAAAAACTTTCTAAAGATTTGTTGCATAAATTCTCTTACCTCTTCGGAATCAATATCCCAATTTAACTCCAACACAAATCTGGAATTAATTAAATCAACCGCCTCATCAAAAGAATTTACTTCATCTACCGATTTAAGGGCATGTCTAAGGAGATCTGCATTTCCGTCAAATAACTCCTTGGTAAACATAAATCGCTGATTTAAAGCAAGGCTTTCTGAAAGCTCTCCCAAAATGCCTTTCATCCCCTTGTAGGACTCGTTTGAAAAAACATTCTTCAAATGAGCAGCATCCAAGAGTCTACCCTGCGAAGCAGGTCCCTTGCGCCCTTGGCTATCCGAAGGAGTTTCTATGGAAGTTTCTGATTCCAAAATGATTTCCTCTTCTATAATGATAATCTCTTCCTCTTCTATCATAGTAAATTCTTCTTCCACTGCTTGTGGGGATGAAACTTCTTCTTGGGTGCTTGAGGTAGCTGAGGTACCCCAATAGCTCTCTAGATCAAATGATAATTCTTCGTCCAAGCTTGAAAGTAAATTTTTTGGATCCTCCACGACAAGAGGATTAGCCTGGACGATGGAAGAAATCGCACGCTGATAGCTATCTAGATCGTGGCCAAGGCCAGTTTTATCAATTAAAGAGGAAATTAGTACCTCATTCCACTTGTAATATTTTTTATTCTCCTTTAAAAAATCATTCAACTTCCCTGCGGGCGCCTTCTGTAGTTCTTGGTGAAAAAAATTCACTGGATCAGTAGCTACTTGTATGGAATGCATCACTGCCTCTTCGAGGATAGGGGCTAGATAGTTCCTTTCCATTTTGATTCTTCGGGAAAGAACATTCATAAACTGAGTCAAGGCTTCGTGAACAGCAATATCTCGATAGTCAAAAAACGGACTGCTTTTAAGTTTGCCAAGTTCCTCTTGCCACAACTCAAATAGCCTTTTGATGATAAATAGGTTGACTTGAAGGCTTGGGGTAAGCTGCACGATATCTTGTCCAGTGATAAACTGCCTATTGGCAAAAAATCGATCACAGACCTTTAGAGCAAACTCTTCTGCGTATTTTTCTAAATAATTGCTGTTAATTTGAGTTGTCATGTAGAAGTAATTCTTTCAAAAACGGACATGGGGAAAATTCAACTTTGCATTCAAAATCTTGCCAATCGAACCATCGAATCGGAAGACCCTGCTCGTAAAGTTATTGAATTAATTCATGAAAATGGAATAGATTGGATGCATGCCTGTGGCAAAAAAGGGAGATGTACCACCTGTAAAATGAGTATCTTAGCTGGCCAAGAAAATTTGAGTCCTGAAAGTGAAAAGGAAAAAGTTTTTAAAGCCCAGCAGCGTCTTTTACCTCACGAACGATTGGCTTGCCAAACTCAGCTTCTACAAGGAACCTTGGTCGTTCGCGTGGCTGATCAAAACAAATTTCCGCATCTGAGCTACACGGATTAAGTATGTTTATTGAACCTTCACCTAGGCTAGGAACCCATTCGGAAAAAAAGGGACAGATCGAAGTCATCTGCGGATCTATGTTTTCAGGAAAAACAGAGGAATTGATTCGTAGACTCACTCGTGCCAGGTTGGCCAAGCAGGCGGTGGAAATATTCAAGCCTTCTATAGATACCCGATATCACGACAGCTTTGTGGTTTCACACAACGACACAAGTATTCGCTCTACCCCAGTACATTTTGCAGAAGACATTTTACTATTAAGTGGAACTTGCGATGTAGTAGGCATAGATGAGGCCCAATTTTTTGACGAAGAGATCGTGAGGGTAGTTCAGGTTTTAGCCAACCAAGGTAAAAGGGTCATTTTGGCTGGGCTAGATATGGATTTTGAAGGTAAGCCTTTCGATCCCATGCCCAAACTCATGGCCGTTGCCGAATACGTCACCAAGGTGCATGCCATTTGCATGAAATGTGGGGATTTAGCTGCTTTTTCCTTGAGACTTACTTCCTCTAAGGAAAAAGTAATCTTAGGTGAAAAAGAAAGTTATGAAGCCCGGTGCAGAAAGTGTTTTCTTGAGGATCATTTCCAAGTTTAGGCGCCATGCTTCGAAAAACCCAAGGCATCGTTCTTAGCTATATAAAATACAAGGATAGCAGTATCATTGTCAGAATATTTACCCGAGAACTAGGCCTAAAAGGCTATGTGGTCAATGGGGCAAGAAGTGGAGGAAAAGCGAGTAAAATAGCCTTATTTCAACCGCTGACCTTGTTAGATTTGGTGGTGTATGAAAAAGAAGCCAGGGGATTGCAACGAATTTCCGAGGCAAAAATTTACAGCCCACAAAGACGCATTCCTTTCGACATGCATTGTACCAGCATTGCCTTATTTGTGACCGAACTTATCTCCCGAAGTATGGTGGATGGGTATCACAACGAGGAATTGTTCGACTTTTTGGAACAAAGCATCCTGACCCTAGATCATCCAGAAAGTACATTGATTCATTTTCCCATCGTTTTTTTATTAGAAAATGCCAAGCATTTAGGCTTTGCCCCCGATGAAGCCGTAGGATTCTTGGAAGAAAGCATTCATCATCCTTTTGAAAAAGAAGAAATTGAGCCTGTTTTATTGTATATAGAGGAATTGCTTCGTACAGGGTTTCATGCTTCTGCTTCCCTTCCTCTTTTTCTTCGTAGAAAACTCTTAGATCATTTGGTAGCTTTTCATTCCCAGCACTTGGATTTAGGAAGCCCTCTCAAATCCCTTCCCATACTCCGTCAGTTGGCATAAAAAGCCCATATTTTTAAAAATACTCGAAAAAGAAAAATTTGGTTTATCCAACTGCAAGGTGTAATATTGTACTCAATACGTGAATAAGGCATTCAGCCAACCTTGGCTTGAGCTTTTCCTGCAGACCATTTTTGTTCAGAAAATTATTCACGGCCCCATCAACAAATTTTACCTTCCTATTTATTTCATCCCCTCTTTATGTACAACATAGAAGAACTCAGAATCAGACTTTTATCTGAATTAAAGGAGATTGCTGAGGAACTTGGAGTAAAAAACTCCAAAACCCTAAAAAAAGATGAGCTGGTATATGCTATTCTAGATCAACAAGCCATATTGCCTGAACAAGCTCTACCTAAGAAAAAACCCTCTGTGGTTGAAAACCAACTTTTTAATCAAGAAAATCCCGAGGACCAGGCTTCCTCATCCCCTACTGCATCGGAGGCACCTGAATACAAACCCAAATTTAGGAGACAGAATGTGACCGAATTGCCTGCTTCTCCAAGGGTGGAGGAGACCGAAAATTCAAATCCTACCTCAGAGAATGAAGCTCCCAGGCCTTATGTAAAGCCTGCAAAAGAGTTTATCCCCAAGGGAGAAAGAAAACATTCTACATCGTTCTCTGATGAATCTAAAGGATTTAAGCCTAGAAGAAGGGTATTTGAAGACCAGGCTCCTCAAGCAATTTCTCAGGAAGAATATACCGAGTATCCAGTAACTTTTTCTCAAGAACAAAATCTAGCCCCAAGAGAAGAAGGGGATGCTGAACTCCCTAGAAGGGCCAATTTCAAAACCCAAGAAGAGATTCAAATCCCTGCAGCTGAAATTATCCCGGGTACGGGTAGAAAAAAACCATTTGTAAGTCCTAGGGAATTTGATGGGGTAATTGAAAACGAAGGAGTCTTGGAAATCATGCAAGATGGTTACGCATTCTTGAGATCCTTGGACTACAATTACCTCGCTTCTCCAGACGATATTTACGTGTCCTCTAGTCAAATCAAGCATTTTGGATTGAAGACTGGTGACCATATCAAAGGATCTATTCGCCCCCCCAAAGAAGGAGAAAAGTACTTTGCTTTATTAAAAATTGCTACGGTAAATGGAAAAACTACCGATGAAATAAGGGACAGGGTACCTTTTGAATACCTTACCCCTCTTTTCCCTGAAGAGCGCCTCAATCTTTCTACCAAACCGGATGGTTATTCTACCCGAATCTTAGATTTGTTTGCCCCCATAGGTAAAGGACAGCGGGGAATGATTGTAGCCCAGCCTAAAACAGGTAAGACGGTACTTCTTCAACAAATTGCAAATGCCATTACCCAAAACCATCCCGAGGTACACCTGATGATTTTGTTGATAGACGAACGTCCAGAGGAAGTGACGGACATGGCACGTTCTGTAAAGGCAGAGGTAATTTCCTCAACCTTTGACGAACAAGCAGAGCGCCATGTGAAGGTGGCCAATATTGTATTAGAAAAAGCCAAAAGAATGGTAGAAGTAGGTCATGACGTGGTGATTTTGCTTGACTCCATTACTCGATTGGCAAGAGCTCACAATACGGTAGTTCCTAGTTCAGGAAAAATTCTTTCCGGTGGTGTGGACGCCAATGCCTTGCACAAGCCCAAGCGGTTTTTTGGTGCAGCAAGGAATGTTGAAAATGGAGGTTCGCTAACCATCATTGCCACTGCTTTGGTGGAAACCGGTTCCAAAATGGATGAGGTTATCTTCGAAGAATTTAAGGGCACTGGAAATATGGAATTGGCTTTGGACCGTAAATTGGCCAATAGAAGAATCTATCCTGCCATAGACGTCCTAAGCTCAGGTACCCGTAGGGAAGATTTACTTATGGACAAAGAGGAAATGCAACGCGTCTGGATATTGCGTAAACTTATGAGTGACATGACCTCCCAAGAATCCATGGAATTCTTACTTCAACGCATGAAAGGCACTAGAGACAATGCTGAATTCTTAATCAGCATGAACGGATAAGTACTTTTCTAACTCCTAGTTAATAAAAAAAGCAGCTCAATAAGCTGCTTTTTTGCTGTAGGAGAAGGATTCGAACCTCCACGTGGCGGTTAGGCCTACTTCACATAGAAGTAAACTTTATCCCGTACCAGTCATTACGACCAGATCCCCCACCCCCGAGACAGGAGGGCTTGTCTGCCAATTTCAACATCCTACAAGAGTGTATTTTGAATAAGAATTCCTGGATTTGGTTTTCATTTATTTTCCTGGCTTCCATCCTGATTGTCCGTCCGGCTTTCATTTTCAAATATATAATAAAATCAAATTACATTGCAAACTTTGTAAGCTTAATTCATTTTATTTACATTTTTTTTATTAAAAAGCTATTTTTATTATTTTTTTAATAATGCAAATACGGAATTTCAGGAGACCTATTGATCATTTTTCAATCCTGAGCAAATTACAGCTAGAAAAAAATTAGGAAACTAGGTAGGAGGGAACCGAGTAGACATAAAAAAACCATGAAAAAAATTTCATGGTTTTAGTCAATTAACAATAAACCCAAAATAACCTGTTGCAAGCGAAGGAGTCGAACCTTCAAAACTTCCTAGTTTAGACCAAGGTCTAATAAATGATGTTTTCGCCTGTTGCTGTACCTGCTATCAGGTATCACATTCCAACGATCACTCTTGCAAAGTCCGAATTACCGGTTGAATTACACTTACAAATATAGCACCAATTAGATTTTAAATTATATGAATTTCAATGATTGATTAAAAAATTTACATTATTTTTAATGAAATCGTTTGAATTATAAATTATTTTTAATAATTGCCCCTGTTGTGGCAAGTTGGTAATCAAGTTTACAATGACATTGGGGAACTAACCAAATCATGCTACAAGACATCTTGCCTTACCGTCTTCACTTTCTACAAGCAAAGCCAAAAAATGGGGGGTTAATTAAGTGTTTTGGACGTATTTGTCCCAGGCCTGAAGAACAGAAGCAAAATCTGTTGGCAAGGGCACCTCGAAATACAGGTTCTCCTTGGAAATAGGATGGATAAAACCTAAACTTTTGGCATGCAAGGCCTGCCTAGGCAACTGTTCAAAACAAGTCTGAACAAAATTTTTATAGGCAGAAAATTGAGTTCCTTTTCGAATTTTATTGCCACCGTAGGCTGCATCATTAAACAAAGGAAATCCCAAATACTTAAAATGTGCGCGGATCTGGTGGGTACGGCCTGTTTCTAGGGTGCATTCTACCAAAGTTACGTACCGCAGTCGGCGAATAACTTTCCAATGGGTAACGGCATGCTTCCCTTGATTACCCTCGGGAAAAACATCCATGATTTTTCTATCCTGCGCACTCCTACCCACATGCCCTATTATAGTTCCCGAATCCGCCTCCGGCTCTCCCCATACCAAGGCCAAGTAGGTCCTTTGAATGGTATGATGAAAGAATTGTGCCGCCAAGGGGGCCATGGTTTCCTCCGTTTTTGCAATCACCAAGATCCCGGAAGTGTCCTTATCGATACGATGTATCAATCCTGGCCTACCTACATTGCCCGATAACTCGGGCAAATGTTGAAAATGATATACCAAGGCATTAACCAAGGTACCCGTCCAGTTTCCATGGGCAGGGTGCACCACCATCCCAGCTGGCTTATTGACTACCAACAAATCCTTGTCTTCATAAATGATATCCAAAGGGATATTTTCTGGAATGACCTCCGTGTCGCGTGGAGGCTTTTCGAGATAAACCCGAATATCATCGGATGCCTTGATTCGGTAATTGGACTTGATGGAACTTCCATTCACCAAAATTCCACCCGAATCTATAGCTTGCTGCACCTTGTTGCGTGTAGCATGGGCGATCTTCTCGGTCAAAAATTTATCGATGCGAATTGGAGACTGCCCTTTGTCCACCACGATACGATGGTGCTCGTACAGGTCTACTTCTTCTTCGTCAAAGTCCTCTTCCAAGTGCTGGCTCATGGTACAAAAATAGAAGGATGTCCCGTAACTTTGGAAAAATAGTTTATATGCTCCAGGCAAGTCCCTATCCTACAAGCCCGTTGAGTCATCCCTTGCTCCAGGAAATGGGAGTAGAGCTAGAAGTAGCAAGACTAGACAAAATTCATCCAAGGGTATCGGGCAACAAGTTCTTCAAGTTGCACTACAACTTACTGGAAGCTAAGAGAAAAGGTCATACCCAGGTGCTCACCTTTGGAGGTGCTTATTCCAACCATATCTATGCTACAGCGTTTGCGGCCAAAGAAATGGGGTTAACCTCCATTGGTATCATTCGAGGAGAGGAGGAGGATGTCAATAATCCCACTTTAGAGGAAGCTCGAGCTGCCGGAATGACCCTCATTGGTGTCTCACGAGAGAAATACAAACAGAAGTCTTCCCCTGAATTCCTAGAAGCCCTAAGCTCTAAATTTGGTTCGTTTTACCTTATCCCTGAAGGAGGCACCAATACTTTGGCTGTACAGGGAACTAGTGAAATGTTGACTCCTACACATCAAAAATTTACGCACCTCTGTACTCCTGTAGGGACTGGAGGCACTATGGTAGGGCTTGCCAGCGCTATTGACCCACATCAATCCCTCCTGGGATTTTCCGCTTTAAAAGGAGAAGGAATAAAAATGGAGGTGGAGGCACTGATGAATAATTTCGGCTTAGCCTCAGCAGGAAAATGGCAAGTCCTTACCCAGTACCATCATGGAGGTTATGCCAAATGGACCGAAGAATTGATTTCCTTTATTCATTGGTTTTGGGATGAATTTGACATTCCCTTGGATCCTATTTATACTGGAAAAATGGCATTTGGGTGCTGGGATTTGATCCAAAAAAAATTCTTTCCTCCGGGTTCAAAAATCCTCATGCTTCACACGGGAGGCCTGCAGGGCAATAAAGGATTTACTGCTAGAACGGGAATAGGTTTACCTAGTCTTTCAGCGTAAAAAAATCATCTCCCTCCTGTGGATGTATACATAGGACATTGGCTACCACCAGACGAACAAGAGTAGATGAGGCCAGCTTGATGGGAAGTTGAGCCACACTTGCAAATTCCTTTAGGGTAATTCGTTCTTTTTCTGCTAGCAATTTCATCAATACTTCTTCCTTTTTTCCATAGGTAAAAATTGTGTCTTTGGGTAAGTTACTTTTTTTGATTACCTCCCAAACTTCTTTGCTTGCCTGCACGCTTCTATCCTCCACACGGACAAAGGAAAGTTTTTTATTCTCTGACATGAGGTAATGAGGTCGACTTGGACTTATAGGAATACGAAATACCGCTACTCCTTTTTTTTCATTAAGCCTCACCGTAAATACCTGCACGGATAGAGGAGGAAATATTCCCTCACAAATGGCTTTTTGCATCACAAAAATTTCCTCTTCTATAAAACGGAGTCCACTGACGGTCCCATCGTCATCCACACCAATCAATACATCCCCCCCTTGGGTATTGGCAAAAGCAATGACCTCCCTGAGGATTTTATCTGGGAAGTTGGCTTTTTTCTTGAATTCGATTTTCAAACCTTCTCCCTTGTGGGCCAATTCTTTTACTTCTTGCAAGGTCATGTCCTAGAGATAATGGATTTACTTAAGAATTCGGTGCTCTACCCAACTCTTCTAACCTTTTTTTGAGCCCCTGCCACTCGTCTCTCAAGCGAGCAGCCTCCATAAAATTCAATTCCTTGGCGGCCTTTTCCATGGCTTGTTGGGTTTGCTGTACCAGCTTCGCCAATTTTTCTTTGCTCAGGTACTGCACCAGGGGATCTGCTGCCACATCAGCTTGGTAAACTACAGGCTCAGCATAGATTTTTGCATTTCCTCCCCTCCGAATTTCGCGCAGCCCTACCTATAGTTTGTACCAAGGACCGTTCATTGCGCAAAAATCCCTCCTTGTCTGCATCCAAAATAGCCACTAGGGCTACTTCTGGAAGATCCAGCCCTTCCCGAAGCAAATTGACCCCCACAAGTACATCAAAGATCCCTAACCTCAGCTCCCGCAAAATCTCTACCCTATCCAAGGTCTTTACTTCGGAATGGATGTAGCGAGATTTCACCCCGACTTTCTCTAAGTATTTTTGAAGTTCCTCCGCCATTCTTTTGGTAAGTGTAGTCACCAGGACCCTAGCCCCAGTTTTGACCGTTTGGTCTATTTCCTCAAGTAGGTCATCGATTTGATTCAAACTAGGACGCACTTCAATGGTTGGATCAAGGAGTCCTGTGGGGCGAATGATTTGTTCTACCACCACCCCTCCCGTTAGGGACAATTCGTAATCCGCTGGGGTGGCAGAAACGAAGATGATTTGAGAAATCAATTGTTCAAACTCCTCAAATTTCAATGGCCTATTGTCTAAAGCAGATGGCAATCGAAACCCATAGTCCACCAAGTTTATCTTCCTAGACCTATCTCCAGCCCACATGGCCCTGACTTGGGGCATGGTTACGTGGCTTTCGTCCATGACCAACAAAAAATCATCTGGAAAATAATCCAGCAAGCAGAATGGCCTAGCACCTGGTTTTCTTCTATCAAAATACCTAGAGTAATTTTCTACCCCAGAACAATAGCCTAATTCTCGAATCATTTCCAAGTCAAACTCGGTGCGCTCCTGCAGCCTTTTGGCTTCCAAAAATTTCCCATCTTTTTCAAAAAATTGAATCTGTGCAACCAGGTCATCTTGGATCTCATGAATGGCTGTATCTATGGTGTCCCTACCGGTGACGAATAGATTGGCAGGGAAAATGGAAATAAGCGTTTCATCGGAATATTTTTTTCCCGTACTGGGCTCTATCCGCTGTATAGCTTCAATCTCATCCCCCCAAAAAAGAATCCTATAGGCAAAATCTGCATAGGCCACAAATATATCCACCGTATCCCCCTTTACACGAAAGGTACCGTGCGTAAGGTCTACTTGTGTTCGGCTGTAAAGGATGTCCACCAACTTAAAGAGCAATTGACTTCTGGGAATTCTATCCCCTACCTGAAGTCGTATTACATTTTTTCCAAACTCTTCAGGATTGCCTATACCGTAAATACAAGAGACTGACGCAACCACGATGACATCCCGCCGACCAGAAAGCAGGGAGGAGGTGGCACTGAGTCTCAGCTTTTCGATTTCCTCGTTGATACTCAGGTCCTTTTCAATGTAGGTACCTGAACTCGGAATAAAAGCTTCTGGCTGGTAGTAATCGTAGTAGGAGATAAAATATTCGACCGCGTTTTCAGGAAAAAACTGTTTAAACTCCCCGTAAAGTTGGGCGGCCAATGTCTTGTTGTGACTCAAGACCAAGGTGGGCTTCTGCGTTTGCTGAATAACATTGGCAATCGTGAAGGTCTTCCCAGAACCTGTCACCCCAAGCAACACTTGGGAAGATTCCCCAGAGCGTATCCCCTCCACAAGTTGGGCTATGGCGTGGGGTTGGTCTCCAGTAGGTAGGTAATCCGAAGTAAGTTTAAATTCCATAACATATCACCAACACCTTTTCTAAGCAGAAAAGTTTGCTTAGAAACTATTCTTTTTTACTCAGACCGCTCTTTTAAGGTGGTAAAACAGAAAATTTGATCTTAAAATCAAAGCCAATAGCAGGGGAAGGATGGAAGGATGGAAGGATTGTAGCCCCAACAGCCAAAGGACCAAAGCTATTACCGTTCCTACCAAGACAAATAGAAGGTAATTGGCAATCCATGGTGCACCAGATCGAGTGGCTAGCCCCCACACCAATACCAAATGTCCTGGAAATACCCAAAGTAAATTCCAATTCCATAGGGTAGCCGTATGATCGGTAAAGAACCAAAGAAAGGCAACCACAATTCCTAGAACTCCTGTTATTCCATATAGCAGGTAATCCAATCCTTTGAATAATCTCCCCTTTTTATATCCCAACCAGGTGAATAAGGCATAGACAAAAGCAATGCCCCAAAAAAAGTAATACGGATTAAAACTACTGAGCTGAGGCTCTTCCTTGGGAAATTCCAAAATGACGCTACTTTCTTTGACCAGAGGCCTTGAAGGCCCATCTCCAACAATGGTCGCCTTAGCAAAGGCTTGTTCCATGTACAAGGGTAAAAATTGGGTTTCCCTAGGTGTTGCTGGACGATCTATCACTGCACCGAGGGCCAGGTCAATTCCCAAATCTGCCCAGGGAAGGGGCTGCTTCACGGACTCATCTATGAGCTGGCGGAAGGTTTTTTCGGAAGAGGATAAAGAATCATTCCAAACCAATTGATCCCCCATGGCAATCTCGAAGGCATCTCTGATTTTTGTCGCACAGTTGTTAAAGAAAAAATCGTACTTGTAATACCTTCTAGATGCTTCAGAAAGTGCATTGAGGTGCTGTAACAAATAATCCTTTTGCTCGGGATTCAAGTCGAGCACCTGTTCCCGCACCCCTCTTTGGTCATCATTGTAAGCGATGATAAAATCAGTATAAGAACTTTTACTCAACATGTAGTTGAGCTTCCCTGTAGCAAACTTCCCATAAAAATTTGGGGTATTGAAGTCAAAGGTGCCAAAATTGTATACTGTATCCCTAAGTTCAGAACCAAATTCCCTAACCCGAATCGCACTATGTCCAAAGGAGGAATAAAGTTCATTTCCAGGGTCGCAGGTTAGTAGGCTGACTTCAAAAAACTGAGCCTTTGCAGGTAAAATTCCTACAAACATCAGCAAAGTCATGAGAAAAACATGGGTATATTTCGCCTTCATTTTTTTATTTTTAATTACTTTTTAATCTCATTTTTTTATGACTTCCTACCTCCACATTTCTTCCCTAATTTTTTCAAATCACCGTCCAATATACAGGATATTCCTTGCACTTGTATCGGTACTTTTCTTTCTCTCATCCCTTTCTGCCCAAGAAATTGGGGCATACAAAACCCTGCAGTCGGGAGATTTTTCACAACTTCAAATTTGGGCAATTTGGGATGGAATCCGGTGGACTACACCTTCGCAGATCCCTAACAGTACCCATGACGTCTATGTGGACAAAGGGCATACTTTGAGATTAACTAAAGGGGAAGCGGTAAAAAATATTTACCTCCATGCAGGAACAGGGGCAGCTCAAAAATTAAATCTGAATGGAAATAATTTAGACGTATACGGAAGCCTTGCTGCCTTCTCTGGGAATGCCCCAGGGAGCCCTAGAGGTGCCTGGAACAGTAAAAATTGGATTGGAAATTCAGAGACCAGCACGATTACTTTCAGAGGAATAAGTAGGAATATAGTTTCCAAAGAAAGTTGGAGTGCACAGACTACACAAAGTAGATTCTCTGTAGTTTTTGATCCCTTTCCTGGCTCAGTTTTGGTCCTTATGGCCCCCCTAAAGGCCCTATCATTTCAACTCAAATCGGGAACGCTGATTCAAAAAAAAGATACAACAATACAGCCTACATCTTGCTTTACTCTTTCCTTCAATACGGAAGCTAGCCTAGGCGGAACCGAATCCTTTGGCACTTTTCGTGTTGGTTCAGGAGCCACCTTTATTTCGGAATGTAATGCCAATATTCTCCACCGTTCTTCCAGTGGATCCGACAGTGCAAAGCTATTTGAGCTGCAGAAGGAAGGCTTACTCGTTCTTCAAGGGGAGGCTCCAAAGATAGAAGCGAGTACCGTGGTGTTAGAAGGTAAGGTATTGGTCCAAAAAACTCAAGGTCCTAGCACCTTTTTATCCAGTACATTTCCTAATTCTGCCAAGCCCAAGCAAATCCGCCACCTAGAACTTCAAAGCGAGTATCCTTTGGATGTTCCTACAGAATTAATCCTACTTGGAAATTTGCAGAAATCAGGAAGCGGGGATTTCGATTTTTCTGACACCCAACTTAAACTAACTGGTGAATCGGATCAAGAAATTCTTGGGTTTGAACTGAAAACTGCTTCCCTGATCCTAAATAAACCCTCGGGGATTTTTTTTCCTAGAGGTAGTGTCCGCATCGATCGGGATTTTGAGATGATGCAAGGGAACATAGACTTTGAAGGGCATGATTTAGAATTAAATGCTTCCGGGCTTGGAAAATACAGCTACCATCAAGGAGCCTGGAAAAATGTAGGTTTACTTACCTATGCGGCAGTACCTGCTAACCTTGATTCAATAAATGCCACCTTCCCTTTCGCAGACCGTGAGAATGGAGGACTACGAAAATTTCAACTTTTAGGGCCTAGCAATAAAAATTCGGTATCCATACAGTTTATTGAAAAAAGGGGGGCCAACCACGATCCCAATTTTAATGATTTAGATGGCACACCCATTTTCTACCAACTGCATAGTCATTTTATCCTTTCTTCCAGCCCTACCCCAGAAAGTGAAGAGGTAGAAGTGCGCATATCTGCGTCAGGCCTGGTAGTAACGGAAGAAAAAGACCTTCGCATTGTCAGTGTGGGCAAAGCAGTGGGAGGCACACACCTGACAGGGATGGATAAAAACATCCTGTGGGCTAGGAGAAGATTGTCTTGGCAAGCCCTATTACAAGCCCCCCTGACGGTAGGAAGCTTCATGAAAATGAACGTGCTCTCCTTGTTTCCTCAAACGGAATATTGATTTTCTTTATATCACTTGAAAAGACGCGACCCTTAGGGTCAATGTCTAAATAGGAAGAATTTTTTTCATTATTTCTCTATTCAAAAAAGACAAAATACACCTTTCTATCTTAGAATGTCTTAGTTTTTCCTAACTTACTTTTCGCCAATCAGCCTTTTTGCCATGACTATTCTTCTGGTTATATTAAGTATCGCGCTATTAGTTGTCTTGATAGTCTGGGCAAAACTCAATCCTTTCTTATCATTCATGGCCACAGCTATCGTGGCAGGACTACTACTAGGCCTACCTGCAGATCAATTGGCTAAATCTATCCAAAAGGGAATGGGCACCCTACTTGGTGATCTGGTGATCGTCATTGTCACTGGAGCCATGCTGGGGAAGTTGGTAGCTGAAAGTGGGGCTGCACAGCGAATCGCAGGCTTTCTAATGGGAATGTTTGGGGAAAAATACATTACCTGGGCCATGGCTCTCACTGGTTTGATAGTTGGGATTCCCTTGTTTTACAATGTAGGTTTTGTGTTGCTCGTTCCCTTAGCTTTCACCCTTACTTACCAATATCGCCTACCAGCTGTTTATGTAGGCATGCCATTGCTTGCAGCACTTTCGGTTACACATGGCTTTTTGCCTCCCCATCCCTCTCCAGCTGCATTGGTCGCACAATTTGGCGCCAATATGGGCTTGACCCTCCTCTATGGGGGAATTATTGCTATTCCTACCATTGCCATTGCAGGACCCTTATTAGCTCCCTTTTTGAAAAATATTCCTTCCCAACCTTTACCAACCTTTCAAGCCGCACCCAAAGCCACAGCAGATCTTCCTAGTATTGGAAACAGTTTGTTTACTGCTTTGCTTCCAGTCTTACTTTTAATGGGCACCACCCTCCTTTCCTTACTTGTTCCTGAGGAGGCATCTTTCCGACCTGTGATCACATTTCTCGCTGATCCAAGTGTGGTCATGCTAGCCTCTTTAGGCTATGCAACCTACTCCCTTGGTCTTCACCGAAAGCAAGCCATGACGCAGCTTATGGATATTTTTACCACGGCTACCAAGGACATTTCCATGATTATATTGATCGTGGCTGGGGCTGGGGCACTCAAACAGATTTTTACGGATACAGGGGTAAGTCAGACCATAGGCGAAGGGCTAAAGACTTGGGAAATGCATCCCTTGGTCCTAGCTTGGCTAATCACTTCAGTAATTCGCGTGTGTGTGGGTTCCGCAACCGTCGCTGGACTTACTACTGCTGGAATTATTGCTCCTTTGGTAACCACTTTGGATGTAAACCCCAATCTGCTAGTACTTTCCATAGGGGCAGGAAGCTTGATGTTTTCTCACTTCAACGATGGAGGATTCTGGATGTTTAAAGAGTATTTTAATGTAAGCATCAAAGATACACTCCGCTCTTGGTCGCTCATGGAAACTATCGTAGCGGTAGTGGGCCTACTTGGAGTATTGGTACTTGACTTATTTGTCTAAAGTCCTTTCTAAACAAATCATTATTCAAACAGGAAACAAAACGTATTTTTAAAGCAAAAAAATCCATTTACAAATCTAACTCCCCTCATAAAACCTCTCATCTAAGCATGCAATCTCCAGAATCTCGTTTCAAAGAACTTGGCTTGGTCCTTCCTCCAGCCCCAAAACCCTTAGGAGTCTACACTCCCAGCTTACAAGTGGGCAAGCTCCTTTACCTATCAGGCCATGGCACGGTAAAAGAAGATGGTAGCTTGATTATTGGCAAGGTGGGTGAGGATTTGGACGTGGAGCAAGGCAAATTGGCCGCTAGGCAGGTAGGATTAGCCATGCTCGCCACCATCAAACAAGCTGTGGGATCTCTGGATAAAGTAAAAAGAGTAATAAAAGTACTCGGTATGGTGAATTGCTTACCTACTTTCGAAAGACATCCCTATGTGATCAACGGATGCAGTGAGCTCTTTGCTTCGGTTTGGGGGAATGAAATGGGAATCGGCGTCCGATCTGCGGTAGGTATGGGTTCTCTTCCCGACAATATTCCTGTGGAAATTGAGGCTCTCTTTGAGTTACATTGATTTAAGGTGCCACCAGATCCTTATAGGAATGAAAGAGTCCTAAAACCTCACGGGTATAATTTACGGCAATATGTCCTTTGGCATAGCCACTTTTAACCACTGGGTCTCGGTAATATTTTGGATCACTTTTTAGATTCAAGAAAAAAGATACCTCCTTCCAATTTTGGGTATTTTTCCCATACTTCAGGGCCAACCTCCAAGCATCTTCTACATGGCCATGACCCATATTGTAAGACGCCAAAATAAACTGGATTCTCTCCTTGGTATCAGGTACTCTTTCCAACCAAAATTTATCTAGATAATTCAGGAACCTAACCCCTCCTCGCAAAGATTCCACAGGATCATTGGGATTGGAAACTCCAAATTGCTGAGCAGTAATAGGCATAAGTTGTAATAGACCTTGAGCCCCAGCATAAGAAACAGCCGAAGTGTCAAACCTAGATTCTTTATAAACCAAGGCTGCTAATAGGCGCCAATCCCAGCCCAAATCACTTGCCCCATCTTTGATCAATTCATCAAATTCTGATATCCGGTTTCCTCCTAAAGAAGAAAAAGGGCTGTTCGAATGGAAATATTGGTATTTTGAATTTTGAAAATACTTTTTGTAAAGACCAGTGATAAATTGAGGCTTTTTTTCAATTATCCAAGAATTGAGTTCTTTTAATAACTCAGGAGAAGTCTTGCGCAAGGCCCACACCACAGAACTCTCAGAGGATACTGCTAGGGGAATATATAATTCCTCATAATAGGTTGCATTTGTTCGTGCCACACTACTTTCTGACACGGTCCAATCAATAATTCCATCAGCAACCTGATCAATCAAAGTTTCTTCGTGATCCGGTACTTCAACGATAGTAAATCCCAAATCTAAAGAATCCTTTATTTTTTTTAAGGAAGTGCTGTACACTGCTCCTTTACGCACAATTATGCTATCTCTACCTAAAGAATCCCAAGACACCTCTTTTCTTCCATTTTTTCTTCCAACTAGTACAGTGTTTATTATACCTAAAGGTTGGGAAAAAGAAATCCAATCTCCTTTATTTAAATTTTCTTCGAGATTCATTGCAATTATATCCACCTTCCCCTCATCTAAAAATTGGAATGCCTCATCAATATCACTAGGAACAACTAATTCAACTTGTACACCTAATCTTTCCGCAAAATCCAAAAGGAGTTCGTACTCGTACCCCATTCTTGTTCCCCTGTAGATATAATAGCTACTCGAATTGTTATCTACCGCCACCCTTAAGGAACTCCTTGCGATAATTCCACTTTTATCCAATTCATACTTCTCAGAGGTACTGCCAACAAACGTGTTGGTAAAAAATCCAATTCCAAGAACCATCAACATCACCCCCACTATAAGAATGAAAAAAAAGTTTCTTTTATTCATAAATTCAGGCACTTAGCCATTTTTGGGGTAAGTTGACAAAGCCTATGCCAAACTAACAGCTCAGAAGATTCGATTTCAATAAAATAAAAAAGGAGGCGGGGCGCCTCCTTTTTGAATCAATCAATTTCTGCCTCAGCAGAGTTATTGGTTTCTAAATAAAAAATTTTGCCAGAGAGGCGTAAAAGTTCTATTTCTTGTTCTTTGATCTGAAATATGGAAGTAATCAACCTATTTTCGGCAGAAAGTAAATTGACTTGGGCATCCCT
Source organism: Algoriphagus sp. (assembly GCA_021298245.1). GTDB lineage: Bacteria > Bacteroidota > Bacteroidia > Cytophagales > Cyclobacteriaceae > Algoriphagus. The sequence continues at coordinate 8,194 of JAJTDZ010000030.1, read as the reverse complement.
AAATTCCAAGTAAGACGCTATACCCAATCGAAAGCGTTCTAAAGCAATTTCTGAATTTTCCTTCGCCACTTGGTAATTGGTTTGTTCAATGGAAAGCAGCCCTAAATTATTTTCATAGGTGTTGTATGCCCTTTGCAGATCGGACTTCAGCTGCACTTCGTATTGCTCCAAATTAAAATCTTGAATTCTCTGATTTACTTTGGCGCTTTGAATTCTGCGATTAAGAGTAAGACCCCCAAACAAATTGAAGGATACAGAACCTCCAAGGTTTATCCCCTGTCTTTCGTTTTGAATGAGAAATCCTGCGTCTGAATTAAACACTGAATTGGTAAAATTAGAATTCAAATTCAGCACAGGCAAGCGCTGCGCCTGCAATTGCCGGAGTTGAAGAAAAGCTTCATTGTTTCGCCTTTGATTGACTAGTAAAAGCTTATTTTCCAAAAAAGCATTTTCCTCCAAGATTTCCATCGAAAGGCGATCCCCTATGCTGATAGTAGAATCTTGTACCAAAAAAGTAGTTTGAGGATCCACGGCAAGCAATTCATTCAAATTGACTCTAGCATTTTGAATGATTTGCTGTTGGGTCATCAAAAGACTTGAATCACCATTGTAATCGACTTGGGCGGCCAAAAAATCCCTTTTCCCAGCTCCCCCCAAGTCGTATTGGGCCCGGGCAATTTCAAGCCTAGCTTTACTTAATTGAAGCGTTTGTTGCAAGACCTTGTAGCGTTGCAATTCAAGAATTAAGCGATAGTAGGCAGTAGAAATTCCTGCAACGGTATTTTCGACAATAACTTTCGAATCCAATTCACTGATTTCGGTCAGCACTCCAAGCCTCTGCATGGTCACGAAGGATTCAGGCCTAAATCCATAAATACCAACTATACTGTAGGATTTATTTCTGGACTTGGCTGCGTCAATTTCTCGGGGATTTTTTGGATCGCTGACAAAGGTTTGGGTAACGTCTTCCGTTGCAAATGAACGAAGGTAATTAGCATTCAAACTAGGCATGAACAGGGTGCCTGCTGCCACTTTTCTATCCAGTTCCCTAAGTGCAATGGTTTCAATTCCAATTTTGACTTGAAGATTATTTTCTAAGCCCAACTGTATGGCTTTTTCAAGGTCCAGGGGTTCTTGTGCCTGTAGGGGTAGTGACAGAAAGTAGAGGCCAAGTAAAATAAAAATGCTTACTTTTTTCATGCGCTTTTCGCTAAAACACCTTTCTTGGAAGTGAGGTAAGTATATACTGCAGGAATGATAAAGAGGGTCAAGACGGTAGAAAATGCAAGACCCCCAATCACTGCTGCGCCCATAGGGACCCTGCTCTCCGCTCCTGCTCCCAAGGCCAAAGCAATGGGTAATATTCCCAAAATAGTAGACAAACTGGTCATTAGAATAGGACGAAGTCTGGAAATGGCTGCCCCAAAGATGGCCTGATCTACATCCATGCCCTGCTCTTTACGTTGGTTAGCAAATTCCACAATCAAAATGCCGTTTTTGGTCACCAAGCCTATAAGCATGATGATCCCAATTTGGCTGAAAATATTTAGGGTAAACCCAAACATCCAAAGGGTAGCCAAGGCCCCAAAGATGGCCAAAGGCACAGTAAACATGATGGTGAGGGGGTCAGCAAAGCTTTCAAACTGTGCCGAAAGCACCAAATAAATCAATACCAAGGCGAAGATGAAGGCAAACAATAGACTATTAGAACTTTCTCTAAATTCCTTGGATGGGCCAGCCACATCTGTGGTGTAGGAGTCATCCAATACCTCCGCAGCTATTTTATCCATCTCATCCAATCCTGCTCCAATGGTATACCCGTCTGCTAAGTTTGCTGAGACCGTAGCACTTACGAATCGATTGTAACGATAGAGTTGGGGAGGAGTACTTTGTTCTTTTACCCTAACCAGATTGTCTAACTGGATCAGCTGACCATTGTCACCTCGCACGTAGAGCATCCTAAGGTTTACAGGCTCGTCCCTATCCTGTAGTCTCATTTCTCCAATCACTTGGTATTGCTTCCCGCCTCGAATAAAATAAGCAAATCGTTGACCAGAGTAGGAAAGTTGCAGGGTTCGCGCTATTTCCTGCACGGATACCCCCATATTTCTTGCCCTCTCTCTATCAATTTCAATTTCAAGTTCTGGTTTGGTGAATTTCAAATTAATATCTGTAAAAATGAAGGCTGGATTTTGTGAAGCCTTTTCCATAAATGGAGGAATAACCTCCTTAAGTTTTTCCAAGGTCGGAGCTTGAATCACGTATTGTACGGGAAGTCCTCCACGTCTATCTCCAATCGAAACAGGCTGCTGAGCAAATGCACGCACCTCGGTAACTCCCTTTAAATAAGAATTGACCTGAGTAAAAATCTCTTGCTGGCTTCGTGTTCTCTTGGAAGCATCAGTCAAGAACACCCTGACAAATCCAGAATTGGTATTGGCTGTGCCCCAGCCTGGCGAAGTCATGCTGGTAACCCCATTTTGCTCTGAAGCGGGGAGGTCTTTCATGATTTGATTTGAAAGATCATTTACCACCTTGTCCATGTAGGCAAAAGTAGCACCTTCAGGACCTGTCATATTGATCCTAAGTTCAGACCGGTCCTCTATAGGCACAAGTTCGGTTTGCAAATGGGTAAAAAACCAATAAATACCTATTCCCATGGCTGCTATGATGGGAAAAGAAATCCATCTCGCTTTCATAAATTGAGTCAAGATCCGCTCATAAAGGTCATTCATCCATATAAAAAATGGCTCCGTAAATCTGTAAATGGCATTCTGCTTTTCTCTATTCTTAAGCATTTTAGCACTCAACATGGGAGTCATGGTCAAGGCCACAAAGGCTGAAATAAGAACAGAACCTGCCACTACGATACCAAACTCCCTAAATAACCTTCCCGTAGTCCCAGTAAGAAAAATCACGGGAAGAAAAACTGCTGCCAGCGTGATAGTGGTGGCAATGACAGCAAAAAAGATTTCTTCGGAACCCTTTTCTGCCGCCTCCATGGGCTTTTCTCCCTTTTCAATTCGCGTATAAATATTTTCCAAGACTACAATGGCATCATCCACCACCAGTCCAATGGAAAGCACGATGCCCAAAAGTGTAAGTACATTGATGGAAAAATCCATCAAATACATAATGAAAAATACCCCGATTAGAGAAATTGGGATGGTTACTACGGGAATGAAGGTAGTCCTCCAATCTCGGAGGAAAAGAAAGATGATCGCTACTACAAGAATAAAGGCAGTAATGATGGTTTCCTCCACTTCAGAAATGGATTGACGAATATAGGTTGTCCCATCAAAACCGACTTCTACACCCACATCTTCCGGTAAATCTTTTTTGATAAATTCCAGCCTTTTATAAAATTCATCAGCAATATCAATATTATTAGAACCGGGTAAGGGTACCAATATGACGGCGACCATGGGCACCCCATTTCTTCTTAGCAAGGTTTTTTCGTTCAAGGCAGAAAGCTCAGCCCTACCTATGTCTTGAAATCGAACCAGATTAGATTCATCCTCTTTGATGATCAATTCATCAAATTCTTGGGGTGAACTAAGTCGACTTTTGGTTCGTACCGACAATTCAATATTTTGTCCCTCAATTCTTCCCGAAGGAAGCTCCACGTTTTCGCTTTGGATCTTGTTGAGCACATCCATAGGAGTAATTCCGTAGGAAGCCATTTTAAGTGGATCCATACGAAGTCGAATAGCATATTCTTTTTCCCCCCAGATTTGCACTCTACTCACACCTGGTATGGTCTGAAGTCTTTCCTTGAAAATATTATCTGCGATTTCAGTAAGCTCGAGCAAGTTGCGCTTATCACTTTTGACATTGACCCCAACAATAGGTTGGGAATCCGCATCTGCTTTGGATACCACAGGAGGATCAGCATCTGGAGGCAAATTTCTTTGAGCTCCGGATACCTTATCCCGTACATCGTTAGCAGCTGCCTCTAAATCCGCTCCTACTTCAAATTCTACCGTGATATTGCTTCTCCCGTCCGCACTAGTAGAAGTAAGAGATTTAATTCCTTGGATACCATTAATTTGCTCCTCTAAAGGTTCGGTAATCTGAGCTAAAATAACGTCCGCATTGGCCCCCACATAAGAGGTGCTGACGTTGATGACTGGTGGATCTACGGAAGGGTATTCTCGGACGCCCAACAAAGAGATGCCTATTCCACCAAAAAGCAGAATCACCAAAGACATCACGATAGCCAATACAGGCCTTTTTATACTTATGCTTGAAAGACTAGCCATGAGATCGATTAATTTATTGGTGTGGCTTTAATCGGCATTCCTTGACGTACTTGCATCACCCCTGAGGTTAATACCAAATCTCCTTCATTTAATCCAGAGATAACCTGAACCTGCGTATCTGTTCGGGTACCTATTTCTATTGTGCGCTGCTCTGCATTTCCATCGGCACCCACCACAAATACCTTGTAGCCGGACAATTCTGGAATTACTGATTCAGCGGGCACCAAAAGTGCCTCCTCCTCGATATCCAAGACAAACCTGATTTTCACAAACATCCCTGGCAAGTACTTTCCGCTCTTATTTGGACTTTGTGCTCTTAATTTGAGGGTACGCGTAGCAGCATCAATTTGGGGCTCAAAAGCATATACCTTTCCTTCTACCTCTTCCTTGGAAGACTCACTACTAAAAAAAATAGAGGAGCCTATACTTACCAAGGATGCATAACGCTCCGGAATCGAAAATTCTAATTTTATTGGATCACTATTGACAATGCTCACAATCACATTAGAAGGGTTGATTACGGAGCCTTCAGAGATTTGCCTCAATCCCAACCTTCCCGTGAAAGGCGCTCTGATTACTGTTTTTTCCAATTGAGCTTCTACCAATTTGATATCTGAAATCGCGGTATTGTATTGATTGAGGGCGATATCGTATTCCTCTTGGCTGATCGCCTCACGAGCCAACAATTGCTTTTGCCTTGACTCTTGGGTTTGAAATAGCTTTTGAGTGTATTGAAGACGCTGAAATTGTGCCTGAAGCTCGTTGTCATTCAGATACACTAAAGGTGTACCCTTGCTCACGACCTGCCCTTCCTTAAAATTTATTTTAGTGACCAAGCCACTAATTTCAGGTTTAATTTCCACCGATTCATTCGGTAAAACAGTTCCCGATACCTGAAGCTGGTTATTCAAAGATTCCTTTTTCAACTTAATTACGGTAACAGGCAAAGGATCCATTGGACCTCCAGCGCCAGAACCAGCACCGCTAGGAGCTGTCTCTTGCTGACCGCTCCATCTGGGATAAAAATAGGCTATTGCTACCAACGCCAGGATCCCTAGCAGCAGTAGCAGTTTGGTTTGTTTTTTCATGAAATAGGTTTTACACCTGATTTTTTAGGAAGGCTAAAGAGAGCTGATTAAACTGATCTGGTTTTTCCACGTTGACCACATGCCCACAATTGTCTAAAACTTGCAAAAGTGAATTTTTATGCACCTTTACTAGCTTCCTTACGGGCTCCAAAAACATCACATCCTGATCTCCCATGATGTACAAGGTAGGAATCCCCAAATCTCTTTCTTTAAAATAATTAAGCAATGGATTAATGTCTTTGGTCAATTTAAACCAACGGATAAATTCCTTTTGGCATAACTTCTGTGCTTCGTTGATAAATAAACTTCGGGATTCTGCATGTTGCTTTCTAGGCAAAACAATGTAGGCGAATAGTCTATACAACCACATGTACGGAATGATTTTTTTCAAGGCATTTCCCACTACCACCAATATTCTACTTCGGATAGTCAATCTAGAAATAGCTCCAGCCATGACCAAAGATTTGACTCGATCGGGATGCATTTCTGCCAGCTGTCTAGCTAGGATTGTTCCTAATGATACCCCCATAAAATGAGCTGGAGGAAGTTCTAAGTGATCTAAAACTTCAATAATATCTTTAGTCACAGCCTCAAAAGTATACTCTTCATTCCAAATAGCCCTAGGCAAATCTGCTGATTTTCCATGCCCGCGAAGGTCTATTAGTAATAAATTGAACTCTTTTTGAAAATCCCTAAGCTGCTTATGCCAAACTGCAGAACTACCCCCTGCGCCATGGATAAATACTATCCATTCGGTACTATGAGGATGCCAAAATTGCTTGTAGTATAACATGGACTAACTCCTAACTATGGGATTTTAAGTTTGTTAGGCTGCAAATATACCACAGTTTTATCATTTTATGGAGAAAAACGTAGGGAAGGTAAATGAATGACATCAATGGAAAATATGCGGGATATCCCCGAAAGGACTAAATCTTTCAGGTTTTAATACCCCTATAGTTTAAAACAAAAAAAGCGCCCACGAAGTTCGGGGCGCTTTCTTTAAATTAAAAATTCGGCTTAGTTGAAAATGTATCTCAAACCAAATTGCATTCTCCAAACGTCAGAAACACCAGCGGTAGCTCTGTAGGTTGAAGTAATCAAATCTGTACCAAAGTTTCTCAATCTGTACTGAGGTCTACCATCCGCGCTAGCAGGTCCACCTTGAGTTGAAGATGGCACCACAAGAGGCTGAGTAGAGTTGAAAGTTTTTCCTACACCGTAGTCAGAGTCAAGCAAGTTGCCAACGTTTAGAATATCAACACGGAATTCCAAGGTATTTTTCTTTCCTCCGATATTGGTAAACAACTGTTGCGCAAAAGAAAGGTCAGCACGGTATACCATAGGCATAATTACTGCTCCTCTTTCTGCATACTTGCCTCGGTTAGCGCTCAAGTACTTGTCCTGCTGTATGTAAGCCTCCCATGCATCCGCTTGCTCAGCGGCAGTGAACGTCTTGCCACTAGCAGTGTAAGTTTGGAAATTCATCTCTGCTTTTGTCTTAGGAATGTAGATCAAGTCATTGGATGTACCTCCATCATTGTTCAAGTCACCACCAAATACATAACTCGCGTTTCCGATAGTTCTACCTTCCCAGAAGATAGAGATGGAAGTACTACCAAATTTAAAGAAATCTTTGGTGTAGCTCGCGGTTGCAAAAGCTCTGTGACCCATGAAGTTGGAAGAATAACCAAGTCTAGGATTGTTTGGATCAGATGTGATAGGGTTACCAAACCAAGAACCCGAAGCAATAGATCCTGCATCAATTGTATTCTTAGATTCTCCGTAGCTGTAAGCTGCTTTCAAGAAAAGTCCATTGGTAAATGGTCTTTCCAAAGAGAAGGAGGCTACCCAAGAGTACCCGATTGCTTGATTAGACAAGGTAACTGCATTCGGGATTTTAGCATTGATACGGTTGGGGTTGGAAGCCGCATTCCATCTTGCACGGTTGTCTGGACCACTAAATTGTGAGAATGGAACAGGCAAGTTAGCATTGTAGTACGCAATTCCATTCACGTCTTGATTATAGATAAATTCTCCCGTTGCTATCAAGCCAGCAGGCAATTTCTGATCTATAGCGATATTGGTTCTCCACACTTGTGGGAATTTAAAGTTAGACTCGGTAAGGGCAAGTTCGTAAGAAGAAGCAGGTGCACCAGTTACCGTAGTTGGCTTATATTTATCGGGATCAGGATTGAAAGGTCTGGTGGTAGTATTATCAAACTGAGCAAAACCAGTCAAAATACCATTATTACCCACCTGGTTAGAGATCCAAACGTAAGCTGGACGACCTGTGAAAATACCAGATCCACCACGGATTTGAGTCTTCTGATTGTTAAATACATCCCAGTTGAAACCTACACGAGGTGACCAAAGCAAGTTGGCATCAGGTAGTTTATCTGTTCTAAAGTTTACATATGCTCCAGCAGAATTTCTGAAATAGAATGATTCCATTTCTTTATTTCTAAGTGCGGTTTGCTCAAAATAAGGCACATCCACTCTTAAACCGGCAGTAAATTTCAAATTGGTTCTAGCCTGCCATTCGTCCTGAATAAAGGCCCCAACATAATTTACTTCCAAAGGCTGAATAGGTTTCTCTGAACCTGGTATATTATTCCATCTAACTTGGAATCTTCTCAAGTTTACCCCAGAAGCAACAGCATTGCCATTGGCTAGGAAGTTGTCAGAGTCCTTGTAAAAATCAGCCAAGGAATTGTAAACGTATACAGATTGAGAACCTGGGAAGAATACGTTTTCAGACTGGTAGTTTTCATAGCTGAAGCCCGTCGTGATGGTATGATTTCCAGCAAAGATTTGCAAGTTTTCCTGCACTTGGAAAGTCTT
>JAJTDZ010000072.1 GCA_021298245.1 Algoriphagus sp. | reverse complement strand
ATTTTTTTGGAGAAAAGTTCTAAGCTAATATTCTCTTGCTCGTCTACCACCTCAATATACAATTTGGCTTCTCCCTTGTATTTGACAGTAATGCTCTCTAATTTTTCCATCAACTCGTAAGTCAAGTCATTCAAATTGATATTGACCTTGAGGCCTTTGATTAAGCGTCCCCGAATCTCGCTGAGTAGAGAGATGGCGTTGATTTTAAACTCCAACTCGTTCTCCGCTCCCCACTTTTTTTGAACTACCGCACCAGAAATAAACAAGAACCAGCCCGTCATGAAGTATTGTTTAAACTTCACGTAATCTTCTCCAAAAAGGAAGAAGGTAAAGGAGCCATGGTAATCTTCCAACGTGAGCGTTCCGAAGGGCTTCCCGTTTTTGGTAGTTCGGTGGGCAAAGCTTGCTACTGAGCCTGCCATGCGCAGTTCATTTTTTCCTTTCAATCCCTCTAAATCAGTAAGGGCCGTCAAGGTTGCATTGGTAAAGGAGTCAATCTCCAATTGGTATTGATCTAGGGGATGCCCTGAGATAAAGAGGCCTACCACTTCTTTCTCGATATTCAGTTGCTGAATTTGTGAAAAAGGCTCCATGGCTGGAACAGACGGTAGGGGAACCTCTGCTGAGCCAGAACTACCTCCAAAAAGGCTGAGGTGGTGTTCTTTGAAACAATCAAAGCTTCCTGCCATGGCCAATGCCTCTAGGGTTCTTTTATTCAATGCACGGGAATTTACGCGTTTGGCAAAGTCAAAAATACTCGAGTAAGGACCATTGCTAATTCTTTCCTTGATGATTTCCTCTACTGCTCCCGCTCCCGCACCTCGGATTGCAGCCATGCCAAATCGGATTTCCCCTTGCGTATTTACGGTAAATCCACCTTTGGATTCATTGACATCTGGACCCAGAACCGAGATTCCCATTCGTCTACATTCTTCCATGAAAAAGGTCACCTGCGTGATGTCGTTCATGTTGTTGCTCAGTACCGAAGCCATGTATTCCGCTGGGTAGTGCGCTTTGAGGTAAGCCGTCTGGTAGGCTATCCAAGCATAGCAGGTAGAGTGAGACTTATTGAAAGCATAGGAGGCAAAAGCTTCCCAGTCTGTCCAAATCTTTTCCAATTTCTTAGGGTCATGGCCTTTGGCGGCCGCTTGCTCTACAAACTGGGGTTTCATCTTATCCAATACATCCTTCTGCTTCTTACCCATCGCTTTTCGCAGCACGTCGGCTTCACCCTTCGTGAAGCCCGCAATCTTTTGAGAAAGCAGCATGACCTGTTCCTGGTAAACCGTGATCCCATAAGTTTCTTCCAGGTACTCCTTCATGTCCTCTAGATCGTAGGAGATGGGTTCTGCGCCATGTTTTCGCTTGATAAAAGAGGGGATGTAAGCCAATGGCCCTGGACGGTAAAGCGCATTCATGGCAATCAAATCCGCAAAAACGGTAGGCTTTAATTCACGCATGTATTTTTGCATGCCCGGACTTTCGTACTGGAAAATGCCGACTGTTTCGCCGCGTTGAAAGAGTTCGTAGGTTTTGACATCGTCAATGGGGAAAGTGTCCGCGTCCAATTGAATTCCGTGACGTTCTTTGACGATTTTGATGGCGTCCTTGATCAGGGTCAGTGTTTTTAGTCCCAAAAAGTCCATTTTGAGGAGCCCTGCAGATTCCACTACGGCGTTGTCAAACTGGGTACAAACCATGTCCGAATCCTTGGCCAAGGCGACAGGAACAAAGTTGGTGATGTCGGAAGGGGTAATGATGACTCCACAGGCATGAATACCGGTGTTGCGCACCGATCCTTCCAAGACGGCAGCCTGGTTGATGGTCTTGGCGGACTCATCCAATCCTTGGGCTATACGGATAAGTTCCTCTGCCTTTTGAAGCAATTCGCCCTGTCCCTTGAGTTTTTCCAATAAGGCTGGCCGATTCTTAGCCAATTCAAAAAGCGTCTTCAACTTGATTTCAGGTACCAAGTTGGCCAGTCTTCCCGCTTCTGCCAAAGGCAAGTTGAGCACACGAGCAGTATCTCGAATGGCAGATTTGGCTGCCATGGTGCCGTAGGTAATGATTTGAGCCACTTGGTTGGTGCCGTACTTGTTGATCACGTAATCAATCACCGCTTGGCGACCCTCGTCATCAAAGTCAATATCAATATCGGGTAAGGATACTCGGTCTGGATTCAGAAAACGTTCGAATAGGAGGTCGTATTTGATGGGATCGACATTGGTGATTCCTACACAATAGGCTACTGCTGACCCCGCCGCTGATCCTCTTCCAGGACCTACGGATACGCCCATATCTCGGGCAGCACGCGTAAAATCCTGAACAATCAAAAAATAGCCAGGATAACCCGTGTTTTCGATGGTTTTCAACTCAAAGTCCAAACGCTCCTGAATTTCAGGATGAAGTTCTGGGTAGCGTTTTTTAGCGCCCTCGAAAGTGAGGTAGCGGAGGTAGGCATTTTCGCCACGCTTGCCCCCATCTGCCTCGTCTTCGGCATGCTTAAACTCTTCTGGAATGTCAAATTTTGGCAACAATACCTCTCGAGCCAGTTTGTAGGCTTCGCACTTGTCCACAATCTCTTGGGTACAAAGGATCGCCTCTGGCAAATCGGCGAAAAGCAACTTCATTTCCTCCGGACTTTTGAGGTAAAACTCGTCGTTAGGAAAGCCAAATCGAAACTCTCGGCCTCGCTTGCCCACGTACTTTTTAGGCTTTTCGACCAGCTCTCCATCCTTTACACACAACAAAATATCGTGTGCTTTGGCATCGCCCTTTTCATTGTAGTAGCTGTTGTTGGCAGCGAAATACTTGACCCCATATTTTTGGGCAAATTCGAGGAGCACTTCATTCACCTTTTCTTCTTCAGGGATGCCGTGGCGATTCAGTTCAACGTAAAAATCATCCCCAAATTGTTCCTTCCACCAGACAAAAGCTTCTTCTGCCTGCGTTTCGCCCACATTGAGGATGAGGTAGGGAATCTCGCCCCAAATGCCTCCGGTGGTGGCGATCAAATCTCCTTTGTACTGAGAAAGGAGCTCTTTGTCTATTCGGGGAACGTAGTAAAAGCCTTCAATATTTGCATAGGAAGCGAGCTTGGCCAGGTTGTGGTATCCTGCCTTATTTTTTGCCAGAAGCACAGTTTGGTAACCATCGTCTTTGGCGGTTTTATTCTTTCTGTCCCGACAGAGATTAAATTCTCCACCCAGGATTGGGATGATGTCCTTGCTCATGGCTTCTTTCACAAAGTGAAAGGCTCCCATCATGTTGCCATGGTCGGTCATTGCCATGGCTTTCATGCCAAGGGATTTGGCTTTGGCAATGAGGGTTGGGATTTCTGAAGTGGCCTGCAATACCGAAAATTGCGTATGCACGTGAAGGTGGGTAAAAGGACTATCTCCTAAGTCTACAGCAGGCGCTTGCTCAATTTTCCCCCCCACTGCTTTCGGGATTGGGGCTTGCTTTTGTGTCGGTTGTGCAAAATTGGCCTCTCCAAGTACAGGGGCCTCATACTTTACCTCATCCCAATTCACGCCAGGCTCTGTAGCCTGTATTTTTTGATTGATGAGACCAAAGAAACACCTTGCAGTGGCATCCACATCGTAAGCGGCATCGTGTGCGTCTCCAAATCCTACCCCAAACAGTTTTTGATGAAGCTCGGTCAGGGTTGGCCATTTGAATTTTCCTCCTTTTCCTCCTGGGAGCGCACAAAAATTGGTGGAAATGTCCTTGGTGTCCAATTCGGATTTGCCTTCAAATGGCATGACCAGGGCGGCGCGAAGAAATTCCGAACCGACTACATGGATATCAAAGCCAATGTTGTGTCCTACCAAATACTTCGTTTGTGCTACATCCTCTCGAAAGACTTGGAGAATCTCTTGCAGGGGATGACCTTCTTCTAAAGCGCGCTTAGTAGAAATTCCATGTACTTTTTCCGCATTGTAAGGAATCGTAAATCCCTCTGGGCGGATGATAAAATTTTTATTGGAGAGTAATCGGCCCTTTTCGTCATGCAATTGCCAAGCGAGCTGAACTAGCCTGGGCCAATTGTCCAGGTCAGACATGGGGGCATTGTACGATCTGGGTAATCCAGTAGTTTCGGTATCAAAAATTAAGTACATGGGAGACTCGGGGAATGAGCATTCAAATTAGGGCTTTAAATGGGAAGCAAAAAATGGACTGACGGAAATTGTCAGGGTTTAAAATCAAATTTTTTGGTAATTATCTCGTTGTGGAAGGTTGACTATGCGGGAAGATTTTTTTACATTTATTTCGCATGTAAATTGTTTTAGGTATGATCATGAACTTATTTCACATTTTTCTTTTCTCTTCTTTTTTCATTGATCCTACTTTCTTTTTGGGTAAGTGGAAGCTTGAAAAGCACGGACCAATAACTAGTGTTTTGCAATCTGAGGTTTTGGCGGAGTTGGATTTAGGTGAGCAATTTGGGATTCAAAATGCCGCAAAATTATTTTTAGATAATCATTATTTAGAATTTAGGAAGGACACAGTCTTTTGGAAAGATGTTGAGTCTGGCGAAAACAAAGTAGTTGAGAAGAGTGGTAAATGGCATTTAATTGGAGACACCCTTTTTATCATGGACTATGAAAAGATAGCTGCCTATAAATACTTAATTACTCAAGAGGGTGAAGACGGCTTCAGTCAAAGGAACATCTATCAAAACGGTCAAATCTCAAAAAGCCCTATCATATACAGCAGAACGAAAGAATGAGCATTAGATGATGACTCTTTTAGCCTTGTTATACTGGATTAATTAGATCAGGATATTAAAATTCTAATTTAATAATCAAGTGTCATTTTAGGAGAGAAATCTTTGAGGAGTTTTAACCTTAAAACCCAGGAAAATCTCTCCAAGAAATCAACTGCCCTTGGGATCTTTTTTGATTGAGATCGCCTGCATAGATCAAGCCCTTTGCGGTCAAAGGCATGTCTGAGAGCTGCTCAAACTTGGTCAATCCCTTGAAGTTCTCGGTAAGGATAGTCTCCGTGGCTTTAATTTCGTAGGCCTGCAGACTTCCACCTTGATCTACCAGCAAATCCACTTCGTCACCGTGATTGTCTCTCCAAAACCAAGGGCTTTCATCGCGATAGCTGTGGTGCATTTGCTTGTGAAATTCCGCCACTAGCATGTTTTCAAACAAGGCTCCTTTGACGGGATTCGTGACAAGCGCTTCCCTAGTTTTTATTTTCAGTAGGTAGGCCAAAAGTCCAGTATCGTAGAAATAGAGCTTTGGCGTTTTGACTACCCGTTTGCTAAAATTTTTGTGATACGGATACAGCTGAAAGGTGATGTAACTAGACTCAAGCGCAGATAGCCAGGATTTTGCCGTAGGCTGACTGATACCGGCCTCATTTGCGAGGGAACTCATGTTCAAGAGCTGGCCCGCACGAGCTGCACATAGGCTTAGAAAATTTTTAAACAATCGCAACTCTTTCACCTCGATCAGCTCTGTTACATCACGATTCACATAGGTCTGCACGTAATTGGAGTAGAAAACTGCTGGAGCGATTTTTCGGTCGTAGAGTGCCGGATAGAAACCGTGAAGCAATTGGTCCAAGGGATCCTCAGCGAGCAAATGAGCTTCCTTTAGTTCTTGAATGTCTAGGGGAAGTAGCTTGAAAAGCGCAACTCGGCCTGCGAGACTTTGCGTGATGCGCTCCATCAATTGAAAATTTTGAGAGCCAGACAAAATAAACCCTCCCATGCGATCGGGGCGGCTGTCCACCAAGGTTTGGAGGTAAGAAAACAAGGCAGGTGCCTGTTGAACTTCATCGAAGATCACCTGGTCATTGTATTCCGCTAGAAATCCATTGGGGTCCTTGAGTGCGAAGTCACGGGCGTCCGGATTCTCCAAACTGACATATCGGTAATCGGGGAAAAGGGTCTTGAGCAAGGTGGTCTTTCCCGATTGCCTTGGCCCGGTTACAGCAAGTATCGGGTATTTAGTTTGGTATTCCCGTATTGCCTTGTAAATGTGTCTGTTGATTACGTTCATGCACCACAAAGGAACGTATAATTTTGAAATTGTACAAGGTAAACTTTGAAATTGTACAAGGTTAATTTTGAAATTGTACAGAGTTGATTTTGAAATTGTACAAGAAAATTTCTAGGATTTTGTGCTTCAAAATTTTCAAGAACTGGTTTTTAAGGCTAAATAGGTTAATCTTCAGCGATACTGATGAGCCCAACACCCTTCAACTAAGCAGGTGTTACCTCTTATCCTCCCAAGGCATGTAGACTACCTTCTTGGTTTGAAAAAATTCCTCTTTGAAATAATCTTCTAAGTGATAGCAAACGTAGGACTTGCCTGTTTCCTCCATTTCCTCATCTACGTCGCCGCCTTTGAGGTACAGGATGCCATTCGGATAGTCATTGATATCCTCCTTTTTAATTTTTCCCTTCACCCAAGGGTAAAATTGGATCATGCGCGTGACTGCCCGGCTTACCACAAAATCATACTTCCGGACTAGCGATTCTGCGCGCGCCTGCTGCGCTTCGACATTGGTCAATTTGAGGGCCTTGGCAACTTCTTTGACGACGGTAATTTTCTTACCAATGGAATCCACCAAATGGAAGTGGGTATCTGGAAATAGGATCGCTAGCGGGATGCCAGGAAATCCGCCACCCGTACCAATATCCAAAACTTTGGTGCCAGGTTGAAACTCGATCACCTTGGCTATGCCTAAGGAGTGGAGCACATGGTGGATGTAAAACTGATCCATATCCTTGCGGCTGAT
>JAJTDZ010000071.1 GCA_021298245.1 Algoriphagus sp. | reverse complement strand
CAGTAGAATCTATCACTTCCACAACAAGGGAAATACCCGTACCTATTCTGGAAGTGCAGACATGATGGTAAGGAGCTTTGATAAGCGTTTGGAATCCCTATTTAAGGTAGAATCACCCCTGCTTGAAAAGCAATTGATGAACATCCTTTCCTACAACCTTAGAGACAATATCAATGCCTACACCATGCAGGAGGACGGCACTTATGTGGCTAAGCAACCCAAGGAAGGTGAAGAAAAATTCAATATTCACCATGAATTTTTCCATTTGGTTAAAGAAGAAGTGGAAAAAGTCACCCTAGTGCCCTAAAGAATTTGTATGAAGCATTGCTCAACCATTTTCTTTTCCACCCTGGTTTCCTTGCTAGTTCTTCTAGGAGATTAAGTTTTATTTAAAAAAGACATTTAATGGGAAAAAGAAAATTTTTCAAATTTTTCTTTGCCATTTTGAATTTTTGAGATTTGTATTATTTTTGAATTTATTGTGGTAGTTAAATAATAGTTGGTTTAGTTTTCAAATAAAGGGCAGGGGATTTTCTCCTGCTTTTTTATTTTGCGGGGAGTTTATAAATAAAAAAAGCTCAAACGTAGGTTTGAGCTTTGGAGTACAGACGGAAGGATTCGAACCCTCAACCCTCGGAGCCGAAATCCGATATTCTATCCAGTTGAACTACGTCTGCATGTATTTTCCCCTTACAGGGCTGCTTTTACTCTTTCTGCTGCTTCCTTAAGGGTAATGGCAGAAAATACTTTTAATCCTGATTCGTCAATAATTTTTGCCCCTTCTTCCGCATTGGTACCTTGCAAGCGTACGATGATGGGTACTCTGATGTCTCCAATTGATTTGTATGCTTCTACCACGCCGTTGGCGATTCTATCACACCTGACAATCCCACCAAATACATTGATTAAGATGGCTTTTACATTGGGATCTTTTAATATTATTCTAAATCCTGCCTCTACCGTTGTAGCATTGGCTCCTCCTCCCACATCCAAGAAATTGGCTGGCTCACCTCCTGAAAGCTTGATCATGTCCATGGTAGCCATGGCTAATCCCGCTCCATTCACCATGCAACCCACATTTCCGTCTAATTTAACGTAGTTGAGGCCAGAGTTTCCAGCTTCCACTTCCAGAGGATCTTCTTCTGCCAAATCTCTCAATTCAGCCAATTTGGGTTGACGGTAAAGCGCATTGTCATCCAAATTCACCTTGGCATCAACTGCCAGAATTTTATCGTCTGAAGTTTTCAATACAGGATTGATTTCAAATTGGGAAGAATCTGTAGCTACATAAGCCCGGTACAGCGCTTCGATAAATTTTACCATCTCCTTATGGGCTGTACCACTAAGCCCTAATTTAAAGGCAACTTTCCTGGCTTGAAAACCTTGCAATCCAACTTTGGGATCAATCCACTCTTTAATGATTTTTTCTGGATGGTGTTCTGCTACCTCTTCTATATCCATTCCTCCTTCGGTAGAGGCCATGATCACATTGGCTCCTTTGGCTCTATCCAATAGGATGGACATGTAATATTCTTTAGGCTCGGATGCTCCAGGATAATAAACGTCCTCGGCAACCAATACTTTGGATACCTTTTTGCCTTCTGGACCCGTTTGAATCGTCACCAAGGTGCCCCCCAAAATTCCAGCAGCTTTATCTTTTACCTCTTCTAATTTTTTGGCCAAAACCACACCTCTTGAACCGGTTTCCTTCACTACACCCTTGCCTCTTCCTCCAGCATGAATTTGTGCTTTTATCACGTACCAGGAAGTACCCGTTTCGGCATGGAGTCTGGTTGCCGCTTGGTGGGCCGCTTCAGGGGAATCTGCAACGATACCTTCTTGAATGCGTACTCCGTATCCTTTTAATACCTCTTTGGCCTGATATTCGTGAATATTCATTGGTTGAAAATTTTGCTCGAAGATAAGCGGATGAAAGCAATAAATCAAACCAGAATAGGGTAGATTTGGGCATTTCAACCTCTTTTTTCCTTAATTCAAGGGATTTGTTTTACCTTTAAAAAAACAAATGATTCTAGCATGTTGATTGCCAAGGGAATTCATAAATCCTATGGAAATGTAGACGTACTTAAAGGAGTAGATCTGGAAATTTCCAAAGGAGAAATCGTTTCCATCGTGGGTGCTTCTGGTGCAGGCAAGAGCACCTTGCTACATATATTAAGTACCTTGGATCGCCCTGACCGTGGGGAGTTGTACTTGGATTCAAGCCCTCTTTTGCAACTCAAAGGCGATGCCCTTGCTACTTTTAGAAATTCACACATCGGATTTGTGTTTCAGTTTCACAACCTTCTGCCAGAGTTTACTGCCATGGAAAATATCTGCATTCCTGGTTTTATCAAAGGAAGTGAAGAGGAAGAAGTAAAAAAGAATGCCGAAGAGCTAGCCGCGCTCTTAGGAATTTCTTCCAGATTAGGTCATAGGCCTTCGGAGTTGTCGGGAGGGGAGCAGCAGCGGGTAGCCGTAGCTAGGGCATTGATCAATCGGCCTGATATTCTTTTTGCCGACGAACCCAGTGGCAACTTAGATACTGCTAATGCCAAAGGCCTTCACGATCTGTTTTTTGAATTGAGAAAGGCTTTTCAACTTTCCTTCGTGATCGTCACACACAATCAGGAACTAGCCGAGATGGCAGACAGAAAAGTGACCATGAGAGATGGATTTGTCTTTGCCTCTTAAATTAGGCATGAATCAATTTTAACATGGCTGCCACATGTGCCTTGTTTTCAAATAATCCCTCACTTACCCCTGCGATCTTATGTTCTTGGTCCAACAAGTACGTGACTCGACTGGGCATTTTGATCAAGGG
The DNA here is from genome assembly GCA_021298245.1 of Algoriphagus sp. GTDB lineage: Bacteria > Bacteroidota > Bacteroidia > Cytophagales > Cyclobacteriaceae > Algoriphagus. The sequence continues at coordinate 4,355 of JAJTDZ010000071.1, read as the reverse complement.
AATCAAGGCATCGTAAGCCTTACAAACTTTCCCAGAAGCATCAGAGAGGAGTTCAAAAGGCAATCGGTGACTCTGCTTAAATTTTTCGTGGGTGGCCAAACTATCTCTGCTAATTCCAAATACGGGAATGTCCAGATCCCTAAAAGCTGCAAATTGATCTCTAAATTCACATGCCTCCGTGGTGCATCCCGGAGTAAAATCCTTGGGATAGAAATAAAGAATCAGCGCTTTACCGCCAAGGTCTTTGGAAAGGGTGATTGTGCCAAGTGTCGTAGCAGGCAGGGTAAAATCTGGTGCAATAGATCCAATTTTTAGGGCCATGGGAAGTTATTTTCTTGTCAACCTTTACTTGGGTAAGAAGGTTTATTGCTTTGCAGGTATTTATCTACAATTTTACGAGGTTATCCTTAGCTTCGTAGGATAGGCTTTACTAATAACACCCACCTCTGCTTGAGACTTAATCCCATTACCTCCATGCTTTTGTCAGGACTACTTTTTGCCCTGATGAATGTCTCCGTAAAGTGGATTTCTCATATTCCTGCGATCGAAATCATTTGGTTTCGTTCCTTATTTAGTGCCTTGGTGACAGGATTGCTTTTGAGGACTAAGGACATTCCCTTGCTAGGAAATAACAAAGGGAGCTTATTGGTCAGGGGAGTGGTGGGATCGATCAGTTTGATTCTATTCTTTTACACCCTTCAGCGTATTCCTTTGGCCACCGCCGTGACGCTGCAGTACCTATCGCCCATCTTTACCACTCTTTTGGGAATTTTCATTTTGAAAGAAAAAGTGAAGGGGATACAAGTCTTGTACTTTGGATTGGCATTTGCTGGAGTAATTGTTATTCAAGGAGTTGACTCTAGGGTAGATGGGCTGAGTGCCCTATTGGGATTGGTCTCGGCCTTGGCTTCAGGGATAGCCTACAATTTGATCCGTAAACTAAAACAGGCAGAACATCCCTTGGTCATTATGTTTTATTTTCCCTTAGTGACCCTACCTATAGCGACGCCATTTCTTTTCTCTGATTGGATTACTCCCTTGGGTTGGGATTGGATGGTTCTCCTTTGGATAGGGATTTGTGCACAAATTGCCCAATATTTTATGACCTTGGCCTACCAATCAGGGACTGTTTCAAAAATTTCGAGCATTAGCTACTTGGGGGTGATTTATGCCCTGATTTTTGGTTATTTCCTATTTGGGGAAACGTACCCCATTGGGGCTTACCTGGGCATGTCCATGGTGCTTGTTGGGATTTTATTAAACTTACGATTAAAATAGTTCGTAGTATTGCAGGGGCAAGTAGATCCATTTTTCTAGATGAAAATCACCAAAGATTTATACCAAAACAATCTTTCCTTGTTGACTGATTTTTACCAGCTTACCATGGCCTATGCCTACTGGAAATCTGGTAAAGGAGAGCAAGAGGCCGTTTTTAATCTTTTTTTTCGGAAAAACCCTTTTGAAGGAGGTTTTTCTATTGCAGCTGGCCTAGATTATGTCATTGATTTCTGCAAAAATTTCAGGTTTTCTCAGGCAGACTTGGATTACCTGCAAGAGATGAAGCAGAGTGACGAAAGTCCCATGTTTGCGCCTGCATTTTTAGAGTATTTGAAAGATCTTCGCTTTACCTGCGATATCGATGCGGTAGAAGAGGGAACAGTCGTTTTTCCAAATGCCCCCATGGTACGGGTAAAGGGAACCTTGATCCAATGCCAGCTTTTAGAAACCCCCTTGCTCAACTTGATCAACTTCCAAACGCTCATTGCTACCAAGGCGGCAAGGATTAACCTTGCGGCGCAAGGAGCTCCGGTTCTGGAATTTGGGTTGCGAAGGGCGCAAGGAATTGATGGAGGCTTGGCTGCAAGTCGCGCAGCCTACATTGGAGGATGTGCGGCTACCAGCAATGTCATGGCGGGCAAGTTATTTGGCATTCCTGTTTCTGGAACCCATGCACACAGTTGGATTCTTTCTTTTGACTCTGAATTGGAGGCCTTTACTGCCTATGCAGATGCCTTTCCAAATCACGGTGTGTATTTGGTAGACACCTACGACACCTTAGAAGGTGTCAAAAATGCAATTTCCATAGGAAAGCAACTTCGTGAGAAGGGGAAGGACTTGCTAGGAATTCGAATTGATTCAGGGGATTTGGCCTATTTTTCTATTCAAGCAAGAGCGATGCTTGACGAAGCGGGATTTACTTCTACCAAGGTGTACGCTTCCAACGATTTGGACGAGTACATCATTTCTTCCTTAAAATCACAAGATGCTGCCATAGACGTGTGGGGAGTAGGCACCAAATTGGTCACTGCCTTTGACCAACCGGCCTTAGGAGCCGTATACAAGCTGTCCGCCATCAAAAACGAAAAAGGAAATTGGGAACCCAAGGTGAAGGTTTCCCAGCAGTCCATGAAAATCAATATTCCGGGTGTTCACAACGTGCGCAGGTACTTTAGCAATGGAAAGGCCGTTGCTGACATGATCTATTTGGAAGGCCAAAAGATAGAAGCCAAAGGGGTGATCATCATTGATCCCAACGATGCAACGCAAAGAAAGCGGTTGATGCCTGCTTTTTACCAACAAGAAGAATTGCTCAAACCCATTTTTAGAGCCGGGGAATTGGTATATGAGCTACCTACTTTGCAACAAATTAGGGCTAGAGCTAGCCAGCAGTTGGGAAGCTTCGACAAAACCCATCAGCGACTTATCCATCCCCATGTCTATCCTGTAGGATTGGAAGAAAACCTTCACCATTTGCGAATGGAATTGGTATTGACTGCCAAAAAATTTGAAGATGAGGATAAATAATTCCCAAGTAGCGCTCCTTCTGGTAGATGTGCAAAATGATTTCCTTCCTGGAGGAGCCTTAGCCGTAAAGGAAGGAGATCGTATCCTACCCGTGATTCAGAAGCTTCAGGGCCAATTCTCTCGTATTTTGGCTACCCAAGATTTTCATCCCAAAGATCACGAGAGTTTTGCGGCCAATCATCCGAGCAAAAACCCAGGTGATGTCATTGATCTCCATGGCTTGCCTCAGGTCCTTTGGCCCGTGCACTGCGTTCAAGGGACCTGGGGAGCAGCATTTTCTGAGCAATTGCAGACATCATCTTGGGAAGCTATTTTTCAAAAGGGAAAAAATAAGTCTATAGATTCTTATTCAGGTTTTGATGCCACTCGGGCGGTGAATCTACGTCCTCAAGATGGAGAAAAGGCGCTGGAAGAATTAAAGCATGCTGGGGTAAAATTAATGGAGAGCACACAAGTATTGACCTATGTTTGATTACGATCCTCAAAAACATTACCCCAAGGAGACCGAAAGCCGTGTGGTGATCCGCTTCCAAGACTGTGATCCCCTTCGTCACCTCAACAATGCGAAGTACTTCGATTATTTTTTCAATGCACGGGAGGACCAAGTACCCAAGCTCTATGGCCTAGAAATCATCGATATGATTCGGGAATATAAAGCAGCATGGGTGGTATACAACCACAACATCAGTTATATCAGGCCTGCCATGGTGGGAGAGTGGGTTAGGATCATGAGCAGAATCTTGTGGTACAATGCCAATACCATTTTGGTAGAATATTACCTGACCGATGACTCCAAGACCCAATTGAAAACCTTGCTTTGGTCGACCATGCGCTACGTTACCTTAGAAGAAGGGAAGTCCACGAATCATTCGGGTGCTGTGGTAGATTTTTTAAAAGCTACCTCTCTTCATCTGGATCCTGAGTCTCTTTCCATGCGAGATAGAGTAAAAGAACTCAAGCAGTCTTTGGAATCAAAAGGTTAGGGATTTTTTTCATTAGAGATTCATTCCATAATCTCGTTCTACTCGAGCAATTCTAGTTTTATAGCTAGTATACCATTTTTCCTGTCCATACTTCTGGGCCAACATATGATCGGCATGGGATTTCCACTTGTGAATATCTGCTAGACTTTCCCAGTAGGAAATGGTAATTCCCAATCCTTCTCGTACACTTTCGTGACCCAAATAGCCGGGTTGTAGCTTTGCCAGAAGAACCATTTCAAGGGCCATCTCTTCATAACCTTCTTCGATTTCGCTACGAAGGTTGGTAAAGATTACTGCATAGTAGGGAGGAGAGGGAGTTTGGGCTATCATAGAAAGAAAGATAAGTCTAGGGCCTAACGTGAAAATTACTAGTTTTTGACATGCTTTTCAAGAAAAGGGATTTGGTCATAGGTATTTAAAAGCTCCCGAACTCCTTAATCTTCTATGCAACAAGTTAAAAAGTGATTATTAAAAGCATTTTTTTCAAAAAAAGTGTAAAAAATATGAGGATTATAAAAATTACGCCTACATTTATTTTATATTCTTTAAAGAATGGGTTATTTAAGC
>JAJTDZ010000029.1 GCA_021298245.1 Algoriphagus sp. | reverse complement strand
GAGCTGGTATTCTTCCCCAATTGGGTGCTTCATTTAACCTTACCGCAGAAGAACTTGGATTTATCAATTCCATGTGGTTTTTAGGATTCCCCATTTCCATGATTTTGGGAGGATTATTTTACCATATCGTTGGTCCAGCCAATATCATGCGCATCGCCTTCCTTACCCACACCGTAGGGATTTTGACCACCATTTATGCCGATGGGTATACTACCCTCTTGATCTCAACCCTCATGATAGGCTTCGGCAATGGCTGTACCGAGGCTGCCTGTAATCCCATGATTGCAGACATGTATTCGGGCACCACACTGAATAAAATGCTTAACCGTTTCCACATGTGGTTCCCAGGAGGTATCGTATTGGGAAGCTTGGTTTCCAAATTTATGACCGATGGAGGGATGACTTGGCAGGCTCAAGTTTGGGTTATGATGATCCCAACAGTAGCCTATGCCATCTTGTTCTTTGGCAAAAGCTTTCCTAAGCCTACTACTGGAGAAGGAAACTCGGTGATTTCAAGTTTTGAGGGAATTTTCAACAAGGATTTTCATAAATTAATGAATTCAATAGGCGTTCAGTTCACATTGCCTATAATTATGTTACTTGGTCTATTTATTTGGAATAGCCTCACAGGATGGTTTTTAATTGTTGCAATAATTCTTTACGGATTCGCAATTTTTAACTCAGTATTTTTCTTTCTCTTTATTTGTATGGCATTCACTGCAATTTCAGAGTTTGGGCCACAGCAGTGGGCAAACATTGTCTTGAGTTCGAGTGGTGCATCAGGAATGTTGATTTTAGCTCTCACCACTGGTGTTATGGCAGTAGGTAGGTTCTTTGCAGGACCTGTAGTCAAAGCCCTTGGGCAAACGGGTGTCTTGCTGGGTGGAGCCATTTTTGCTTCCATCGGGATATTTTTATTTAGCGAAGTTAGTGGCTATATGGCCTATGTAGCTGCTTTTATATTTGCCATTGGGGTTTGTTACTTCTGGCCCGTGATGGTAGGCGCAGTGGCCCAGCGCGTACCCTCGTCGGGTGCCCTTGGCATGTCCATCATCGGTGGGGTAGGTATGTTTTCTACCGCGATTTTCCAGCCCATCATAGGGGCATGGATAGACGATGCAAAAAAAGTAGCTACTGGAGCTGGACTCACAGGAAACTCCATGGAATTGGCAGCCGGCCAGGCTACCCTTCAGAAAATGATCCTTTTCCCAGGCATACTAATCGTGCTCTTCGTGATTTTCTTTATCTGGCAGCGCGGAGTAAAGCCTGCGGCAGGAGCAGGACACTAAACGTTAAAAGCAGCCTTCGGGCTGCTTTTTTTATTTCAGGGTAAAGTGAAGGGAATAAAAAAACCACCCTAACGTAAGTTAAGGTGGCTAGTGACCTCGTCAAGATTCAAACTTGAAACCTCCTGAGCCGTAATCAGGTGCTCTATTCAGTTGAGCTACGAAGCCATTTTCTGAGACAAAATTAAGCATTAAATTTTTCTCTCCAATACCCCGCTCCGAAGAATTCCTCCTCCCTTACACAGCGCCCTTCAGGCCTTAATAATAATTAAGAGGGATTAGCGGATAAATCCTCGTGGATTTTATATTTTTGCCCACAGCTCATTTAACAAGAAGCTTCATCTGATGAAAAAATTACTCGTACTTATTTTTCTTGCATTGGGTTGGGGAGCCCAGGCACAGGATACAATTCCTTCTCCAAAGACTCCCATAGGAGGCCGACCCAATATCCCCAACGACCTGACCATAGAATTTGGATGGAACCAGCTGACCAATAGACCGGCAGACCTCCAATTGAAGTTTATTGGTTCCCGTAGCTTCAATACCTATTACCAGGCTCCCATTCCCATTTTGGGGGAGGAGTCAGGGTTTGTACTTAGCCCAGGGATAGGAATCTCCGCCAATAAATTTTCTTTTGACGGAGATAAAAACCTCTTCAGAAGTAGTACCCTAGGAGCCAATTCCTCCACCTTGAAAGAAGTAAAAAGCGTCTATGGCACATCCATTACCGTAAATACCAACACGTTTGCAGTGAATTACGTAGAGGTACCCGTAGACCTACAATACCACTTCAACAAACAAGACTATAGCAAAAGCTTTCGCGTAAGTGTAGGCGCTAAGCTTGGATTCCTCTACGGAGCCCATACCAAAATCTCCTACGATTCCCCTTCTACAGGAAATGTAAAAATCAAACAGGCCGAAAACTATGGATTGGAAAAGCTGCGTTACGGCATCAACCTGAAAGCCGGCAGTCCAGGCTTTTACGTATGGACTACCTACTACCTCAACGGCATGTGGAAAGCCAACCGAGGTCCTTTCGCCACCGAGGCCACCCAAGTCAATTTTGGGCTTGCCATAGGCTTGTTCTAATACCCTAAAATATTCTTGATTGCAACACACCTTCATTTTTCCATGGAGGTGTATTTTTTATCCCTATTCCTAGAAATTGGAACTCGGCACCATAGCCCTCAAGAATAAATCCACATAAATCCTAGCCAGCAACAAACAAATCCCATCGCTAGGCCAGCATATATCTCTAGCGGGCTATGGGCATGCAGGTAAAGCCGGGAAGATGCTACAAGGCCGGTCAAAAGTAAAGCCCCGAAGAGTAAGTAAACGGGAGTAAAAGAAGTAAAGAGATGGCTCAAGACCCAAATCACCCCAAGCAGTCCTCCCAATCCCGTAAGGTGAGCCGACATTTTCCAAAAAAAGGTAATTCCAGTCAAAAGAACTACCGTACCTGTCATCACGGCCATTCCTTGCCAAAGGATGGGATCTAACTCTGTTTTTTGGTAAAAGAATGCAGTGGTCATCACGTACACCAAAGCCACCAAAACAAAGGGCATCCTGCGTTCTGCCAATTCGGCAAAATGCAAGCTCTTGATCCATCCACCCCAACGTAGTCCCAGCATGAGGGCCATGGGAAGAAGCCAGGTGGAAAGCACGATGACATAAAACAAGCGAGATTTAAATTCCACAGGAAGGGTGGTGGCCTGGGGAACAGCAAAAAGCAGGGTCCCAAAGACTAAGGTGGGCATCACCAGGGGCTGGAAAAGCACCGTCAGTGCTAAGGCAATAGGACGTAACACTATAGTTTTTTTCTAAGTCTAGCCACGGGGATTTGGAGCTGCTCTCGGTACTTGGCTACCGTACGACGAGCAATGGTATATCCTTTTTTGTTGAGCATCTTTACCAATTTGTCATCGGAAAGAGGTCTTTTTTTATCCTCTGCATCTACCATGCCTTGCAATACAGATTTCACCTCCCTATTGCTCACGTCCTCTCCACTCTCGGTAGCAATGCCTTCGGAGAAAAAATACTTTAAAGGAAATACTCCAAATTCGGTTTGAATAGATTTACTGTTGGCTACCCTAGAGACGGTGGAAATATCCATATCAATTTTTTCGGCAATATCCTTCAAAATCATGGGGCGAAGCGCCGCCTCGTCCCCATCGATAAAAAAAGGGTGTTGGTATTCCAATATTGCCTCCATGGTCTTCAATAAGGTGTTTTGCCTTTGCTTGATCGCATCGATAAACCATTTGGCAGAATCCAATTTTTGCTTCACAAAGGACACCGTTTCTTTCAGCTTTTTATCCTTTTTGTCGCTCTTGTCGTAGGCATCAAAAAGCTCTGCATAGGAACGAGAAATTCGCAATTCGGGAGCGTTTTTGGAATTGAGACTGATCTCAAATTTTCCACCGTTGGAGTTCAAGATAAAATCAGGAATCACGTATTGGGTACGTACCATTCCATCGGCAACTCCTCCCGGTTTGGGATTGAGGCGGGTGATCACTTGCACCGCTTCCTTGATTTCATCTTCACTAAGGTGAAGTCGCTTTTGGATCTTTGGGTAGTGCTTTTTGGTAAATTCTTCAAAGCAATCCTGTACAATCGCAAGGGCATGCAACACACTCGGGTCATCGGGATGTTCCTTGCGCTCCAATTGGATAATCAAACATTCCTGAAGGGTACGCGCTGCAATGCCTGCGGGATCAAAGGTTTGTACCTTACGCAAGATTTCCTCCATCTCATCGATGTCGGTTTCAATGTTTTGAGAAAATACCAGGTCATTGATGATGGAGGTCAATTCCCTTCGAATGTATCCATCGTTTTCAATGCTGCCGATGAGTTGCAGCCCAATGAGCTTTTGTCTTTCGTCCAGCTTCAAAAAATTCAATTGGGTAATCAATTGCTCATGCAGGGAGGTCTGAAAAGAAATGGGGAATTCATGGTCTTCCTCATCGGGAGAGTAATTTCCATCTCCCTGCATTTTATAGCCCCCATATTCATCATCCAGGTAATCGTCCAGATTGACCTCCGCATTGTCGTCTCCATATTCCTCTGCATAAGGATCCTCGTAGTCTTCTTCGGTACTGGTTTCGGGAGCTTCTTCCTTTCCCTCTTCCAGTGCAGGATTGATTTCCAACTCCTCTTCTATCCTAGCATCCAATTCAGCAGTGGGCACTTGCAGCAGCTTGATAAACTGGATCTGCTGGGGAGAAAGTTTTTGAGAAAGGGTCTGAGAAAGGGTTAACTTTTGCATTGAAATGAATGAAATCACTTAATTGACATAAAAAAAGCAAATTCATTGAGAAAGCTTCCTAGCCAAATTTAGGAAAAAGCGGCAATTTTTTGATAAAAAGGTGATTTAATCGTTTTTTTGCATTCCAACTAATTTCTGTAGGAAATATTCTATTTCCTTAACTCCTTCACGCATGGCATTCAACAAACGGGTAAAAATCAAAAACGTCCTCCAGCAGGACCTAATCGGACAAGAAATCACCCTGATGGGCTGGGTACGTACCAAACGTAGCAACAAAAACGTATCCTTTATTGCCCTCAATGATGGATCCATCCTGACCAACTACCAGGTAGTCGCGGACCCGGCCTTGATTGCTGAAGAAACGCTCAAAAGATGTAGCACAGGAGCCTGCCTGAAAATCCAGGGGACGGTAGTGGCATCTCAAGGTTCAGGGCAGCAGTCGGAACTTCATGCCCGCTCCATAGAGGTGCTGGGCGATGCCGATCCAGAAAAATATCCGCTACAACCCAAAAAGCACTCCTTGGAATTTCTTAGGGAAATTGCCCACCTGCGCATGCGTACCAATACCTTTGGAGCAGTCTTTCGCGTACGCCATGCCCTGGCTTATGCCGTACATACCTATTTCCATACCAAAGGATTTTTCTATATCCATACCCCCATCATCACTGCTTCAGACGCCGAAGGGGCGGGAGAAACCTTCAAAGTAACCACCCTAGACCTTAATCGACCCCCAAAAAAGGAAGACGGAAGTATAGATTACAGCAAAGACTTTTTTGAAAGGGAAACCAACCTTACCGTATCGGGTCAACTGGAGGGCGAACTTGCTGCCATGGCCTTATCAGAAATCTATACCTTTGGCCCTACTTTCAGAGCAGAAAATTCAAACACCACCCGGCATTTGGCGGAATTTTGGATGATAGAGCCAGAAATGGCCTTTTACGATGCAGAAGACAATCAAAACCTTGCAGAAGATTTCCTCAAGTTCATCATCCGCTATGCCTTGGAGCACTGCGCCGAAGACCTTGCCTTCCTTGATCAGCGTGCCGCTGAGGAAGAACAAAGCAAGCCTACCGAACAACGAGCTGAATTGGGGCTACTCGATAAATTGCACTTTGTGGTCAACAACGATTTTGTTCGACTAAGCTATACCGAGGCCATAGACATCCTTCGCAACTCCAACCACAACAAAAAGAAGAAGTTTAGCTACTTGATTGAATCTTGGGGAACTGACCTTCAATCGGAGCACGAGCGCTACTTGGTGGAAAAGCATTTCAAGAAGCCAGTGATCCTTACCGACTACCCCAAAGAAATCAAGGCCTTTTATATGCGTCAAAACGAGGATGGAAAAACTGTCGCAGCAATGGATATCCTATTTCCTGGCATAGGCGAAATCATCGGGGGCTCCCAGCGAGAAGAGAGGCTGGATAAGCTTACCCAACGGATGAAAGAAATGCATATTCCAGAGAAAGAATTGTGGTGGTATTTGGACACCCGAAGATTTGGAGCCACCCCTCATGCAGGATTTGGATTGGGATTTGAGCGCATGGTGCAGTTTGTGACTGGCATGGGCAATATCCGAGACGTAATTGCTTTTCCTAGGACACCGGGAAATGCGGAATTTTAAATTCTAACACCTACTTCAAGACCCTAGGCCAAGTGACTAGGGTCTTTTTTTTGTACTCAACTGACCACCTGTATCCTTCTGGCTAAAGGAATGCAGAGTAGGCTGAAAAATATGGCAAGATACCCAACGTAGTTAAAATTAGTCAGTTGTCCCAATGCGTTTTCCCCAATCATCATCCCTGCAATCAAAGAGGCAAGGCCAGCCGCCAGCTGCTGCACCGCCGAATTGAAGCTTAAAAAGCTACCGCGATTTTCTGGTTGTGCTGTACCCGTAATCATGGCTGCTGCGGGCACATAACGCCCGTTGGAGGTAACAAAAAACAGGGTAGTTACCAATAATACCAAGCCTACAGGCGTAATTCCCAAGTGGGTAATGATGGCAATGGGAATAAGATTCAATAGCATGAAAATGGTAAAAATCTTCAGCTTCCCTTTCCTATCTGCCAATTTGCCTACCCAAGGAGAGGTAAAAATCGTGCATGCTCCCCCTGCTATATATACGTAAGTAAGTTGTAGCTCTGAAAACCCCACATTGGCTACATTGTAGGGACTTAAAAATGGAATAATCATAAACTGTCCCAGCATCATCATGATGGATAGCGTGATGGCCCGCATTTGATTGGAATTGCTCGTGACTTTGGAAATTACATCAAAGGGACGAGGGCGGGCTTGGTTGCCGTTGAGATGACCTGTAATTGAGGGCACGCTTTTTACAATCATTCCCAAACTGAACACAGACAAGATCGACAAGATATAAAAAGGCAAATGCCAATTGGATAAGCTTGCTAAGAAAAGCCCCAAAGGGACTCCCATCACCGAAGCAAAGGAAAAGGCAGACATCACCAATCCCATGGCACTTCCTCTACGCTCGTGGGGCACCACATCTCCAATAATTGCCAAGATCAAAGCAGAAGTAAGCCCTCCAAAAATTCCGGATACCACTCTTGCCAAGAGCAATATGGGATAATTGGGGGAAAGGGCACAACCTAGGGTCCCTAGGGTAAAACCCACATAGACCCAAAGCAAAATTTTCTTTCTATCAAATCTATCCAGCACAAAGGCTCCAAAAAAGCTAGATACTCCTGCGCTAAAGGTATAGGAGGACACCAAAAACCCAAACTGACTGGGGCTGATATCAAACAAGCGCATCAACTGGGGACCCAGAGGCATCAAAATCATAAAATCCACAATGTGGATAAAATTAATGGCTGCCAAGGTCCAGAGTAAGGCTTTCTCTTGTTTCATTGAAGATTTGGAAATGGAAATACTGGGAAATAAGGTGCAAATAAAGTGGGAATAGAAGGAGATGTAACTAGTCTAGGCCGATGCGAAGATAAGTTTGTGGAATAGCTTCAATCAAATCAAGAGCCATCAATCCCCGAAGGTATTTTTTTCCAGCAAGCTCCCCTGCCAATCCATGGTGAAAGACCCCGCAAAGAACTGCATTTTCTGGGGAATAACCTTGCCCTAGGAAAGAGGTGAGCATTCCAGTCAGCACATCACCCATGCCAGCTGTAGCCATATACTTACTTCCAGAGGAGTTGAATACCTGCCGACCGTCAGAAAGACTGCATAGCGTATTTGCCCCTTTTAGCACAAGATTTAGGGCATACTTGAGGCAACAGGCTTTTGCCTTAGCCATTCGCTCCAATTGGTCCTGAGAATGCCCAAACAAGCGGTCAAACTCTTTCAAGTGTGGCGTCAGAATACTTCCTTTCGGAATCAGCTTCCAGATACTTGGATCCTGCGCTAAGCAATTCAGTGCATCCGCATCCAATACGACAGGCTTTTGAATAGTGGAAAGTATCCTCTTCAGCGTTTCACCTTGTTCTAGGCCCAAACCAGGCCCTATGCCAATCGCATTGTAACCGGAAAAATCCTGATTCTCGTCAAAAACACACATGGCCTCTGGTACCGTAGACAGGGAACCACGCTCCTCCTCAGGAATCAAACAAGTCACCAGCCCAGATCCCGTACGAAAGGCAGCTTTGGCGGACAATACTGCGGCACCCATTTTCCCTTTGCTGCCTACCACCAAAAGTACCTTCCCCAAATCTCCTTTGTGTGCAAAACGGTGGAACTTTCGATGCAATGGAAGAACATCTCTCTCTTCCAAGAAATAGGTTTGACCTGAGAAATCATGGAATTCCTCCGCGACAAATCCAATATCTAGCACTACCAGTTCGCCTATGAATTCGGCATGTTCAGGAAGAAGCAGGGATAATTTAGGAAAACCCAAGGTTACCGTCAGGTCTGCTTTCACTGCTCCTCCAAAAAGAATTGAATCCGCAGGCAAACCGCTCGGAAGATCAAGTGCTATAATTGTCCCTGCAAAGGAATTCATGGTTTGGATTCGCTGTTTGGCCTCTTCTCTAAGAGGACCAGAGCAGCCAATTCCCAAATAGGCATCAATCAGGATTCCTTCATTTGGCAGAATAGCGTTTTCAAGGGTACGGCAATGAATTTGAGAAGGCAGCAGGGAAAGATTTTGTTGGCAGTCAGGGGATAATGTTGCCCCTGGATAAAAACAAGTTGCCACCTCAATGGGGTAGCCCAAAGTGAACAGAATTCGAGCGATGGCAAGTCCATCCCCTCCATTATTACCTGCACCGACACAGACCAAAATCTTGGTCTCGAAAGAATATCCCTGGGTTTGAAACCAATCCACAAACCTTTGGGCTACCAACTCCATAAACGCATGGTTGGCAAACCCTTTCCTGATCAGATGGATTTGATCCAGATTGGCAATCTCCGATGCAGACAGGATCTTTTGCATCCTCTAGGCAATTTCAGGAGTCGGTCCGTTCTTGGACAGTGTCAATCTGGCTAGAAAAAAGACTCCAATAACAAAAAAGACGGCCATGAATAAAGCTGAGTTCCGCATGCTTCCAGTTTCCTGTTCAATAAATCCATAGCTGGCAGTCCCCAAGACCACTGCTACTTTTTCTGTAAGGTCAAAAAAGCTAAAGAAGGAAGCATGATCTGTGGTAGTGGTAGGAATTAGTTTGGCATAGGTAGACCGGGACAGAGACTGAATTCCACCCATCACCATGCCTACCACAAAGGCTAGGGCATAAAACTGGTACACGGAATGCACGAAATATGCCGCCACACAAATCCCCATCCAAATAAACACCATGATAACCAAACTATTTTTGTTGCCAATCCGCTTGGAGATAAATGCGAAAAGAAAGCTACCTCCTATAGCTACTAACTGAATGATTAACACGGTAAGAATCAATTCCTCTGCTGGCATTTTCAATTCTTTCTCACCAAAAGATGCAGCTAAGTACATCACCGTCTGCACTCCCATGGAATAAAAGAAAAAAGAAGCGAGAAATCGGTTGGCCACCGGCATGGAACGAAGTTCTCGAAAGACAAGAGACACTTCCCGATATCCCTTCCAGAGGTAATCTGAAGAAATGGATTTTTTATAGGGATTGTTGGGGAGAATTCGGAAAGGTATCTGGGAAAAACCGATCCACCAAAGACCTGTTACAAGGAAAGAAAACCGAGGAGCAAAACTTCCTGTCGGCATTCCGAAAGATTCTGGAAATTGAATGGTTACCAAATTAAATATCAATAGAATCACACTTCCAATGTAACCTAAGGCAAAGCCTTTGGCACTGAGCATATCAAATTCTCCTTCTTTAGCTATTTCAGGCAAATAGGAATTGTAAAACACGATACTTCCTGAAAATCCAATACTTGCAAGCACACTACAGATTATCCCAAATTCAAGATTCTCTCCAGTGAAAAAAAATAGGGAAATACAAGATAAAGAACCTAGGTAAACAAAGAACTTCATGAAGTTCAATTTATTGCCAGAAGCATCCGCAATACCGGAAAGTAAGGGGGCTAGCAAAGCAATCACCAGAAAAGAAAACGAAATAGAATAAGAATACAAGACTGTATTTATAACCTCCCATCCAAAAAAAGAGACCTTATCCGAACCATCAAGGCCTTGAGTAACGGCGTTGTAATACACAGGAAAGATGGCAGAGGTAATGACTAAGCTATAGACGGAATTTGCCCAGTCGTACATGGCCCATGCACCTTGGACTTTTTTGGAAGAAGAAAGGGGTGGTTTCATTTTTTTTTCAATAAAAAAGCCATACGCTTGAGCGTATGGCTTTCAATATACACATAAAGAGAATTAATCTTCGTAAATCTTTCCGATAGAAGCATACAGTACTTTTCGTGCATCGGCATTTCTAAGTTCTGTTTGCACATCAGAAATAGGACCCATTTTTACGTCCTTATCTACCTTCATGGAAATGGTAATGGAACCGCGATCGGCTTCTGCGAGCTTATCTCTCTCTTGGTTGACCCACTGTACAATTTCCCCAGTACCGATCAAAACATCATTGGCTTGAACACGAGGTTCAGAACCATACAACCCTGTATTCTTCGGCTTTCCTATGAAAATGTAAGAGATCAAGGTTTTGTTCTGAAGTTTTTGCAACTGAGTTGACTGGGGAATTTTTTGTTCCACCAAGATGTCTTGCTCTCTCAACACGGTAGTTACCATGAAGAAGAAAAGAAGCATGAAAATGATATCGGGAAGCGCAGAGGTATTGATTTGCTCTTGTCCTTTTCTTTCTTTTTTAAACTTTGCCATATCAATTTCCTCCTATCTTATCAGGTTCTGCAATAGAGATCGCCATTGGAATCCCTTCCTTACCTTTATCTTGAAGTGCTTTTGAAGCTTCATCATCACCGGTTAAGGCTCGGTATTCTTCAGCGGATAATCCGACTCTTTTACCATAAATTTCAAAGTAGGCTTTTTTAGCCAAGTCGAATACCTCTAGGAATACAGCATAACTGGTACCTCTATTGGTCTTGATAGAAATTACAGCTTCCCCAGGATGGTCAGAGGAATTGGATCTCTTTTGAGCCTCTGCTTTTAATTCCGCAGGAAGGGAATTGAACAAGGCAGCAGCCTCCTCATCGGGAGCACCAAAGTTCAAAATGAAGGCTTTAAACTCCTCATCAAGACCTTCAGCTTTCCTCCTGTATTCTCCCTCTACAAGCAAATCGTTGTTTGCATTAATCAAGACATTAAAGATATTTCTTTCATTCTTTTGGATGTCAGGAGGAGGTACATTTGGATCTTGCTTGGGAGGAAGGAAATTTAGAATCCCCTTGTCCGAAGCAATGGTGGTGGTCACGAGAAAGAAGATCAACAACAGGAAGGCGATATCCGCCATAGATCCCGCATTGATTTCATTACTCATTCTATTTTTACTTCTAGCCATTTTATTTAAAAGCTTTCGAAAGTTCAGTAACCACTATAGAAAGAATTGTTCCTATCGACAACACGTATGTCATAATTAACATTCCTCCAATGGTACGAGACATTCCAGGTGTCAAATTAAAAGGGTCTCCTTCAAACTTTGGTAATACCTCGTCACTAGATAATCCAATGCAAATTGAAAGAAGTATGCCCATGAAGAAAATGCCTCCTAGCGTCTTTAATAATCCTTTGGGATTATCGATTAGAAGTTTGATCAATGGCAACGCTATGGATAAAATTACTCCGAGTATCACCAATGCATAGGTGAACCAAAGCATAATATCAAATATGTTTATTTCTTGACTACTATTAACATCCATAATTTCTGTGATTTATAAATTTATTGGGTTGAGCAAAGAAACAGTCTGAAAATTACTTTCCAGTCAATTTATGCTTCACCAAAATATCCACCAAAGAAATGGAGGCATCTTCCATGTCGTTTACCAAAGAGTCGATTTTAGACACAAGGTAATTATAGAACAATTGAAGAATCATCGCAGCAATCAAACCAGCTACAGTGGTCAAAAGAGCGATTTTAATACCACCTGCCACAATGGATGGAGAGATATCACCAGCAGCTTCGATCGTATCGAAGGCGAAAATCATTCCGACTACCGTACCGAAGAATCCAAGCATTGGTGCTAGAGCGATGAATAGGGAGATCCAAATCAAACCTTTTTCTAAACGACCCATTTCTACGGATCCGTAAGAAACGATAGATTTTTCAACCATATCAATGCCTTCAGCATAGCGCATCAAGCCTTGGGTGAAGATGGAAGCTACTGGACCTTTAGTGTCTCTAGTGATTTCTTTAGCAGCTTCAACACCACCTGAAGCAAGAGCCTCTTCCACTTTCAATAACAATTTCTTGGTATTGGTTGTAGCAAGATTGAGAGTGATAATTCTTTCTAATGCAATGGCAAGACCTATAATCAAGCAAAGCAATACTGGAGTCATGTACAAAGGGTCTCCTTCAATAAATTTGTCCTTGATAATTTGGTGGAAGCTCTGCTCCTCAGCGACGATATCGTCGTCAACTGCGGTAGAAGATTCCTCGGTCTTAGCTGCAGGATCTGCAGGAGGAGTTTGAGCGTTTGCGAACGCAGGAACGAGTAGGATACCTGCAAGCATGAACAAAGCGAATAACTTTCTCATAATGTGTTTTTTAATTGACTTTGAATAAGGTTAAATGGTTTCCAGAATAAATCGAGTTTTAAAGATATCATATTTTAAATTCAAAAAACAAGAGGGGCTTTTAACTTTTTTTGAAGAATCTTTCGTTTATGGTGTTTTAAGGCCAATTTTTACATGAATGGAGGAATAAATTTTTTCTATCCTAGCGTTTTAAAAATTTTACCCTTCCCAAAAGTTTTCTTAGAGATCTTTCTAATTACCTGATAATCAATCATAAAAAAATAAGATTTTTTGCTTTCAGGAAATTTTTATCCTTGGGATTATTTTTTTTCTAGGAACCCAAGCTCATGAAAAATTAGGGAGTAAAAAGGGAGTAAAAAATATTTTCTAGGACCTTCAATAACACATCTGATCGTGCGGCAAGCTGCTTGGGTGCGCTTCAATATAGCTCCAATATACGGTACTTCACACCTGCATAGTCAAAGGTGTCCAAGGCGCGCTTATCCTTCATCACTGAATAGATGGGTGCTTTGGTCGAAATCCCAAAAAATGTCAATCCTTCTATATTTGCTACATCTACAGAAGTAGAAATAAAAAATACCTGCTGGTCAGTAACCACCACTGCCCCCAATTCTACATGATCACATACTTTTTCCACTTCCAAAAGTTCCAAAACATTTCGTTCATTTTTTAAAAAATGCACTTCGTGCTCCAGCCGAACCAGTAATTCGTTTTGAGAAGAAGCTCTTTCTTCTTCCTGGCTAGGAGACTCCTCACTCTGGGTAATGGCCTCTTTGAGATGGGAAATTTCAAGCTCAAAATCTGAAATGAGTTGATCTTGCTTGCGCATACATGCCTGAAGCAGTAGCGCTTTGGGAAATCTAGGAGTGTTCATAGGAATTAGGGTCTATGTTCCCAATAATACCCACAATTTTGAACCTCCATATTGACTTAAATCAGGAGTAATCCTGATAAATAAGGGATTTCTTAGACGAAATCCCTTATTGCTTTTCCAACTGCTGATCCTATCACATCCCCTCCCGATCGATAAGATAGACCAAAGCAGCCATAGCTGCCGCCCCTAATTCCAATTCCCTTTGATCCACTGCTTCAAACACATCTGCTTCGGTATGGTGGTAGATAAAGTACTTTTGAGAATCTGGCAATAGTCCGATCAAGAAGGTACCCTGATCCCGGAGGGGTCCAATATCAGCTCCTCCTCCTGGCTTCTGGAGATTCCACAATTGGTAGGGTCGCAATAACTCAGCCCAAGAAGAAAGTTTGCTACGCTGCGCATCTGTACCCGTGGAGGAAAATCCTATGGGTAAAAATCCTCCAGAATCAGACTCAATCGCTGCGATGTGTTTTTCTCCATTTTCCTTGGCCACACGAGCATATTCTTGTCCTCCACGAAGTCCGTTTTCCTCATTCATCCACATGACCGCTCTGAGGGTTCGTTTAGGTTTCCAACCTAAGTGCTTGTACAACCTCAATACTTCTATGGCCTGCATACAGCCTGCTCCATCGTCGTGAGCACCTTCCCCTACGTCCCAAGAATCTAAATGTCCTCCGACAGCAATGATTTCCTCTGGGTGCTCCGATCCCCTTAGCTCACCAATCACGTTGTACGATAATTTTTCTGCTTTCATTTCCCCATGAGACTCTAGGTATACGCTTAAATCAGGTTGCTGAGCAAGTAGCTTGCTGAGAAGATTTGCATCTTGGGTGCTGATGGCCAATGCGGGGATGGCGGCGTACTCTGGATCATAACGCTGGTTTCCAGTATGAGGAAAGTCATCCACACGATTGCTCATGGATCTTACCAAAATGGCTAAGGCTCCCCACTTGGCAGCGGCAGCAGCTCCAGAACTACGTTGGCCCACAGCACCTGAATACGCCTCAAAAGCATCGATTTTACTTGGATCCATGGGTCCATTGAAAAACACAATCTTTCCTTTTACTTGGTTTCCTAAAGCCTGCAACTCAGCCAAGCCCTTTACCTCTATCACCTGTCCTAGCAATCCACTGGGGCCTGTGCCTTGCGTATTTCCCAAAGCCAAGGCAGACAAATCAACCGTTCCCTGGGTCTTGGAGTCAATAATTCTAGCTATATCCTTTCCTCCTCGCTCCCAATGCGGTACCATGACCGGTTGCAAGTACACCGTGTCAAAGCCATAACTTTCCATCACCTGCTTGGTCCATTCTACGGCAGCAGCAGCTCCAGGAGACCCAGCTAATCGATTTCCTATTTCTTTACAAAGGGTCCTGAGGTTTTCGTAAGTATGTCCTTCTTTAAGCTCGGTCGTGTACAGCGTTCTCAAATTAGCTTCATGCCCTTGCGCAAAAGCCAGCACAGGAAAAAAGAAGAGAATCCAGATGATATTTTTCATGGGATATATTTTTTTAAATTTCAGGAAAAGAACGTAAAATGATTTTTAATTTCTAAGTAAGGAGTCTATTCTACCCTTATTTTTTTCAATTCATGTAAAACTCTTTGTTCAATTCCCCGTTTATTTCAAACTTTGAAAACAAACTTATTCCAACCTTTTATTCACAACATCAATCCATTCACCACATGAAATTACTAACTGCTCTAGTCTTAGGACTTAGTACCGTTTTTATGGCAGCTCATATTTCGGCGCCAGCATCTGTCAACATCACTGAAAGTCAAGTGCGATGGGAAGCTTCTAAAGTAACCGGTACGCATTGGGGATACGTACCGCTCAAAAATGCTTCTTTGAATTATTCTGGAGGAAAAATCATTGGCGGTTCTTTCGAAATGGATATGGTAAACCTGACGGTAGAGGATCTTACAGATGCCAAATCCAAGGGAAACCTGACTGGACATTTGAAGTCGGATGACTTTTTCTCAGTTGCAAAATTCAATAGCTCCACCTTTACCATTACTGAGGCAAAGACCAGTAACCGTAAAGATTACACCATCACCGGCAACTTGACCATCAAAGGAATTACTCAAAAGATTTCTTTTCCTGCCACCGTTACGGTAGCTGGGAAAAAACTAACAGCAAGCGGAAAAATTACCTTTGACCGTACCAAGTTTGATATCAAGTACCGTTCGGGAAGCTACTTCGAAGACCTTGCAGATAAAATGATTTACGACGAGGTGAAATTAGATGTAAAACTAGTCGCTGCTATCTAAATTTTAAAAAGCTTCAACTAAGCAAAATCCCCCCAAGCGTTGGGGGGATTTTTTTGTAAAATTTTTATACTCCATAAAAAAGGAGGACTGAAATCAGAGGTCGTATTTGAAGGTAAGCAGCGCATAGCGAGGCTGCACCAAGTAAGAGAAGGTACTCACTACACTTTCGCTGAAGCTATCCCTACGGATGGCTCGAGTATCAGCGATATTCCACACAGAAAGTTTGACCTCCCAAGGACTTTTTTCTTTCTGATAACTTAAATATGCATTCAAGAAGTCAAAATCACTTCGAGTACCCATCGCTTGATTCAGATAGGCTGTGTAGGTGTAATCTGCTACTAATTTGACCCCTTTTACCACATCCAAGTCTATTTCTAATTTGGGGCTATGCGTGGTAAAGGTATTGTCGATTCTTCCCGATACGTATTGGTTTGCGGTGAAAGAGTATCCGAACTTCGCTTCCAATACCTTGAAGAAGGTGCTGGTCAACTTGGTATCGTAGGTTTGAGAAAACTGCTCGTTCTGGGTGAGCTGATCATCCAAAAACAAATTGGTCTGGAAAGCATTCCAATTTCCTCCTAACTCGAATTTCATCTTGTTGAAGGATTTGTCTACCCGAACATCTCCATTCAAGGTCTTATTCACTGGCTCTACATTGAGCACCGAAAATAAGCGGTTGATTCCAATGAAATCAGTCGTCGTCACCAAGTCGTTCCGCTTCCGTTGGTAGTTGACATTCCCAAAGACCATCAAGCCGGAAAACATGTCAAAATGCGTGTAGGAAAGCGTATGGGTATTGAAAATGCCATTGTCTAGAGCTCGATTTCCTCGAAACAAGGCATTGTAATCTTGCAGAAGTAAGCCTTGAGCTAACTTTTGAACATCCATGAAATTGGCCTCTGCACCCCAGCGGTAGGTCAAGGTACGATTGGAGGTAATATTCCACTTCGTATACATGGCCGGCAACACCAACAAACGGTCTTTTACCAGCCGCTCCCCCTGCTGCACATCAGTCCATTGGTAGCGGTGGAGGTTAGCAGATGGGCTAAGTACCCAATCCTTCCATTTGGTTTTCCAACTCATACCGAGATAGATGTCTTGGAAATCAAATTCGTTGTCGTTCACAAACGCATCAAAACGCTGGCTGGAACCCATTTGACTTAGTCCAGACACAAAATCCTGATTGAGCTGCTGCATACCTACAGACCAATTCAGGTGATTGGTAGGGTTAAGAATGAAATAGTAGTTAAATACCCCTTCCAAGGTACCGGTATGCAGTTCCTGATTTTGAAGGAGACGGTAGCTTTCTGCATTAGGAATCGCATACAATCCTACGAGTGGCTTGACGGATGAGGTAAGGTCCAGAAATGGATCTGAAAACTTCCTTTCCCAGTTCATTTCCAAACTAAACACCTGCTCTTCACTGGGAGCGTGGTACCACTCCAGCTTTTGCTGCAGGGTATAGGGATTGCGTGAGGACAGCGTATTGATGTTTTGGGTAAAAGTTCCAAAACTAGAATTGAGCAGGTTTCCATTCTGAATCTCGGAAAGCTTCCCGAAAAAGCTGTATTTTAGGTAGGTCTCTTCTTTCGGAGTGTAGGTAATGGCATACTTGGCCAAACCAGATTTATTCTCTACCGAAGAGGAGGATAAGAGTTCTTCCTTGTTGTTTTGTCCGGTATTCAAGTAGGTGCGCAGGGAAGAACTTCCCAAGCCGTTGTTTGACGTGGAACCGATGACAAAGCCCGTATGCCTCCACTTGGAGGATGGGGAATAATTGAGGTTGAAGGCTGCTAAGTTGGTCTCAAGGGAATTGGCATTGGAGCGGGTAGCCATTGGAATTCCCAAATCCTCCCCATTCATCTGTACCCGAGAGCCGGCACGGGACGCTAAGGCCGACATGCCCCCGCTAAAACGGAAATAATCCTGCAGGGTAAAGGGCTGCTCTCCTACATTGTTGCTTCCTCCGATCAGGTTGAGGTTCAGTTTGGGCGCATAGTAAAAGGTATTGGCATGGGCCAAATACCGTTTTTGAGGTCCTATTCCAGCAGTCAAGTCTCCAAAGACCATGTTTTTCTTCCCCTCCTTGAGTTCAATGTTGAGCGCCAGCGTCTCGTTGGTGTCCATCCCCCGAATGGGCGCAATTTCATTGAAATTCTTCAGCACTTGCACTCGGTCTACGGCATTGGCGGGAAGATTTTTAGTAGCCAACTTGGTGTCTCCATCAAAAAAGGGTTTGCCATCCACAAGAACCTTATCTACATTTTTACCTTGTACCTTCACGCCTCCATTTTCATCCACTTGAAATCCCGGGAGTTTTTCCAAGACATCTTCTAGCTTGCGCTCTGTGCCCGTAGTGAATGCCTCGGTTTTGTAGGTAAGCGTATCCCCTTTCATGGTCACGGGCATTTCGGACACCACTTCTACTAGTCCCAATTCGGTATCGCTTGCTTGGAGTCGTACGACAAGTGGCTTTTCCTCATCCCATTCGGAGACAAGTTGCTCAAACTGCCTGTAGCCCACAAAAGAAACGCGGAGCAAAAATGTAGATCCAGTCGCTAGGGTGATTTTAAACCTTCCTTCCTCATTGCTGATGCCAAATGCGCCAATCTTTTGGGTACTTTGGTTGATAGCCACCACATTGGCATAGGCAATGGGTCGGTTAAGACTATCCAATACCAGACCTGTCAAGGGTTTGGTTTGGGCAAAATTGCTGCCAGCTAGACAGCAAAAGACAACTAGCAGAAGGATTTTTTTAAATCCTGTCATGAAAAAAAGGGTGGAAAGAATGGGTCAAGGCTAGTTTCCAATTCGTATGGTTACGTTGGTTCCATCACCTGGCTTTCCTTGGTAGCGGTTCATCATTTGCTTCATTCCTTCTTCCTGAACTACTTGAAACTCGGCTTGGGTCATTGGTTTTCCTTTAGATGGACGCTCGATAACCACCGGATCAGCGGAAGGATTCAATTCAATTTTTTCACAAATGAGTGTTCTTCCTTGATTTTGAACCTCCAAAATCAAACCAGGAAGGCCAAAGTAATATTCTGGCCCATGGGATACTGGGATTTCTGGGGTAAACCATACCGTCACTTGTAGCGTATCCTTTACATTCTCCATTTCTGTCATCCCCGTAGAAAAACGTCTTGAATCGACAATTTTGGTGAAGCTCGCCTTTTGAGCGGTGTAATTTCCTATTTTTTTCGTTTCTTCAGAAAGCTCCCATTCGAAAGGTTCGGCCTTATCCTTAATCAAGTATTCCTTGCCCATCATTTCTTGTTCTTGGAGGTAATTGCCAGCAGCGTCTTTATAAAGTGTGGACCCTTCTCCACTGGAAGCGACCATAAATACTGCCCCACCTGCAGAAGCAGTGGCGGGGCCACCGCCCAAACTTTCTTCCTGCTTCCAAATGGACTCCGTGGGGGTAAAGGAAAGAATGTAGTTTCTTTCCATTTGCTTTTTGAGTGCCGATTGGATTTGAGCCATTTGCTCTGGAGCCATTTTGGTAGAATCTAAGGAAATGGAGATTTTGGAAGAAGACTTGTAATAGGCTCTTCCTGTAAATCCCTGAGAAAAAGCCTGATGAATCCCAAAACCCAAAAAGGTAAGGATGAATAGGGGTTGAAGATATAATCTCATAGTGGTTATAGTTTTACTTCACAAAAGAAGTAAATGAAAATAAATGGCCTCTCTTAAAAGGTGTTAAGTTCTGTTAATAGTAAGGTGTTAGGTAAAAATAGAAGGAGATTTATAAAAACGCTATCCATTAGGATCAACGTTTTTTTTCCTCATCTACCCACACGTTACTCAACTACTTGGAATTACCCAAATTTATTGAACTACTTGTAGCGAAGGCTTTTTAAATAGGCTATGCTTTTGGGCAAAGCCTCTAGCTCGTGTTCGCTTTCGTCTTCAATAAACATGTGGGTGATCCCAATTTTATTGGCTTCTCGCAAGATAGATGGGAAATCAAGTTCCCCTTGACCCAAATGCACGTCATTTTCTGGTCCTGTTAAGCCGGTCATGTCCTTGGGAGCACCTTTTCTAAAATCCTTAAGGTGTAAAGACACCCAACGCTTGCCGTATTTTTTCAATAGTCCAGCGGGATCCCCTCCCCCAAAATGCGTCCACATGACGTCCATCTGCAAAGACACGTAGTTGGGGTCAGTATTCTCAACCAAGTAATCAAATAAGGTGCCATTGCCATAAGGCTGAAATTCATAGCCATGCACATGGTACTTGAAGGTAATTCCATTTTCCTTTAACACCTTTCCCCCTGCATTGAAGACCTTGATGGCACGATCGGCATCTGATTTGGAAAACTGCCCCCTAGCATGAGGGATCCAAGCACACATGACGTACTTCACCCCCAAGGCTTTGGCGTATTCTGCAACGGCCTGAGGATTAGCCTCTAATTGTTCGAATCCAGTTCCTGTAGAAGGCATGGATATTCCTCGATCGGACAACATCCTTACAAATTCCTCAGGGCTTACTCCTTGAGGCACCCCTCCTTCATAGGATACAAAACCTAATTTTTGAATGATATCTAGGGTTTGGGGAACCCCATTTTTCCACTGATTGCGAAAGGTGTAAGCCGCAATTCCCAAGGGTGCTTGAAAGAGAGCATCTCCCTTTTTTTGGGCCCTGGCTTCTCCTGTAAAGAAGAAGAAAGGCAAACTAAATACGAATAGTAAAATGAATTTTTTCATAGGTTTTTGGGTACAATTGTTTCAAAAATCTTGGATGATTTCTTAGTTACAGATTGCGTTTGTTTAATTCCTCCACGGCATGATTGGCTGCTCTGGCGGTAATGGTCATAAAGGTCAAGGTTGGATTTTGGGTGCTTGCGCTGGTCATGCAGGCTCCGTCTGTCACAAAAACATTGTTGCAGGCATGCAATTGATTAAAGGAATTGAGCAAGGAAGTTTTGGGATCCTTACCCATGCGAACTCCCCCCATTTCATGAATATCTGATCCAGGAGGAGCTGCAGTATCTTCCACCTTGATATCCTTAAATCCCATTCGGCTGTACATTTCGGTTTGTTGTTCTACAAAATCACGAGTCATTTTATCGTCATTTTCTTTCCATTCTACAGAAAGAATGAGTTTGGGAATACCGTATTTGTCTTTTTCTTCTTTGCTGAGTCTTAAGTGATTGGATTCTTCGGGTACCATCTCCCCCTGCATCCAGGCTGCCATGCTCCAAAGTCCATAACCTGGCCGAAGTAATTTTTCCCGCAAAGCATCCCCAATCAGATCCTCATTTCCTTCCAACTGCCTGCTGGCCGACATCCCAATCGCATAGCCGCGCAGGAAGTCCGTCTCCTGTCGGTACACGTTGCGGAATCGAGGCACATAGGCATGTCCTGGATTTCTTCCAAGATTTGCTTTGTCCATAAATCCCTCAAAGGTGGCATATCCCTTGCCCCGATAATTGTGGCAAGTAATGAACTTCCCCATTAGTCCATTGTCATTGCCAAGGCCATTGGGGAAACGAGAAGAAGTAGAGTTGAGTAAAATGGCATTGGAATTCAGGGTGGAGGCATTGAGAAATATGACTTTGGCATAAAACTCTATCGACTCTTTGGTCAGCCGATCAATGACTCTCACTCCTATGGCTTTTCCTTTCTGTTCATCATATAGGACAGATTCTACCACCGAATCGGGACGAAGCGTCAAGTTGCCCGTCTTCTCTGCCCAAGGAAGAGTAGAAGCATTGGCAGAAAAATACCCTCCATAGATACAGCCACGATTACACATGTTTTGATTTTGGCATTTGGACCTTCCTTGGTCTCGGTGAATCTGTTGGGGATCGGTGAGGTGGGCACAGCGACCCTGCACCAGGTGGCGCTGGGAGCCATACATTTCGGCAAGCTTCTCTTTATAATATTTCTCCAGGCAACTCAATTCAAAGCCAGGCTGCACGACTTGATCGGGAAGTACATCCAAGCCGTCTCTATTGCCTGCAAATCCAACGAAGGTTTCTACGTAGGTATACCATGGCTCTAGGTCCTTGTAGCGTATGGGCCAATCTACAGCGTATCCATCTCGGGCAGGCCCTTCAAAATCAAAGTCGGACCACCTTTGGGTCCCCCGCGCCCAGAGAAGAGATTTGCCTCCTACGTGGTACCCCCTAAACCAGCGGAAGGGCTTTTCTTCAATGTAAGGCTGTTCGTCCTCCGCCAAAGCCCAGTGCATGGTCTCCTCTCTTTTCCAAGTAGCAGCCCCTAATCCGGAGCGCTTATCTACCGGTACAGCGCCGCGAAACTCAAATTCCCAAGGAGCCTTGGAGGCAGTAGGGTAATCTTCGATATGGCGAACCATACGTCCGCGCTCCAATACTAGGGTTTTTAAACCTTTTTCGGTGAGTTCTTTGGCAGCCCAACCTCCAGAAGCTCCTGAGCCGATAACAATGGCATCGTAGGTCCTATTTTGTTTTGAATCTTGTAACATAGTCGACCGTTAGGAGGTGAGGGAAGGAACATCTGCGCAACCTTGGTAAAAACCAGGAGCCACCTGGTAGCCCCGATAATCCACCATAACTTCTTTTACTGTGGTAAAACCAAAAATGGTATTGGATCTAACGAGTTCGTAAAACTTCTTCTTGTCTTCTGAGGCATCTTCCTTATAAGAAAGTAAGGTTTTTTCCCTTTCCTCTTTACTCAAGGAAATAAATCCCAGTTGATGCAAAGCCTCAAGTTCTTTGACCACTAGTTCTTGTTCCTCTTTTTCAAGGCATTTTTCAAAAAATTTAATCAAAAACTGATCTGTCTTTGTACTCAATGCCCCTATAGGAGCAGCATTTTCTCCGGAAGAAGTACTGCTACTTCCCTGAGGAATAATGGTATCTGCTATAGAAGCGATAAGGCGCTCCTGATCGAAGGTGAAAAAGCCAGTATGGGTAATTCTATCCACCAACTGCCATTTCCAGTCTGCCACCGCCAAGCCAGCGATTCCAAGTCCAGCAGCTCCGAGGAGTTTTAAAGAAGTGCGTCTTTGCATAGGTGCTCAGGATTTAGGGTATGGAAACCAAACCCATTTCTAAAATAGTTTTTTTTTAAATCATGACCTAATCTTCTAAAATCGACTTAAATAATCTACATGCCTCCATCCAAACAGACTTATTTTCTATAGTCCAAAGGAGCTTGTCGATTTCCGACCAAGGAAGTATAGGTAAATCCTTCTCCTCTTCGGGAGTTTAATTCCTGCAAGGCTTGGACTGTTACCGATGGGTTAGAGAATATATCCATTGCCGTTAAGGTCAAGGTTTTG
>JAJTDZ010000028.1 GCA_021298245.1 Algoriphagus sp. | reverse complement strand
CCAAATTCATGCCTTGACCATATGCATGATTGAAATGGATGAGGAGCGTTTTGATAAAATTTTAAGCACCAATATTTTAAAACTAGGATTTGAGCAGACCATGCTCAACATCATCTACCCCTTCATGTCCAAAATTGGAGTTCTATGGCAGACTGGAGCTATCAACCCTGCCCAAGAACATTTTATCTCCAACTTGGTACGACAAAAATTAATCGTGGCAATTGACGGTCAGCTATCGCAACGTGGCGGCAAGAAATTCTTGCTATTTCTGCCCGAGGGAGAACTTCACGAAATATCTCTTCTATTCGCAAGCTACCTGATCAAATCCAAAGGCCATAAAGTCATTTACCTAGGTCAAAGTACCCCAAACGATGATTTGCTCTCCGTGTACAAACTTCATCAACCGGAGTATTTGTTGACCGTAGTGACCACTTCCCCCTCTTCAGAATACGTTCAAGAATACGTTACTGCCCTTTCCGAACGCTTTTCGGGAGCACAGCTCTTGGTAACTGGATACCAAATTATTGGACAAGACTTGGTATTTCCAGAAAATGTACGACAGCTAAACTACATTCGAGACATCAAAGATCTCTTGGAAGAATTAGAGCCTGTCTACCAAGAGAAATAGTTAAACAAAATTAATTTTTTATTAAACAAAGGCACTGAATCAAAAAAGTGCCTTTTTTGATTTAAAACGAGCTTTTTTGCTTTAAAAATAATTTTCTGTTTTCTTTTGTTTAACTTTTTTAAAATAAAACTCAACAAATTATTTGGTTTTTGTTTAATCGTTCCTAGATTTGATTAAACAAAATCTAAGCGCCATGACTACTTTAGAATTTAGTTATTCCCTTCAGAAGCTTTCCAGCTCTTTAAAGCCCTTTGCGATGAAGTTGACCCGTGATGTGGACGATGCGAATGACCTTCTTCAGGACACTATGGTAAAAGCCTTCACCAACAAAGATAAATTTACAGAAGGTACAAATCTTAAAGCTTGGTTGTATACCATCATGAAGAACACCTTCATTACCAATTACCAGCGCATGGTACGCAGAGGTACATTTGTAGATACAACCGACAACTTGCATTTCATCAACTCTAGCGATGCATTAATTGACAATGGAGTTTTTGGTAACTTTACCATGGATGACATTCAAGCAGCTATTGATAAGTTAGAAGAGGTATATCGTATGCCCTTTATGATGCATTTTAGAGGATTTAAATACCACGAAATAGCAGATAAACTTCAGATTCCAATTGGAACTGTAAAAAATAGAATTCATATTGCCCGAAAACTGTTGAAAGAGGACTTGATGGTATACAAGCACAAAAATTAACTTTATGTCAACATCACATGTGGTAGTTATTGGTTCCGGATTTGCTGGAATCTCCGCAGCTACCCACTTGGCGGCAAAAGGCAACTGCACAGTAACTCTAGTAGAAAAAAATGATTCCCCTGGTGGAAGAGCGAGAAAGTTCGAGCACCAGGGGTTTATTTTTGATATGGGGCCTAGCTGGTATTGGATGCCGGATGTATTTGAGAGGTATTTTGCCCATTTTGGAAAAAAGCCATCCGATTACTACGAATTGGTCCGCTTAGACCCTTCCTATGCCGTAGTGTATGGAAAAGGCGATGTCTTGGATATCCCTGCTGACTTAGGAGCGTTTCGGTCCATGCTGGATTCCCTAGAACCTGGGGCCGGCAAAAACTTGGATAAATTTTTGGCTCAAGCCAAATACAAATACGAAGTAGGGATACACGACTTGGTTCACCGCCCAAGCCGGTCCTTATTTGAGTTTACCTCACCCCGTCTGCTTTTGGATATGATCCGCATGGATATTTTTCAGTCCATGGCCAAACACGTCCGTAGCTATTTTTCGAATGAAAAAATCATCCGATTGATGGAATTTCCGGTCTTGTTTTTAGGAGAAACTGCCCATAACATCCCTGCACTTTACAGCTTGATGAACTATGCAGATATTGCCTTGGGTACCTGGTATCCTAAAAAGGGGATGCATGAAATCATCAAAGCGATGGTTTCCTTAGCAGAGGAAAAAGGGGTAAAATTTCGCTACCAAGCCGAAGTGGCCAAGCTCTTGATAGAAAAAGGGAAGGCCACAGGAGTGCAACTCAGTACTGGGGAAATCCTACCAGCTGACATCGTGGTAGCGGGAGCAGATTATCATCACGTAGATCAGAAGCTACTCGAGCCCCTGTACCGCAATTACTCGGCTGCTTATTGGGACAAGAGGGTCTTGGCTCCATCCAGCTTGTTGTTTTACCTAGGTATCAACAAACGACTTTGTAACCTTAGGCACCACAATTTATTTTTCGATGAACCTTTAGGACCTCATGCGGACGCCATCTACACTCGCCCAAGATGGCCTGAAAAACCCTTGTTTTATGCTTCTGTTCCATCCATCACAGATCCCACTGTTGCTCCCGAGGGTATGGAAAATATGTTTTTGCTTATTCCCCTAGCCCCTGATTTAGAAGATTCAGAAGACATGAGGGAAACCTACTATCACCTGATCATGGACAGGTTGGAAAAAATCACTGGTCAAGAGATTCGCTCCCATGTGGTCTACAAAAGATCTTATGCGCACCAAGATTTCAAGTCAGATTACCATGCCTTCAAAGGAAATGCTTACGGCTTGGCCAATACACTCATGCAAACTGCCATTTTGAAACCCAGTTTGAAAAATAAAAAGGTGAGCAACCTGTACTATACGGGGCAATTGACCGTGCCTGGCCCTGGGGTACCTCCCTCCTTGATTTCAGGCCAGGTGGTAGCGAAAGAAGTGATGAAAGAAAACAATTTGTAAACAAAAAGGTATATTACCTGTATGAATGCACAATTACTTTTTGACCAAACCACCTTTGAGTGCAGCAAGTTGATTACCCAACGGTACAGCACAAGCTTTACTTTAGGAATTAAAACCTTAGCTAAAAAATTTCATCTCCCCATTTATGCCATTTATGGCTTTGTACGCTATGCCGATGAAATCGTGGATACCTTTCACGATCAGGACAAAAAAGCCCTACTAGATCGATTTAAAAAAGATACCTACGAAGCCATTGAAGCTAAAATTTCACTCAATCCAGTTCTTCATGCTTTCCAACTCATCGTCAATCAATACCGCATAGATCAGGAGTTGATTGAGGCCTTTTTGCATTCTATGGAGATGGATTTGGATTTCAAAACTTACAATGATTCCAAGTACCACGAGTACATCTACGGCTCAGCCGAGGTCGTGGGACTGATGTGTTTGAGGGTCTTTTGCCAAGGGGATGAAGCCGAATACCAAAGACTGAAAGACCCCGCTTGCAAATTGGGGTCGGCTTTTCAAAAAGTAAATTTTCTTAGAGTCCTCAAAAGTGATTTTGAAGAACGAGGAAGGGTGTATTTTCCTGGGGTAGACTTCAATCGCTTCGATGCCTCGGTCAAAAGAGCCATAGAAGAAGATATCCAAAAAGACTTTGACGATTCGCTGATTGGGATTGCAGGTCTGCCGCAAGGAGCAAAACTTGGGGTAAAGGTGGCTTACCTCTACTACCAAAAGCTGTTCGATAAGATCAAAAAGCTCCCTCCAGAGACAATTACCCAGGAGCGAGTGCGCATTCCCAATGCGCGAAAGCTAAGCCTTCTTTTTGGCAGCTATGTGGAAAACAAACTCGGCTTCTCCTAATGGAAAAGTACCTCTACCTCGGCGTGCTGATCTTTGCCCTCAGCTATCCTCTGGCCCAATCCTTTGAGCATAGGATTCGCTACGTCTCCCAATGGAAATTCCTCTTTCCTGGCATGGGGCTGACCGCTGCCTTTTTTATCCTTTGGGATGTGTGGTTTACCCATTTGGGGGTCTGGGAATTCAATTCTACCTACGTACTGGGCATATTTTGGCTGGGACTTCCCCTAGAAGAATGGCTGTTCTTCTTCATCGTCCCTTTTTCATCGGTGTTTATATACGAGGTATTGATTTACTTTTTCCCAAAAGATTATTTCTTACCCTTCGGGAAAAGCTTTGTCTGGATCCTAGTGCCTTTCCTGCTCCTCATGAGTGTGCTTCACCTGGACAAGTGGTACACCTCGGTCAATTTCTTTGTAGGTGCATGTACCCTGGCCATTCACTACCTTGTATTCAAAGAAAAGTACTTGGGGCGATTTATTTTCGCTTACCTGGTCCACCTCATTCCACTCATGATATGCAATGGGATCCTTACCGGGGGACTCACCGAGGAACCTGTGGTCATTTACAACTCTGCTGAAAATCTTGGCATTCGAATTTGGACCGTACCCATAGAAGATTTGGTATATTCCATGATCTTATTTTTAATGAACATTAGTCTCCTGGAGCGATTTAGATCTTCCAAACAATTTGACTTAAAAGCAGTTAAATAATCAATGAAAGGCCTAAAAGTTCATATTGACGATCATTCAGGATTTTGTTTTGGGGTTGTTTACGCCATTGAAATGGCAGAAGAAATCCTTGACGAGCAAGGATACCTGTACTGCTTGGGAGATATTGTGCACAATGACGAAGAGGTGAATCGACTTACCCGAAAGGGATTGAAGATTATCGATCACGGTGACTTGAATGGCTTAAAAGATGAAAGAGTTCTTATTCGAGCTCATGGCGAGCCTCCTTCCACTTATGAATTGGCTATAAGAAATAACCTCACCTTGATCGATGCAAGCTGTCCAGTTGTCTTAAAGCTTCAAAATAGAATTAAGAATTCTTTCGATAAGGATGAAAACATCTACATCTATGGAAAACACGGCCATGCAGAAGTTATTGGCCTTTTAGGCCAAACCAACAATAAGGCAGTCGTATTTCAAGACATTTCAGAACTTGACCTTCCCAGTCTCCCAAAAAATCTTACGCTTTATAGTCAAACCACCAAAAGCACCGATAAATTTTACGAGATCAACCGAATCTTGCACGAAAACGGTATTTCTGTAAATTCTAACGACACCATCTGTAGACAGGTATCCAATCGAGACAAAGAGCTAAGGGATTTTGCAGACAAGTTTGATAAAATCATTTTTGTAAGTGGAACAAAATCCTCCAATGGAAAGGTCTTGTACAACGTATGCAAAGAAAAAAATCCCCAAACCTATTTTGTCTCCAATCCCGAACAAATCGAAGAATGTTGGTTTGAAAATGGAGATTCCGTGGGAATTTGTGGGGCGACTTCCACTCCCATGTGGCTCATGGAGCATGTTAAAGAGCGAATCCTAACTTTTTGATTTTCATCTCATGAATCATTCTAGCACTTCCCCCTCCCTAGGTACCAAGGGACTGTTTATCGCATGGGGCATCGTCGTGTGCTGGTTTATTTCTTTGGCCTTTCTGCTCACCTGGGAATTCTCTTGGGACAATCCCCTTACTTACTTGGGCATACTTTTACAAACCCACCTGTACACAGGATTATTTATCACTGCCCACGACGCCATGCATGGGGTAGTCTCTTCAAATAAAAAAATCAATCATTTTACGGGATGGATTGCTGCCATCCTCTTCTCTTACAATTTCTATTGGAAGCTGTTTTCCAAGCACCACGAGCATCACCGACATGTGGCTACCGACAAGGACCCCGACTACCATCCTTCAGGTAATTTTTTCATTTGGTACGGGAGTTTTATCCTTCAGTACCTCAACCTCTGGCAGTTTTTGTTGATGGCCATCACCTACAATCTCCTAAAATTGGTACTCCCCATGGAAAACTTGATTGTATTTTGGATGCTCCCGGCTGGACTTTCCACCTTGCAATTGTTTTTCTTCGGCACCTTTCTCCCTCACAAAGGGGAGCAACACAACCTGCATCATTCTAGATCTCAATCCAAAAACCACCTTTGGGCATTTGTAAGTTGCTACTTTTTCGGATACCACTACGAGCACCACGACTCTCCCGGTACGCCTTGGTGGAGGCTATGGAGAGAAAAAGAAAAACAAGCAGGATAATTCGTTATTGCTTTACCTAATTACAGCCAACTATTCCTTTCTCTATGCGCTATTTTATTTTCACTTGCCTTTTCCTCAGCCTTTCCCTTAGCGGATTTGGACAAGGAATAATCCGTGGACAAATCACCAATTCCATCAATAACCAACCTGTAGCTTTTGCCAATGTGCTATTGCTCAATACAAACTTAGGCGCAATCAGTGATGCAGAGGGCAATTATGAAATCAC
Source organism: Algoriphagus sp. (assembly GCA_021298245.1). Classification (GTDB taxonomy): domain Bacteria; phylum Bacteroidota; class Bacteroidia; order Cytophagales; family Cyclobacteriaceae; genus Algoriphagus. Next base: position 33,101 of record JAJTDZ010000028.1, on the reverse strand, counting down.
CAATGTTCCAGCAGGTCTTTACAATGTCAGGGCTAGCTTTGTGGGCTACAAAACGAGTACTGCCTACGAAATACAAGTAACACTGGCTAGAGCCGTGCAATTGGACTTCAGCCTCATTGAAGAAGCCGAGGAACTCTCAGAAGTAGTCGTCAGCAGTGAGTTTACTCGCTCAGAGGAAACCCCCTTGTCGGTAAGGAAGCTCAACACCAATGAGATCGAAAGGTATCCAGGTGGAAATAGGGACATTTCTAAAGTCATTCAGTCCTTGCCTGGTGTGGCAAGTACCCCCAGCTTTCGAAACGACATTTTGATTCGAGGAGGAGCCCCTAATGAAAATCGCTTTTTTGTCGATGAAATCGAGGTACCCGTCATCAACCATTTTTCTACCCAAGGATCCTCCGGAGGTCCCGTAGGCATGATAAATGTGAATCTAATCAAAAGCGTAGACTTGATCACAGGTGGATTTCCTGCCAATAGAATGAATGGCTTGAGTTCCTTTTTTGAAATTCAACTCAAGGAAGGACGCAGAGATCGGATGGCTACCCAACTTACACTAGGCGCCTCAGAACTTACCCTATCCAACGAGGGCCCCTTGTCTGCCAAAACAACCTACTCCTTGTCGGCCCGAAGATCTTACCTACAAGGGCTATTTCGTTTGCTCCAACTTCCCTTTCTTCCCACCTTCAATGATTTTCAGCTAAAGACCACCACCAAAATCAACGATAAAACCGAATTGACCATCCTCGGACTCGGAGCCATAGATCAATTCGCCCTAAATGAGGATGTTCCTGAGGAGGAAACCCAAGAAGAAAAAGAAGATAGATTGTATCTATTAGGCGTCCTCGCCGTACAATCTCAATGGAATTATACCACAGGGGCAAAGCTAAAGCGATTCAGAGAAAATGGATACTGGACTTTTGTACTCAGTCGCAACATGCTCAACAACCAATCCATAAAGTATGCTGGCAACGATGAAAGCAATCCGAAAAATCTACTTTTTGACTACCGTTCTCAAGAATCTGAAAATAAATTTAGAGCAGAAAATAGCATTTTTGGAAAAGGGTACACCCTGAAGTACGGGGTAAATTTAGAGTATGCCAGGTACCTGATTGATAATTACGATAGGACAGTACTCTCGCAATCGGGAGGAGTAGTAGACATCTCGGCCGTATCAAACTATACTACTTATGGGGCATTTGTTTCAGGCAGTAGAAATTGGATAGGCGACCGCCTTTTACTTTCGGGGGGAATAAGAATGGACGGTTCTAACTTCGCAAGCACGGCTTCCAATCCATTTAATCAATTGAGCCCTAGGCTTTCCCTTTCTTACCAGCTACAGCCTAACCTGTTTGTTACTGCCAATGCAGGGGTCTACTACCAAAGGCCTGCTTACACCATCCTTGGATTCCAAAACAACCTAGGCGAATATGTCAACCAAGAAAACGACGTACGATTTATTCGAAACGCACAACTTATTGGAGGTTTAGAATACCTAAGGCCCGAAAAAGCTAGGAGATTTACCCTAGAGGCATTTTACAAACGCTACAGCAATTATCCCAGCTCCATTCGAAATGGCATCTCCTTAGCCAACTTAGGCGCAGATTTCGGGGCCATAGGTAATGAACCGGTACTTTCCAATTCTACAGGAAGAGCCTATGGATTAGAATTTCTTGCCCAACAACGTCTTTTCCGAAATTTTTATGGAATTGCATCCATGACCTTGGTGCGAAGCGAATTTACCAACCCCAATTCAGAGGGAATGATCCCCTCCTCCTGGGATAACCGGATTATCCTCAGCATGACAGCTGGCAAGCGCTTTTCAAATAATTGGGAATTAGGAGGCCGTTGGAGATATCTGGGTGGCAATCCCTATACCCCAACAGACCTTAATGCATCCAGCTTAAGGTCCAATTGGGACCTTCGTAATGCTGCCATTTTGGATTTTTCTAGAATAAATGGGGCAAGGCTAAATCCTTACCACCAGCTCGATATCCGATTAGACAAAAAGTATTTTTACCGAAAGTGGACACTCAATTGGTACTTGGATGTGCAAAATGCATACAATTTCCAGGCTACTCAGCCCCCTTTAATTCTTCCCGTACGGAACGCACAAGGCAACATTGCCATAGACCCTAAAGATCCCAGCCGCTACCAACTCAGGAATTTAGCTAATCCTGCTGGCACTATTTTACCTACCGTTGGACTCATTGTTGAGTTTTAATCCAACAACTAGGAGTGCCTGTAAATGAACAAAAAAACCCGCCTTAGGACGGGTTTTTACATAAATCAGTTGCAGGGGTTATTCTAACCTCCAACGAACATTCAGGCCAAAACCAGCCCTAAATTCGGTCACCTCCACCAAAAATAAGTAGGGTCTAAAATCAAATCCTACTGTAATTGGTACCTCTGAGAAAGCATATTCTAGTCCTGCTTCCCCTGCACCTCCAAACCTAAAATCATTTGCCAAATACACCGATGGACCAAAACCTGCATACCATTTCAGATCGGTATCAGGAATGTCATCGTAAATGGGGTTCCAAAGGGCATCTACCCCCAGGCCAGTAGCCCCAAAACTCACATTTCCATGTACTCTACTGAATTCTCCCGTAGAGAAAATGCCATCCAAAGCCACGTTATTACCATTGATGTGGCCAAATCTAAGTCCAAGTTCCTGCGCTTGAGCGCTAATCGCGCTGAAAAATACGCAGGCAATAAGGAAGGGAAGTAGGGTTCTTTTTTGCATAGTTGGTTAATTAAAAATTCCCCTCTTGTACAGCGAAAATTAAGCCAAACCTCTCCTAAGAAGAAGCTATTTTTTGCTTTCCTAAGCGGATTACTTCCCTAACCAAAAGGTCCATGTCCTCCATGCGGGTGCGTTGATTCACATTGGCTACTCGAAGGGTATATTTTCCATTCAAAATCGTGGAACTCGGGGAGGCGATTCCTTCCTCCTGTAGGGAAACTAAAATTTCTCTATTCAATTCCCTAAGGGCTGCTTCTTCCCATCCCGAAACCACCATGCGAAAACAGGTAATACTCATAGATACCGGAGCAGTCAACTCCAATTGGGGAGTTTTCCGCACAAGTTCTGCCAAATGTGCAGCTTGCTTATTGTTTTGAGTAATCATGCTGGCATACTTTTCCCTCCCATGTTCTTTGAGGGACATCCATACTTTTAGCGCCTTGAAGCCTCGGGAAAGTTCAAATCCATAATTGGAAATAGATTCTAGACCTCCAGAAAGACCTCTTTTTTCTTGTAACAGGTAATTTGGCGTAAGTGCAAAAGCATCACGATGCTTTTTTTGATCTCGAATAAGGGTACAGCCCACCTCGTAGGGCACATAAAGCCACTTGTGCAAGTCGAAAGCCAAGCTATCTGCTTCTTCTATCCCCCGCAAGGGCTGAGCATAGTTGGGGTCCAGTTTGGCCAAGGCTCCATAAGCCCCATCTACGTGAAACCAAAGCTTATATTTTTTTGAAATCTCCAGCAATTCTTCCATAGGGTCAATCGCCCCAGTATTTACGGTGCCTGCATTAGCCACTAGGCAGAAGGGCAAAAATCCTGCACTGAGGTCCTCTTCCAATTGGGCTATTAATTCCTGGGTATCCAGTTGAAACTTTTCGTTTACCTTGATTTTCCGAACACCTTCGGAGCCTAGCCCTATAATCTCAGCAGCCTTTTGGATGCAAGAATGCCCCTCTTCAGAGCAGTACAGCAATAATGGAGAAGAGGCTGCTTTGAGTCCCCTTTGACGGATTTTCTCCTCTCCTACAGAATTTCGAGCTACAGTAAGCGCCGTGATGTTTGCCATACTTCCACCGCTGACTAGGATGCCGGAGGCCTCAGCAGGAAAGTTCATCAACTCCTTGCACCAATTGACCACCTGCCGATCTACATACATTGCGGAGTGTTCGCCAATAGCCGTATTGGGATTCATGCCTGAAGCCAGCAAGTCTGCAAAAGACCCTAAAGGTGTCCCCGTACCCTGTATCCAAGCAAAAAATCGAGGATGTACATTCCCCTTATTGTATGGGAAAATGTACTTTTTAAAATCTTGGTATACTTCCTCGGGGGATTGGCCTTTTTCTGGAAGGGGTTGATTCAAAAAAGTCTTTACCTCTTCAGGAATGGGTCTCCAGATTTTTTCTTCTCGAATTCCCTGCCAATAGTCTATCAAGTCATCCACCATTTGGTGGCCAAGCTTTCTCATGGACTCCCAATCTTGAGGGTCAAGGGTTTGGTCAGAAGAAGAGTGGGGTAGAATCATAGGTTATGCGTGCAGGAAGTGACGTCTAGAAAAAGGGATTATTTCTTAAAAATGAAATATACCGCAAGAACTAAGAATACCCCACCAATCAAGTGATTAAGTTTGAAGGTTTCTGTTTTAAATACTAACAAAGAGAATCCTAAAAACACCAGCAGGGTGATTACTTCTTGAATCACCTTAAGCTCTACCAAGGAAAAAGGGCCTCCATTGGCAGAATAACCAATTCTATTGGCAGGTACTTGGAATAGGTATTCAAATAAGGCTATCCCCCAACTAATTAAAATAATAGACAATACTCCCAATTTGCTAAACCACTTCCATTCCGCAAATTTCAAATGGCCATACCAGGCCAAGGTCATGAAGGAATTGGAGAGGACAAGCAATGCAACGGTCAGGAAAGCTTTCATAGGGATGATTGGGGATAAGGAAATAGGGACTAAAGTTCATTTAAATTATCAAACTTAGGCCCGCAAACCTCTATACTGAAAAGATAAGGGCCCAGGTTTTATAAAAATTATTCAGCTTCCGCCTAGCTTCAAAAAAGTAGGGAATACATCTCCTCCAACTTACCTACCTGGATGATTTGGATTTTATACTTGCTTAAGTCCAGTCCTTTGACCGCATACTTGGAAACCATGATCTTTTTAAAGCCTAGTTTTTCCGCTTCAGCCATACGGTTTTCTATGCGAGACACGGCCCGTATTTCCCCTCCTAAGCCCACCTCGCCGGCGAAGCAAATATGCTCCGAAACAGGGATGTCCTCGTAACTAGAAATCAAGGATGCGCAAACGGCCAAATCCAAGCCTGGATCATCTACCCGTAGTCCTCCTGCCACATTCAAAAAGACGTCTTGCTGCCCAAGTCGCATCCCCCCTCGCTTTTCCAAAACCGCCAAAAGCATGTTGAGTCGCTTTGCATCGTGTCCCGTGCTGCTTCGCTGGGGCGTGCCGTAGGTAGCAGGGCTAACTAAGGACTGAATCTCGATCAGCAAGGGCCGATTGCCTTCTAACATGGCTCCAATCGCTACTCCATTGAGAACCTCCTCTCGCTGAGTAAGGAGGATTTCGGAGGGGTTGGAGACAGTACGCAGGCCCTCTGCGCGCATTTCATATATCCCAAGCTCGTGGGTTGAGCCAAATCGGTTTTTGGAAGTGCGTAAGATTCGATAGGTCAAGTGCCGGTCTCCTTCAAACTGCAGCACGGTATCCACCATATGCTCCAACACTTTTGGTCCAGCAATGGATCCGTCTTTGGTAATGTGGCCAATCAAAAATACAGGCGTGCCTGTTTCTTTAGCAAACTTCATCAGCTCTGCGGTGCATTCCCGCACTTGGGATACCGATCCTGCTGCAGATTCTACCAACTGGCTATGGAGGGTTTGGATGGAATCGATAACCAAAAAATCTGGATTTAGGACCTCAATCTGTTGAAAAATCTGTTGGGTATTCGTTTCAGAAAGCACGTAGCAATCTACATTTTTGGCAGCCATCCGATCGGCGCGCATCTTGAGTTGGGCCTCACTTTCCTCCCCAGATACGTAGAGCACTTTCTTTCCTTTTAGGGAAAGAGCGATTTGCAACATTAGCGTGGATTTTCCAATTCCTGGCTCTCCCCCAATAAGCACCAGGGAACCAGGAACTATTCCTCCCCCAAGCACACGATCCAGTTCTGGATCAGAGGTGGCCCAGCGGGGCTGCTCTTCGTAGTTGACCTCAGAAATTTTTCTGGGAGTACTGGCTTTCTTCACTCCTGAGCCCTGTAGCTTCCAGCTCCCTTTGCCCGGCTCCTCTTTTTGGATAATCTCTTCTACATAGGTGTTCCATTCCCCGCAAGCAGGGCATTTGCCGGTCCACTTCGGGCTCTGCGCTCCGCAGTTTTGACAGAAAAAGGTGGTTTTTACTTTAGCCACGGTAGAAGGAGGTTTATTTGGAAATTGGAATGGTATTGAAATACGAAGTACGAGATACAAAATACGGCATTTTACTAATGTTGAACGCTGAATGGCGATTGAAGATTGTTGACTTTCTGCCTAAGGAATTTCGTACTTCGTAGCTCGTATTTCCTACTTGGTACCTTGTACTTGCCTGCCTGCCGCAGGCAGGGTACTTGGTACACTATTTAATGCGCTTGCAACCAATCTGTCCCAACTCCTAGCTCTACTTCTATGGGTACAGGCAAGGGAATGGCCTGGGACATCAGTTCGGGAATATGCTTTTTCAATAGTTCTACCTCTTCCTTATGGGCATCAAAGACCAATTCGTCATGAACTTGCAAGATCATTTTCGACTTCAAGTTCTTGGCTTGCATCCATTCGTAAATATGAATCATCGCTACTTTAATAAGGTCGGCAGCCGAGCCCTGAAGCGGAGCATTGATGGCATTACGCTCTGCAAAGCCTCTCATGGTCATGTTGCGACTATTGATATCGCGCAGGTAGCGTCGACGACCTAAGATAGTCTCTACGTATTCCTGAGTCCTCGCTTTTTCAATGGCCCCATCCATGTACTTTTTGACCGCAGGAAACTCCGTGAAGTAGGCATCGATGATTTCTTTGGCTTCTCCACGGGGTATAGACAGGCGCTGGGCCAATCCAAAGGCAGAAATACCATAAATGATGCCAAAATTGGCAGTCTTGGCCTTCCTTCTCATGTCCGTGGTAACCTCTTCCAAGGGAACCTTGAAGATTTTGGCCGCGGTGGCGACATGGATATCCCTACCGTTTTTAAACGCTTCTAGCATGGATTCGTCCTGAGAAAATGCAGCCATCAAGCGCAATTCGATCTGTGAATAATCCGCAGAAAGTAAGACATGATTTGCATCCCTAGCAACAAATGCCTTTCTGATTTCTCTTCCTCTAGAGGTTCGAATCGGGATGTTTTGGAGATTGGGATTGATTGAAGACAGACGTCCTGTGGCTGCCACAAACTGGTTGTAAGTGGTATGAATTCTTCCCGTCTTAGGGTTGATCATCGTAGGCAATGCATCCACATAGGTGGACTTGAGCTTGACCATTTGCCTATGCTCCAAAATGGCTTGAGCAATTTCATGTTCATCCGCCAGTTTGCTTAAAATTTCTTCTCCTGTAGCATATTGCCCGGTCTTGGTTTTTTTTGCTTTGGGATCTAGTTTCAATCGTTCAAAAAGTACCTCCCCCAACTGTTTTGGAGAGGCAAGATTAAATCGTACTCCGGCCAATTCGTAGACCCGCTTTTCTATTTCCAGACTTTCCTTCTCCAACACAATGGAAAGCTCTGAGAGGCTATTGGTATCAATACGCACTCCTTCAAACTCCATATCCGCCAATACCTGAATCAGAGGATTTTCTACTTTTTGACTTAACTCTTTTAATCCTGTAGCTTCCAGTATCGGATTCAATTTGCCTTTAAGGCGAAGGGTAATGTCAGCATCCTCTGCCGCGTAGGCCGTGACTTCGTCTTCGTCCACCTCTCGCATAGAGGCCTGTCCCACCCCTTTTTTTCCAATCAATTCGGTGATAGATACCGGCTTGTAATGCAAGTATTGCTGGGCCAGCCAATCCATGCCATGCTTTCCCTCCGGCTCAATGAGGTAGTGAGCCAGTAAGGTATCGTACAAGGTCCCCTTTAAAGTAATGCCGTAGTTTTTAAGCACCAACAGATCGTACTTTATGTTTTGACCGATTTTGACTATGGATTCGTGCTCAAATACAGGACGCAAGTGCTCCAAAAGCGCTTTGCAGTCCTCCATGTCCTCTGGAAGGGGAATATAGTAGGCCTCTCCTTCGAGGTAGGCAAAAGAAATACCCACCAAGGAAGCCCTCATGGGATCCAGACTGGTGGTTTCGGTGTCAAAACAAAGTTCAGTTTGGAGCAAAAGGTACTGTACCAGTTCTTGAATCGCCTCCTTCCCCTTTACTTTATGGTAGTGGTGATGGTAGCTTTGAATGGTATCAAAAGGCACTTGAGGCAAAAGTTGTACCTCCACCTGTGTTTCTTCCTCTGATGTAGGGGCTAAAGCAGGGCTTACCGCGCCAAACAAGTCCATTTGACTCGGCGCAGGAGCGGCTTTTTTGGGGGCAGGCTCCTTGAAAATTCTGCTGGCCAGCGTACGAAATTCCAATTCTACAAATAAGGCACGTAATCGCTCTTCATCTATTCCATCACAGCGCAAGGCCTTTTCATCAAATTCTATGGGTACATCAATTTTTATAGTAGCCAATTCCTTGGACAACAGTCCTTGTTGGGCAAAATTGATCACATTTTCTTGCTGCTTTCCTTTGAGCTGGTCTGAATGGGCAAGTATCCCCTCTAAAGTACCAAACTCCTTCAGCAATTTGACCGCTGTTTTTTCTCCAATTCCTGGAATTCCCGGAATATTATCTACCGCATCACCCATGAGCCCCAAGATATCTCGGACTAGATCTACATGGGCTATGTCCCATTTTTCACAAACTTGTTTGGGACCCATGACATCCACCCCATTGCCCATGAAGGCAGGCTTGTAAAGAAAAATATGATCGTCGACAAGTTGACCATAATCCTTATCTGGGGTCATCATGTAGACCGTATAGTGGTCTTTCTCCGCCTTTTTGGCCAGAGTCCCTATGATATCGTCTGCTTCGTACCCGTCCAGTTCTAAGACGGGGATTCGAAAGGCCTTGACAATTTCCTTTACCCAAGGAATAGAGGTAGTGATGTCTTCCGGTTGCTCCAAGCGGTTAGCTTTGTACGGCTCGTACTGCTGATGCCTAAAGGTGGGGGCTTTGGTGTCGAAAGCAACGGCAATGTGAGAAGGCTTCTCTTTTTCCAAGACTTCCACCAAGGTATTGGTAAAGCCCAACATTACTCCTGTATTCAATCCTTTGGAATTGATTCTTGGATTTTTGCTGAAGGCGAAATGGGCCCGATAGATCAGTGCCATGGCATCCAAAAGAAAGAGTTTGTGTGCTTGAGGCGAAGACATGAGGTCGGGAATAAGGTGGAAAACTAGTGATGAAATTTTACCCTCTAAGGTACAACAAAACTTCAGCTGATCTTAGCGCTTTCGGCGTCAATTAGTTCAAAATTATGTCAAGGATGGGCTGATTTTTATAGCGTGATTTGGCTTAGCGTTCCGATTGGCTGAGGTAATTTTTTACTTGAAGACTTCTTAAAAAAATGACAATTAATGGAATAAGCCAGACCAATTCATTGAAGACCAAATGGAATATGCTCCGCTTGTTCCACCCTACCTCAGGGACACATCCTAGGATAAACCATACTGCAGTAAGTAGCTTGCCAGAAATTCCAATCAAAATCAACCAAACCCAAGACACTGGATAAAAGGCAGAGAAGAATAATACAAGGCCTACCCCGATACCAAACACACCAAAATATGGGGTATAAAACTCACCCCCTTGGTAGTTCCCCATTCCCATCCAAGTGAGCAGGGAAGGGCCTAACCAAGCATAAATGGCAGACCAAGCCAGGGTGTACATGCCGGCAAGCAACAAGAGTCCTCTGAAATGCATGGGGAATTTGGGGAAATGTGTCTCTTCTTGCATGGAAAACTTGATTTTATTAGGTGAAATGAACACCTTGAGGTACTACATCGAGGCGATTACTACAAAGCTATCCAATGATTCGAAAAAACAACATCCTTTCTATCCCTTTTCTCCTCTTTGGAGCTGCACTTGTATTGGCGCTTGGTTTTACTTTGGGAAGATCTACTGGTGAGATCACCCCCGGATCTATAGACGGGGCGGCCGAGCTCATTTATCCTGATCAAAACCAGCAGCTTCACGATTGGGGATTACCCAAAGAAGTAGCCCTGCCTGAAAAAGATCACGATATTGCCTTCCTTCCTGTAAGCGATTTATCGGTTTTGATTAAATCCAAGAAGCTGAGCTCCGAGCGCTTGACGCAAATCTACCTTCATAGAATCAAAACCTATTCCGACACCTTGGCTTGCCTGGTCACTTTGATGGAAGAAAGCGCCTTGAAAAAGGCAAGGCTTCTTGACCAAGAACTCGCCGCTGGAAAGTACCGAGGGCCTCTTCATGGGATTCCCTACGGCATCAAAGATCTATTTTCAGTACCTGATACCCGAACCACCTGGGGAGCTACTCCCTACAAAGATCAAGTCCTCAACGAAACCTCCACCGTAGTACAAAAATTGGACGAGGCCGGGGGCATATTAATAGGAAAATTTACTTTAGGAGCCTTGGCTATGGGCGACGTGTGGTTTGGCGGCGTAACCAAAAATCCATGGAACCTGAAACAGGGGGCAAGTGGTTCTTCCGCTGGTTCGGCTTCGGCCGTCAGTGCGGGATTGGTCCCCTATGCCATAGGAACAGAAACGTTGGGGTCCATTGTCTCCCCCTCTACACGCAACGGGGTAACGGGCCTGCGGCCTACCTTTGGGAGAATTAGCCGTCACGGCGCCATGGCCCTCAGCTGGTCTATGGATAAAGTTGGGCCTATTTCCCGATCCGCTTTAGACAATGCCCTAGTATTGGCTGTACTGCATGGAGTAGATCAAAAGGATCCCTCCACCATTCCGGCCGCATTCAACTATTCTGCTAAAAAAGAAGTAAAAACCCTTAAAGTAGGATATTTCAGTTCCTTTTTTGAAGGCACTCGTACCGCTATTGAAAATGACCGTGCGGTATTGGATCTCTTGAGAAAGGAGGGGATAGAACTTCACCCTCTAGAACTTAAGACCAGCATCAATCCTGGGCCTTTGGTAGCCATGCTGCAGGTAGAAGGTGCTGCTGCCTTTGACGAACTCACCCGACTAGACCTAGATGATCAGATGGTGGCCCAACACCGCAATGCCTGGCCAAACATCTTTCGCTCAGCTAGATTTATACCTGCTGTAGAATACGTGCAAATGAGCCGGCAACGCAGCATATTGATTCAAGAAATGCACGAACTCCTTAAAGGGTACGATGTCATTATCACTCCTTCATTTGCAGGACAACAGCTACAAATCACCAACCTCACCGGACATCCTGCCTTATGCCTACCCAATGGATTTGCCGCCAACGGAACCCCCACATCCATTACTCTACTTGGCAATTTGTTTGAGGAAGAAAAATTGATCATGTTGGGCCGACTGATTCAAGAAAAATCTGATTGGCAAACCAAAAGACCCCCTTTATTTGATAAATAAGACCGTACCCTGATACCATGTTCAGGGTACTATCATTTCAAAATTCCTGAAATTTTGATGTGTGTAGGATCTAGAAACATTACTTTTTGGGTAGTTTCTAAAGAATAGTGGTCAAGTTTTCCCGTGGACTGATTCATAAATGCTTCCCCAAGGGTAGTACTTGTGTAAAAAAAATTTTCCTCTTTAATTTTAAAGGAAATGGCGGCAGGATAACTCTGCACGTATCGAATCCTGATTTCCTTCACCTTGCCTTCGGATTCTGGTAAAAGCTCATGAATCAAATAATCCACCTGGATGTCTGTGGAGTAGGCTGTAGCCAAAGAAGGAAGGTTAATGTCGGCTTGGTAGAAATAATCAAACTCTTCTTTCCACTGCGCTTCTGAATAGGTCTGTTCCTCTTCCTTTTCCTCCCCGTTTAGCTCAGAAGTTTTTAGAACAGTATGTCCATCTAGTTTTTTCAACTCTAAATCCAAAAACCCTTTCAAATCAAAATAAGGGAGTTTTTCTAACCTAGGCTGTTCCCCTTGCGGTGTACAAGCAAGAAGGATAGCCAAGCCAAATAGATAAAAAGAATTTTTCATTGCACTCATTAGGAAACCAATAAATCACCTGTCATTTCAGAAGGAATTGACACCCCCATCAGGTGAAGAATGGTAGGGGCCAAATCTCCAAGTTTACCCTCTTTCACTGAAGAAATGTCTTTGTCCACGACAATCAAGGGAACCAAATTGGTGGTATGTGCCGTATTTGGAGTGCCGTCTTCATTGATCATCACGTCTGAATTGCCATGGTCTGCAATTACTAACACGGTATATCCATTGGCCACGGCCGTTTTTACCACGCTTTCGGTACTTGAGTCTACGGCCTCACAGGCTTTTACCGCAGCATCAAAATCTCCGGTATGACCCACCATATCCGCATTGGCAAAGTTTAAGCAAATGAAATCAGCACTTTTTTTCTGCAATTCCACATTGATTTTCATGGCAATTTCCGCGGCGCTCATCTCTGGCTGAAGATCATAGGTCGCCACTTTAGGAGAAGGACACAGAATCCTGCTCTCTCCTTGAAATTCCGTTTCTCTTCCTCCCGAAAAAAAGAAAGTTACGTGGGGATATTTCTCTGTTTCAGCAATTCGAATTTGTTTTTTTCCTGCTCTTTCTAAAACCTCCCCTAGGGTATTGTTCAATTTATCTTTTTCAAATAAAACCTGAACCCCTGAAAAAGTATCGTCGTAGGTGGTAAAGGTCAAGTAGTTCAAAGCCAATTTCTTCATGTTGAAATCTGGGAAATCTCTTTGGGTAAGCGCCTGAGTAATCTCCCTTCCTCGATCGGTGCGGAAATTGAAACATACCACCATATCTCCCTGCTGGATAGTCGCCAAGGGTTGGCTGTCGCTACCTACTTGAATGATGGGGCGGATAAATTCATCGGTGACATGATTGCTATACGATTTGCGTATAGAAGCAAGAATATCTTTTGACTTTTCTCCTTCTCCTAAAACCATTGCATCGTAGGCAAGCTTTACTCGTTCCCAACGGTTGTCTCTATCCATAGCATAGTAGCGGCCGATAACTGAGGCTATTTTTCCCACGGACTTGGAAAGATGTTCTTGAAGATCCGCCAAGTACTTGATTCCTCCTTTTGGATCGGTATCTCTTCCGTCCGTGAAGGCATGAATAAAAACCTCCTGTATCCCCTGGTGTTTGGCGGCATCGCAAAGTCCCTTGAGGTGATCCAAGTGAGCGTGAACCCCTCCATCAGATACCAGCCCGATAAAATGGACCTTCTTTTTAGATTCCTTAGCTCGTACAAATGCAGCACTCAGCACGGGATGATTTAGCAATTCCCCTTGCTGTACGGCCAGGTTAATTTTAACCAAATCCTGGTAAACAATCCTCCCTGCCCCAATATTCATGTGGCCCACTTCTGAGTTTCCCATCTGTCCTTCTGGAAGACCTACTGCCAAACCAGAGGCCTCTAGCCTGGAATGAGGATAGCTGCGAAATAGGCTATCGATGTAGGGCGTTTTTGCTTTATCAATCGCAGAAACCGCAGGATTAGTGGCCAAGCCCCAACCGTCTAAAATCAGTAAGAGAACTTTCTTATTCATGCCGCAAATATACCACAAATCAAAGCAAAGTCATTTTCCTGTTTCAGAATTTACAAAAGAAAATCAGGCAATATCCCCGAAAAACCCCTTTTTAGATTCCTATATTTCTTCCATTCTCTAGATCACATGGCTAGAAGTGTTGCGCTTGACAAAGGGATTGAAATAGAAGACTGTCCTTTCAGTTTTTGGTGTATTCTTCTGGGGTAGGCTCTTGCAAGAATTTCACATTTCTCATAATTCCTTTGAATTTGGTACGAGTGAGCGCCGATCCTGAAAATACCCGATGAAAGGTCTCTTCAGTAAGTTCTGTCCAATCTTTATTCGTAAATCCAAAAAGTGCTTCTGAAGGCTCAAAGGCAGGTTCTTGATGGGGAGTAGAAAAGCGATTCCAAGGACACACGTCTTGGCAAACGTCACATCCAAAGACCCAATGGTCCATCTTTCCAGCAAAGGAAGTCGGAATGGCCTCCTTGAGTTCTATCGTGAGGTAGGAAATACACTTGGAAGCATCCACCACGCCTGAGGCAACTATAGCCTCAGTAGGACAAGCATCTACACAAGCCGTGCAGGTACCGCAGTAGTCCTTGGACAAAGGCAGGTCTGGACTTGCCTCTAAGTCTATCACCAATTCTGCCAAGAAGAAAAAACTCCCCATATTTCGATGGAGCAACAGGCTATTTTTTCCTATCCAGCCCAATCCTGCACGCTGCGCCCACTGCCGCTCCAGGATGGGAGCAGAATCCACAAATGAGCGCCCATGAATCTCTCCTACCTCCTCCTTTAAATGAGCCAAAAACTCGGTAAGTTTGGCTTTAATGACCTCATGGTAATCTTTTCCGTAGGCATATTTGGCCAATTTGATATCCCCTGACTCTTGAGGCAGCTGTTGGCTAGGATAATAATTGTAGACCAAAGACACGACCGTTTTTGCCCCCTCCACCAATTTGGTGGGGTCAAGACGCTTGTCAAAATGCCGCTCCAAGTAGGACATTTTCCCTTGGTAATTTCGTCGAAGCCATTCCTCCAATTTCGGGGCTTCTTCTTCCAAAAACTCTGCTTTGGCAATACCGCAATAGTCAAACCCCAAGCGCTTGGCCGTAGATTTTATGAGTTGAGCATGGGATTCAGCAGCAGTCATTAGGCTTTGAATTTAAGAGAAAAAGGAAATTTATTGAAAATATAAAACTCCAAAGACAGCGCTGGTGTTATATTAGTACTTTGCGCCAAACTGGCGGCAAAGAATTATTAAATTTTTTACTTATCCCTAAAGTTCTACTCCAGAAGCATGAAAGGTGTACGTTTTACTCAATTTGTACCTGTCACAGATCCGCAAAAAAACACCTTTGAAAATCTTTTGTCCCTATTTCTTCAATTGATTTCCATGACGGGAGGGGATGTATCCGAGGCCCTAAGTTGGTTGAGTAACTTAGATAAACGTTACCAACTTACAGAACCCAACTATGGCATAGGTGACTTCATTGAAGACTTAAAATCCAAAGGGTATTTGTCAGAAGATAATCCAGAAGGAAAACTTCAGGCTACAAGTAAAACAGAACAAAGCATTAGAAAGAGAGCCTTAGAGGAGATTTTTGGCAAACTCAAACGCAGCAAGGCGGGTCAACATAAAACCACACTTTCGGGACAAGGAGACGAAAGGAGTACGGACCGTAGAGGATATACCTTTGGAGACAATTTGGATCAAATTGCGCTCACCGAGTCCCTGAGGAATGCTCAGGCCAAGCATGGCCTATCTGGAGAATACCTACTCACCGAGGATGACTTGGAGGTGGTAGAAAAGGAGCATCGCTCCCAAACCTCCACCGTGCTGATGATAGACATCTCTCACTCCATGATTTTGTATGGCGAGGACCGGATCACCCCTGCCAAAAAGGTAGCCATGGCTTTGGCCGAATTGATCAAGACCAGGTACCCGAAAGATACCTTAGACATCATCGTTTTTGGTAACGATGCCTGGCAGATTGAGCTCAAAGACCTGCCTTTTTTGCAAGTAGGGCCCTACCATACCAACACGGTGGCAGGCTTAGAGCTGGCCATGGACTTGCTTCGCAGGAGAAAAAACCCAAACAAACAAATATTTATGATTACCGATGGCAAGCCTACTTGCCTGAAAGTAGGCATCAAGTACTACAAAAACTCCTTCGGCATCGATAGCAAGATTTTGGCAGAAACCCTAAAACTTGCTGCGAGGTGCAGAAAATTGAATATTCCCGTAACCACCTTTATGATTGCCTCAGATCCTTACCTCAAGGAATTTGTAAAAGAATTTACCCAAGCAAACCAAGGCAATGCGTATTACAGCAGTTTGAAAGGGCTGGGCGAGGTAATTTTTGAAGACTACAAACGAAACCGATCCAAACGCTTTTAACATGGACTACTCCCAGCTTTCCAGCACGCAGCGCTTACAACTAAAAACCCTTGGCCAACTCAAGGCATCTGGATATACCCCCAAGTCCATCAAAGAAGAACTTAGGGACAACCTTATTGAAAAATTAAAAAATAAAGAGAATGTATTTGAGGGAATTTGGGGCTACGAGGATACCGTGATTCCGGATATTGAGCGTGCCATTCTTTCTCGACACAACATCAATTTACTGGGATTACGAGGTCAAGCCAAGACCCGAATCGCTCGAATGATGACTCTCCTTCTCGACGAATATGTCCCGGTACTCTACGGGTCTGAACTCAATGAAGATCCCTTGCTGCCCCTGACTTCC
Source organism: Algoriphagus sp. (assembly GCA_021298245.1). Classification (GTDB taxonomy): domain Bacteria; phylum Bacteroidota; class Bacteroidia; order Cytophagales; family Cyclobacteriaceae; genus Algoriphagus. The sequence continues at coordinate 16,857 of JAJTDZ010000028.1, read as the reverse complement.
TTTGCAAGCGCTATTCTTGAAGAAAAAGGGGAGGATAGTCCCATCGCCTGGCTGCATAGAGAAGATCGATATACTGAAAAATTGGCTACCCCGGACGTTTCCGTAGCCGACTTGATTGGGGATGTAGATCCCATCAAAGCGGCAACGCTGAAGCTGAGTTACAACGACGAACGGGTGATTCATTATGGACTGGTGCCTAGATCCAACCGCTGCCTTTTTGTGATCAACGAACTCCCTGACCTCCAAGCAAGAATCCAAGTGGCCTTATTCAATATCCTGCAGGAAGGGGATATCCAAATCCGTGGATTTAAATTACGCTTGCCTCTGGATATTCAATTTGTCTTCACTGCTAACCCCGAAGATTATACCAATCGAGGCAGCATCGTGACACCACTTAAAGATAGAATTGAAAGTCAAATCATTACCCATTATCCTAGGTCCATCGACATAAGTAAAAAAATTACTGCCCAAGAAGCCAGACTTTCTGGTAAGCCCTTGTCCAAGATCCACGTGCCTGAGGTTATGAAAGATTTGATTGAGCAGATTGCTGTAGAGGCACGGCACTCAGAATACGTGGATGAGAAAAGTGGGGTTTCGGCTCGATTAACTATCTCTGCTTATGAAAATCTCATTTCGGCAGCAGAAAGAAGAATGTACCTCAACAAAGAAACAGATACACTGGTACGAATCGTAGATTTACTGGGGGTGATTCCTGCCATCACCGGTAAAGTGGAGCTGGTCTATGAGGGAGAACAAGAGGGCGCGGGCTTGGTAGCTTACAACCTCATTGGAAAAGCAATCCGCAGCCTATTTGTCTCCTATTTTCCTTCTCCAGAACAAAAGAAAAAAGAGAAAAGCAACAATCCCTACCAAAAAACACTTGCCTGGTTTGGGGAAGGCAATCATCTGGATATGTTAAGCTCCCTTTCCAATAAAGAATATAAATCTCTACTTCTTTCTGTGCCTGGATTGGAAGAACTGGTCACCGAAGTAGTGCAGCACCTCCCAGAAAAAGAAAAAGAATTTTATATGGAATTTGCTCTTCATGGATTAGCCGAATATTCTCAATTGAGCAGAAAAATTCTGGACACAGGCTTGCAGTTCAAAGACCTCTTCAGCTCCATGTTTGACTTGGGAACAGAAGGGGAGGAGGACTTAGATGAGGAAGAGGACGACAATTAATTGCTTTCCATTTTCCTGTAATCCCCCCCCTCCCCCCGACTTCGAGATTTTATCCTCCTTGCTGCTGTAGCTTTTTTTGGAACACCTATCTTTGAAACATGTCAACTCCTCCCCTTCCCGAAGACTTTCTCGCTCAACTGAGCAGCTTGCTAGGAGATGAAGAGGCAATTAGATTGAAAGAAGTCTTGTTGCAGGCTCCAAAAATCTCCATACGCTGCAATCCTGCCAAGCCATTTGCACGTAGTCTTGGAAAAAGGCCTATCCCCTGGACAAAAACCGGTTTTTATCTTGATGAGCGACCTAGCTTCACCCTAGATCCTGCTTTTCATGCTGGGGCATATTATGTGCAAGAAGCTTCCTCCATGATCATCGAATATGCCCTGCATCAGCTCGGCATTCCCAAGGGAATATACTTGGACCTGGCGGCGGCTCCAGGGGGAAAAAGTACTCTACTTTCTTCTTATTTGGGGGAAGAAGGATTCTTAGTCGCCAACGAGGTGATTCAAGCGCGGGCACAAATCCTCAAAGAAAATATCATCAAATGGGGACTAGGGAACGTGTTGGTCAGCCAAAATGATCCAGAGCATTTTACGCCTTTGGAAGGATTTTTTGATTTGGTATTGGTAGACGCCCCTTGCTCTGGAGAAGGCATGTTTAGAAAAGATCCCCAAGCCCGGGAAGAATGGTCCGAAGAACACGTGGCCCTTTGTTGTCTTCGTCAAAAGCGCATCCTAGATAAAGCTGCAAGCCTAGTAAAAGGAGGGGGCTACCTCATTTATTCCACTTGTACCTTTAACCGAAAAGAAAATGAAGGGGTGATTTCTGCACTTTTAGAAGAATTTGCCTTCACTCCTGTCCGTATCCCGCTTGATCCAAGTTGGGGAATAGAAGAGTCCCGTTTTGATACAGAGGAGGGTCAAGCCTATGGTTACAGGTTTTATCCCCACCGGGTAGAGGGGGAAGGATTCTTTTTTTCCATTCTACAACGTCCCGAATCTTTTGGAACAAAGGCAGCAAAATCTAAAAAAGAACAGCGAGTCTCCCAGGTAAAACCCGTGGGAGAAAAAGAGGGGCAAGCCCTAGAGGAGGAGTTGGGGCTAGATGGAAAAGGGAGCTATTTCCTTTTCCAAGAAAATCTATTTCGTATTCAAAAATCCTTTTCCAAAGAGGTAGCGTCTCTCCTACGCACGCTCAACGTGCGCTACTTTGGGGTGGAGTTGGGGAAAAAGCAAGGCAAAGAATGGATCCCAAGCCACGAATGGGCCATTTCCACCCTACCAAAATTTCACTTTCCGAGCCTTGAACTTTCCAAAGAAGAGTCTTTAGACTTTCTCCGTAAAAAAGATTTTCCTTTGGAACAAGCTCCTTCAGGATGGGTCTTACTTACCTATCGTAATTTACCTTTAGGATGGGTCAAAAAATTGGATAAGCGGGTAAACAATTATTATCCCAAAGAATGGAGAATACGCATGGAAAACCCTAACGGTTAACTTTCTTTTTTTTTGAGGCTTGACCTGAGGATTTACCCTCACATAGATTTCTTATCTTTAGACATGAACAAAAAGCAACGGTACGAGGCATTTATATCCTATTTTTCGGAAAACATGCCTTCAGCTGAAACGGAATTGGCTTATGAAAATCCTTTTCAGTTGCTAGTAGCCGTAGTGCTATCTGCTCAATGTACTGACAAGCGGGTCAACCTGGTTACGCCCCAACTATTCCAGCGCTTCCCCACTCCTGCACATTTGGCAGCTACCCATTTCGATGAACTTTTTCCTTATATCCGCTCCATTTCCTACCCCAACAATAAAACCAAGCACCTCATGGGCTTAGGAAAAATGCTTATGGAAAAATTTGGGGGAGAGGTGCCCTCTACGGTAGAAGAATTGGTACAATTGCCTGGAGTAGGCAGAAAAACTGCCCATGTAATTACCTCTGTAGTGTGGCAGCAACCCCACATGGCTGTAGACACCCACGTCTATCGGGTATCCCGGCGCATTGGCCTGGTCCCGCTTACGGCCAAAACGCCTTTAGAAGTTGAAAAACAATTGGTAAAACACTTGCCAAAACATCACATCCATCAAGCTCACCACTGGCTTATCCTCCATGGGCGCTATACCTGTTTGGCCAGAAAACCTACATGCGAAACGTGCCAGATTGCCTTCTTATGCAAATTCTATGAGAAAATGAAGGGAAAATCCTCTCATAGCCAAATTTAACTTTCATAAAAGGCAAATAGAATTACTCTGGCTTTTGAGGTCTATATTTAGAATCCCTGAAGATTTTTTCAGCATTGGCTTCTGCCATGAGTTCAACTAAACTTATCCCCTCTTTTTCCTGATACTGTTCTACGATATTCCACCCCACCCAACGGCCCAAACGGCCCGGGGCTTCTGAGCTAATGGCATCCGTAAAAGGAGCTTCTCCTATATATTTTCGGATTTCAAAGGGATTCGTCTCAAACAACAATTCATTTTCAATAAAGTGGGTCCAAATCACATCTTCATTTTCCCAACAGGAAGCGAGTTGATCGGGCATATAGCCAATAATAAACTGATCGGAAGTGCAGGGCATAATGGATTTTACAAAATGATAGGCTTTCCCAAAATAAATCATCTCCGCCAAGAGGGTATTGTCCTTGGGATCTACCTCATTGTACCTAGAGGAAATGGCCAATACAATCATAGGCACCAAATATTCTCTTTGGTACCGAGCTTTCATGTAGACCGGTAAATCAGGTTGAAACTTATGATCGCTTGGTAAAAAATAATCCAATCCTATTACTATGGTTTCTTCTTCAATAAGCAAGTCCATTCCAAATCCAGAAACGTAAGTATATACTTTAGGCACCTTAAAGCCAGGATAATGCCATTTCAAATAAGTAAAGGCGTTTTCAAGGTCTTTAGTGATATCGGAAAAGTCAGCAAATTCGTCTCCTACCGCACGATTCAACGCTTGCATGGAGCTGTCCTCTTGTGCCAATACCAAGGCGCGAGCCAAAGAATCCTTGTTGGGATAGGCCTCTAAATCTAAAACTTTAGTCGCAAAATCAGGATAGGTATCCAGTAAATTCAACATTTCTTCCTTGCTGGAAGAAGTAAAGAATTCTTTTTCCAAGCGAACCACGTTTACCTTTACTTTTTCCGATAGGATCTCTTCATCTAAGGCACAGGTAGCCTCATCCGAGTTACTAGAACATCCCGCACATAGCAAGAAAAAAAAACTACTAATTAAGATTGGACGCATACCACAATATTAAAACAAAGTAACGAAAAGGTCTTTGATTGGAGTATCCATATGCAAATCTTCCTTTTTTCTTTCTTAGGATAAATAAGTAATATTCGGCTGCATTTCTGATTAAAAAATTCATTCCAGATTGGCTATACGAAAGAAATGCAGGAGCCTAATGGAATGTTCAGAAACATTTTATCGAGCCAAAAAAAGGCCTTCTACTATTCAAACCCAAGAATAGATTTGGTAGAATGATGAAATAAATGGATTTTTATCCATTAGATTTTCAAATCCCCTTCTGAATTTCTTAATTAATATGAAGTCTATCCTGAAACCATCCTACTTTTTTCTTTTACTTTTTTTGTGGGCCTTCGTTCCATTTTCTACTTATGCCCAACAAAATGTAGACATCACATCCATTCGTGTAGACCAGCTCAGCGATGATCAGATTGAAGAATTGGTCAAGCGGGCACAGGACGCAGGTTTGAGTAGCACCGATTTTCTGATGATGGCGCAAATGCGGGGCATGCCCTCGGGGGAAGTAGAAAAATTGAGAAATAGGATTGAAAATTTAAGTGTAGGAACAAGTAAATCCAGATCTACTAAAGTTTCAAAAAGAGAGGACAGAGCACAAATAGATATCAATGACATTACCAAAGGACTGTTGGAGGTGGAAGAACTTACAGAAACCGAAAAACCAGACTCCTTGCTGTTTGGGAGCAAACTGTTTTTTCAAAAAAATAGAAGGCTAAGTTTCGAGCCAAGTCTTAACCAGGCTACCCCAAGCAACTACATATTGGGCCCTGGAGACCTCATTTATGTGGATATCTATGGGCAGTCGGAAAAGTATTACGAAGCTACCGTCACTCCAGAAGGCATTATCCTATTGGATAACATTGGGCCAATCACCGTTTCGGGAAAAACGCTAGAAGAAGCTGAAAACATCATCAAAACTAGAGTAGGGGCGTTTTATACAGGATTGTTAGGAAATTCTCCTACTACCTTTTTGCAAGTCACTCTAGGAAATGTCCGCACTATCAAAGTCCATATTCTAAACGAAGTTCGCCTACCTGGCACCTTCACCTTGAGTGCCTTTTCTACCGTTTTCAATGCGCTGTATGCCGCTGGAGGGCCTTCTGATAACGGTACCTTACGAGGCATTCAACTTATCCGAAACAATAAAAAAATTGCTGAAATTGATGTGTATGACCTACTTATCAATGGAACGGCAAATTTAGACGTACAACTTCAAGACCAAGATATCATTTTGGTCAATCCCTACATTGCACGCGTCAAAGTGCTTGGCGAGGTAAAGCGTCCGCTAATTTTTGAAGTTACGGCTGAAGACAACTTAGAAGACCTCCTGCGCTATGCGGGGGGATTTACAGACCTGGCCTTCAAGGACCGTATTTCGGTTTCTCGCATTACAGGAAATCAACGTTCCGTATCAGATGTCTACCAAAATCAATTGGGACTTTTTAGTCTAAAGGGAGGAGATGAAGTGACTGTAGGAAGAATTATCGACCGCTACAGCAATCGGATTCAAATCAAAGGAGCAGTTTTTAGACCAGGCACCTTTGCCTTGACCGAAGGGCTTACCCTTACCCAACTCATTAAAAATGCGGATGGACTCAAAGGTGATGCTTACACCCAGAGAGCGAGCATCCTGCGCACCAAGAGTGATTTAAGTTCCGAAGTGCTTGAAGTCAACCTTCAAGCCGTGCTTGCTGGTAGCCAAGCAGATGTACTCCTGCAACGCGAAGATGTGGTGCGTATTTCAAGCATTTACGATGTGCAAAACGAACGTTACATTCAGATTTTGGGAGAGGTAAAACGCCCCGGAACTTATCCCTATGCTGCAGGAATGACGCCTGAAGAATTGATTTTAACTGCCGGTGGACTCCAAGAATCTGCTAATCTGAGTGATATTGAAATTGCTAGAAGGCTTGAAGATTCCGATGGAGGCACGCTTTCAGACATCCTAACCACAGCAGTCAACTCCGACCTATCCTTCAACCCAAATGCCATTACTTTGCAGCCTTTTGATCAAGTGATAGTGCGCAAGCGAGCCAATTTTACCATGCAACGACTCGTATCGGTTGAAGGTCAAGTGAACTCTCCTGGGATTTTTGCTATCCAAACGAGCGTAGATCGAATCTCCGACCTAGTCAAACGCGCAGGCGGAGTCAATCAATTTGCCTATACCAAAGGGGCTACCTTAATTCGAAAGACAGAGTTTTTTAACACGGAATCCGAACAGGTTCGGAGACAGAAAAATCTGGAAGCGCTTCGGGAATTGCTAAAAGATGACCCCAACAATCCTGAAGCCCAAGAGGAATTGTTGAAGCGTCTTTTTAGAGATTTGCCTCAGGAAAAAGTGGAGAAAAAAGACTCACTTGCAAACGATGCCAAGCGAGAGTCTTTGGACCAAATTGCTGCAGAAACGCCAGGGGTAGCCGTAAAAATTAAAGAATCGGAAGCCGTAGCCATCAACTTGGAAAAAATTCTAGCCAATCCTGGCTCTGAGGAAGATTTAGTGCTCGAAGAAGGGGACATTCTGAATGTACCCAAACTCCTACAGACCGTTCGTCTCCGTGGTGACGTGGTGTATCCGACTACCCTAAGACACGAGCAAGGGCGTGGCCTTCGGTATTATATCAATGGGGCCGGTGGTTTTGATAGACGAGCCAATCGTAAACAAACCTACGTGGTTTATGCCAATGGCGCTGTAAAACGCACCAAAGGGGTTTTTGGAGTCAGAAACTACCCTACAGTAGAACCTGGAGCCGAAGTAATCATTCCAAGCAAAGGTCCAAAATCCCCAATTCGTTTGGGAGAACTAGTTGGAGTTACTACAGGACTAGCCACATTGGTTTTAGTACTCTCTCAAATCAACCAACAGTAAACCCGATGAGCAGGACATCTCACTTTTCTACTTCCCAATTTACCTTCCGTGAGGTTGTACAAAATTTTATCCATTGGATTCGATTTTTTTCCTCCCAATGGAAAATCATTCTCCTCGCCGCAGGAGTTGGTACAGGTTTAGGCGCTTTAATTTCTCAAGTGAAGGACCCCGTATTTCATGCGGAAACTTCCTTTGTGCTTGAAGAAGAAGGAATGTCTGGAATTGGTCAAATGTCAGGAATTGCTAACCTTCTAGGAGTCAATTTGGGAGGATTAGGAACCAACGGATTGTTTCAAGGAGACAATATTATGGAGCTTTATCGTTCTGACCGCATGCTAGAAGAAACACTCCTAAGCCCATTTGACAACGATAACTTACTAGTAGATCGATTTATAGAATCGGAGAAATTAGAAGAAAAATGGGCTTCATCCATTGATCTATCCTCACTTACATTTTCCCAAACTAGGGAGAATCATGGAGTCAACCAAGATTCGGTGCTTAAAGAAATCACAAAAATAATCCGTGAAAAACAACTTGTTGTGGCCAAACCTGACCGCAAGTTGAGCATCATCCAAGTAATAGTGTCATCCAAAGACGAGGCTTTTGCCAAACAATTCAATGAAACCTTAGTCAGCAAAGTGAATGCCTTTTACTTGGAAACCAAAACTAAAAAAACTGGGGAAAATCTTCGCATTTTACAAATACAGGCAGATTCGGTGCGAGCTATTCTTGACCAAAGCCTAGGCACCTTAGCTGCCGAACAAGATCGCATTCCTAATGCAAATCCGCTACTTAGTACTGCCACTGTAAATGGACGACGTAAGCAAATTGATGTACAAACAAGTGCAGCAGTTTTCCAAGAAATTGTCAAAAATTTGGAGGTAGCCAAAATCAACCACCGCATCAATTCCCCTTTGATACAACTGATTGATTCACCGAAACTACCCTTGGAACGAACTGAAATACGGCTAGTCAAAGGCATGGTATATGGGGCTTTTTCTTTGGGATTTTTGGCCTTGGCTCTACTTTATCTGAGAAGGATCTATCAAAAACATTTGCAGGAAGTCTAAACTCAAGCTTCCATGTTTGAAAAAATAAATCTGTTGATCCCATTTGGGAATTTTGTCCAGAATAAGTCGCTCCAGAACTTTCTTTTTCTGGCGCTGATTCAGTCCTCAACAATTTTAATTTCAATCATTTCCATGCCCCTACTCCTACAAAGTATCGGGGCAGAGCAATTTGGCTGGGTCAACTTATCCTTTTCCGTCATCATTGTCTTCAATATTTTGGTGGGCTTTGGATTCAACTTGAGCGCCCCACGAGAAGTGGCCATCAACCAATCCAATAAGGCAGAGCTTTCACAATTGGTTTCCAACGTATTTTCAGCTAAAATCCTTCTTGCCATTTTTTCCACTGCCCTTATTTTGATCGGAGCTTATGGCCTAAATCTCTTCCAAGGATATCAATCTGTTTTAGTATTCTCCGTATTTATACTCTTTTCAGAGGCCACCTTTCCGCTCTGGTTTTTTCAAGGGATGGAAAAAATGAAACTGATTTCCATTGCCAATCTCTTCAGTAAATTACTTTATTTATTGGGTATTGTCCTTTTTATCCGAAATCCTGAACAATCCAAATGGGTCAACTTTATCCTGGGAGTTTCAGGATTCGGCATCAATATCTTATTGCTGATTTACATCCATTATGCGTTGGACATCAAATTTTACAAACCGAGATTCCAACAACTTTTTACCTTATTGAGAAATACAAAACTGCTTTTACTCTCCAATCTCGCGACCCATTTCTCTATCAATGGGGCATTGATTGTGTTGAGTTTTTTTGCTTCCGCAACTACATTAGGGCTGTTTAGTCTCGCAGAAAGGATCTCTATGGTGCTACGGTTGTTTCCTTCTATGGTAATCCATTCTATTTTTCCCAATGCCTCAAAGCTGTTGAAAGAAGATTTGAGTGCTTTTATTTCCTTCCTAAAGAAGGTTAGTTTCGTTGCTTTGACCATTGGGTTAGCTGTTTCTTTGGTTGTTTTTGGTTTGGCACCCTTAATCATCCAATTATTTTCAAAAGCAGAATTGGTAGAATCCATCTCCTATTTGAGGGTTTTAGCCTTTATCCCCTTCTTGGCTTGCCTCAATATTTTGAATGTGGTCATTTTTCTAGTTAAGGGCCAAAACAACCTGATGTTCAAATCTTCCTGGATGATGGGTTTATTTATGGTTTCGAATTCCATCGTTCTTACCAGCCAATATGGTGCGATTGGCCTTTGCTTTGCCATGTTGTCTACCGAAATCGTGGTTTTTTTGATCTGTTGCATTTTAAATTGGATGTATAATCGGCCATTGATTTTAGCTATCTTGAAAACAGGTAAAAGAAATACCAGTTGATCAGAGCGTTAGGAAAAAATTTAGAAGAAGTTAGTCAAAAACAAAGAATGGAACCCAGCAGTCCACCCAAAGTAGCTATCATTCTGGTCAACTGGAATGGATATGAGCTGACAAAGGCTTGTTTGGAATCCCTAATGGAACTGCGGTACTCCAATTTTCAAACTGTTTTAATAGACAACGGTTCGATAGACGGTTCGGGGGAGAAACTGAAATCCGAATTTCCTGAGATTACATTGCTTACTAGCCCGGAGAATATCGGATTTACAGGAGGCAACAATCTTGGAATACAGTGGGCCTTGGACCATTTTTTTGATCAGGTGCTTTTGCTCAATAATGATACCCTTGTTGAACCCAATTTTCTGAATCCACTAGTTTCCTTTTTAGAAAAAAACCCTGATTATGGTGCAGTACAGCCCAAAATCATGTTGGAAGCGGAACGAGATAAACTATGGAATGCCGGCGGAGGATATTTCAAATGGTTGGAAATGACTTGGTCCATCGGCATCGGGCAAGTAGATGAAGGGCAATTTGATCAAGAAAAGGATACGCCATGGATTACAGGATGTGCTATTCTCGTAAGTTCGGAGGCAATCAGAAAGGCAGGAATGTTGGACAAGCGTTTTTTTGCCTACTACGAAGATGTCGAGTGGTCATTCCGAATCAAAAAATTAGGATTTAAACTTCGTTACCTTCCTCAATCTAAAATTTACCATGTTGCTGGAGGATCGTCCATCAAAATCAAAACCAAAGAAGGTGTGGTACCTCCTGTGCTTCACTATTACCGGACTAGAAACCACCTCTTTTTAATCCGAAACCATTCAAATCCGCTATCCTTTGTATTAAGTTTGTTATACCAAACCCTAAAAAACGGCGCCTTCATTGTGTATTTGGCATTAAATGGTAGGTTCCAAAAAGTAAATGCCATTTTGAAAGGACATTACGAAGGCCTTTTTTCCAAATGAAACCCATTTAATGAAAAGTACGGACACTCAATTATTCCCTGATATTGAAGCCTATTCCAAAGAAATCGGGCTAAGTCCTGAAATACTTCAAGAGGCATTTAAGCTTGAAAATCATTACCATAATTTGTTGATTAAGGAAGAAGACGCCAAAAAAAGAGAGGGATTATACGGTGAATTCTATTCCAACCTGCTTCAATTTTATGGCAGAACAGCAAAGGAAGACCATTCGCTTGATGAAAGAATAGCAACCAAAGATCCGCAGGTTACCCTGTTTGAAAAAGAGTTGAAAGGAAAATCCATCATCGATTTTGGTTGTGGAGAGGGTTATTTTCTAATGAATATTCAAAAAAAGATTCCCTATAAGAAGCTTACTGGAGTGGATGTTTTTATTCCCGAAACCCTCAAAAATCATCCAAATATTCAATTCATATCCTCCAGCATTATCCATTTCAGAACCGAAGAAAAATTTGAATTGGCCTTTTCAGACAATGTAATTGAGCACCTTTCTCCCTTGGATTTGAAGGACCACCTGCGATCGGTTTATGAGAGTTTGGTGCCTGGGGGAAAATTCATTTTAGTGATGCCAAATCGGCTTTTTGGACCGATGGATGTCACTAGAATTATTGACAACTCCAGTTCCGGAAGAATACAAGCCCAAGGAGGGCATCTCAATGAGTCCACCTACCATGAGATGGTGGGAGCGTTGACCCAAGCCGGGTTTTTGAATTTTGAAACGGTCCTCCCGGTCCCAAAATTCAAATACAGTACGTTTAAAAACAACAGAATAAAGACGGACTGGATCATAGCCATTGAGCAAAGTAAGTTTTTATTGAATATATTCAGGGGAATAAAAGTCAAGGGAAGGTGCCCTGTTAGGTTTACAGTGACCTTGATTTGTCAAAAGCCTGAACTGCATTGATCGCTCAAATACTTTTTATTTTAACACTTTTGGGTTATGCGCTGCTGCTGCACTTCACGCTGAAGGCCATGGCCTTCAAAGGAAAGTGGGAGTACCTGGTGTTTTTTTTGGCGGCCTACCTCCCCTTTCACACTACTTTTTTAAGTATTTTATTTCAGGCTACGAATTCCAAATTGCCAGTCACGCTGTTCCAAATGGCCAAGGATTTGGTGGTCGTCGGATCTGTACTGATATTCGTACTCTACCATCGAAAACCTTTTGAGTATCCCTTTCGCTTCCAACTAGTGGAGTGGCTTTTGTTGGCCTTTATTGGATTGGCTTTTATTTTCCTTTTATTGCCTCTACAGGGTCCTGGTTTTGTAGAAAAAGCCCTTTATTTCAAAAATATTCTAATTCCTGGCCTAGTATTTTTTGTGGGAAGAAACACTGATTTCGAAGATATTGAAGTCAAAAGATTATTTCAGGTAATTTTTGTAATAGCAATTTCTGCATTCTCAGTCAACCTATTTGAAGCAGGTATCGGTTCCCATTTACAGACCTTTACGGGCTATGCCCATTTTAATTATGGCATTTACGATATAGAACCCTCTGGCAATTTTGGTCTATCCTGGACCTTCGAAACCCAGGCCATGACCAGGCGATTGGCCTCTTTTTTTTCGGATCCCTTGGAGTTAGCCAGTTCCATGCTTTTAGGTTTTGCAGCTGGGTTAATCTGGTTTTTGACCTCCAAAAGAGAAGAAAGTTTCCCCTACCTTATGGTCATGCTCTGCTCCATGGGAAGTCTATTTTTCTCAAGTTCAAGGGCTGCCTTTGGCGCTTTTTTTATCATGCTATTTTTTATTGCATTGATATTCAAACTCTATCGGTTGATCTTTTTTGGTTTCAGTCTGGTCACCGCATTTGTCATCTTCGTAGTGTTCTTTGCTTCTGAAGACTTCTATTATTTCGTAATCGACACCCTGACCTTCCAAAATGCCTCCAGTGTAGGCCATGTATTGGAATGGGTTGCTTCCATTGAATCCATGATCGAGAATCCCTTGGGCGTCGGTTTGGCCATGAGTGGTAATTCCGGGAGTGTCACCGAGGAAGCAAGGATCGGCGGGGAAAATCAATTTCTAATTTATGGGGTGCAAATGGGATTTTTAGGGATGTTTTTGTACATCCTTCTTTTAGGATTTTCTATAAGCCAGTCCATTAAGGTTTTTAGGCTAACTGAAAACGTAATGACGGCACGAATTGCATTTACCGCTGCAGCGGTCAAAACAGGCCTCTTATTACCCCTATTCACTGCGAATGCAGAACTGTATGCCTATGTCAATTGGATCTCCTGGTGGATGGTAGGATATGCCATGAACGAATACTCCAAAATCACCTATGGAAAAGCATAAGCCAAAAGTCCTGGTGGATGTATTTTACCTGTATGTGGCGCAAACAGGGATCAGAACCTATATGGTTACCCTTTGCGAGGAGATTCTCAAAAAAAACAAGAGCGAATTTGACTATGTCATCAGCCCCAATTTTCAAAAGGTAAAGAAAAATCAATTCTTCCGGGGAAAAACAGCCAAGTGGAAAAACATCTTTTTTCAGTTGCTTTATTTTTTCAGGAAACAAGTCATCTTACCAATTCTCTCTTATTTCCACCAAGCAGATCTCGTCTTTAGTCCTGACATTTTAAGTCCAGTTTTTGCAAAGGGGAAAAAAGTTTCCGTCGTCCATGATACCTTTTTTTGGGACAATCCAGAACATTACCAAGCGCTTTGGTTAAACTATTACCTGTTTTTCCTCCATAAAGGATTAAAGAAAAATGGGGCAATAATTACGATCACCGAATATTCCAAAACCTGCCTTAGGGAAATGGGACTATTCGCAAATGTTCCCATTTCGGTGGTTCATCAAGCTTCCTACCTGCAATCCGCCACAAAGACTACCGAAGATCCTTTTCCTTTCCCCTATTTTCTCCATGTAGGCGTCTTGGAGAAACGGAAAAACCTGGGAATGTTGATTGAGGCTTTTGCACAAATGATAAAAGCTAAGGAGTATACCAACCTAAAGTTGGTCTTGGTAGGACAAAGAGGCCCAAGAGAAACCTTGGATGATTTCGAAAATCTACAGTTGCTTGTAAACAAATATAGTCTCCAAGAAAAGGTGCTATTTCCCGGGTATCTTTCCGAAAATGAGGTAAATAGATATTTTTCAAATGCCTTGGCATATGTCTTTCCCTCAAACAATGAGGGATTTGGACTTCCTATACTGGAAGCTTTTTCTTCTGACCTTCCTGTAATTATTTCTAATCAGGGCGCCTTAAAAGAAGTTGCTGGCAACGCAGCATTAATGCTTAAACATAACTCTGTTCCCTGTCTTTTAGAAGCCATGCAACAAGTAGCCTCTAGTCCTAATCTTCGAGAAGATCTCATTCAGAAAGGAAGAAAGCGCTTAGAGGAATTTTCAACGAATAAGTTTTTCTTACATTTGGAACGGGCGTTTAAAGAACTATTGAATGAATAGCTTTTTCACCAAAATAATCTCTAAAATAACCGGGCTTGAATTAAACGACCGATTAGGAAACGATTGGGACGGAATATCCACCTTGGGACTCTTTATTCGAATGGGGATTTGGGCGACCAGAGGCTTGCTCGTGCGATGGCGCTTTAAAGGCACTAAAGGGCTTTTTCTAGTTGGAAAAGGGGTGACCATCCGACAAGCTCACTACATTCAAACAGGAAAAAACTTTATTGCTCAAGACCATTGTGAAATCAACGGTCTTTCTCAAAAGGGCCTAACGTTTGGGGATAAAGTCACGATTGGAAGTTATGCCATCATCCGACCCACCAACCTCTACGGTGGAGAGGCAGGGCTTGGACTTAAAGTTGGAAACAACAGCAGTATAGGCCCTTATGGGTACATTGGCTGCTCAGGCTACATTGAGATAGGTGATAATGTGATGATCTCCCCAAGGGTAAGCATATACTCAGAAAACCATAATTTTGAAGATTCGGAAAGGCCCATGATCGAACAAGGGGTCACTCGGTCTTTTGTTAAAATCGAGGACGATTGTTGGATTGCTGCTAATTCTATACTATTGGCAGGAGTAACGGTAGGGAAAGGGTCCATTGTCGCAGCGGGGGCTGTAGTGACCAAAGATGTACCTCCCTTTAGCATCGTGGCAGGAAATCCTGCCCAAGTAATCAAAAGCAGAAAAGCATAAATTGGAAAGTTCCATGCTTGTTGAAAGCAAGAGTTAATCTAAAAAACAGGATGGAAACTCTATTCACTTCGAAAATCACCGAAAAGCAAATTGGTGATTTTTACTAATTGTTTCCCCATTGATTGGGAGTTACAGTCAACTAATTTCAAATTTACTTCATGAAAGAACGGAAGGTTTTAGTCATTAACGGTTCCTCGGATTTATATGGAGCGAGTAAAAACCTAATCCGCTCCTTGGAAGGCTTTAAGCGAATGGGATGGAAATCCATCTCTATTTTGCCACATGAGGGCCCATTGGTGGAAATCATGAAAAATTTAGGCTTTGATGTAATTCTAATCGAGCATGGGGTTCTCCGGCGACAAAACCTTAATCCCAAAGGGCTATTGACCTTATTTGGACAGATTTTTTCCGCTTTCTTCAAATTATCTGCCCTAATCAAAAAGGAAAAAATCAGCCTAATCTATACCAATTCCAATGCAAATCCCATCGGCGGTTTGCTAAAACTTAGACATGGAATTCCGCATGTATGGCACATCCATGAAATCATCGAAAGCCCAAAATGGTTTAAATTCCTATTGGAAGGGTATATCAAAGGCACAGAAGACCGCGTCATTTGTGTTTCGCAAGCGGTGATCAACAACTTTTCTGGAATCAAGCCTGAAAAGTTAAAGTTGCTGTATAACGGGATAGGCACACAGCCTTATGCTAAAGCGGATTATGACCTAAAATCAGAAATCGGCATTCCAGAAAATCGGCTTTTAATTGGGATGGTGGCTAGAGTCAACCTTTGGAAAGGGCAGTTTTACTTTCTAGAAATTGCCTCCCTTTTAAATAAGAAATTCCCTAACCTACACTTTGTGATGGCCGGAGATGCTTTTCCAGGCTATGAATACCTCTACGATGAAGTAAGGGCCCTTACCCAAAAACTTGAATTGGAAGACTCCGTGACTAATCTGGGATTCCGACTTGATATCCCTGAAATCTTAAGTGGATTGGATATTTTTGTTTTGCCAAGTATTTTACCCGACCCTTTACCAACCACCGTATTGGAGGGAATGGCTGCAGCCAAACCCGTCATCGCTACCCGTCATGGTGGAGCCACTGAAATGGTGGTAGAAGGACAAACAGGGTTCCTAATCCCTTGGGACAATGCCCAAGGAGCGGTTTTGGCATTTGAAAAACTGATTGAATCCGCTGAATTGAGGGAAAATCTAGGAAAAGCTGGGCAGGAAAGGGTAAATGAGTATTTTAATCAGGAAAAATACCTGGAAAACTTCGAATTATTAGTTTCGGAAGTGGTGGAAAATCAATCTAATTCTTCAAAGGCTTAGCGAAATGTCAATCCCCCAAAAAGCGCTAAAAATAGCCATCATGGGTGCCAAAGGCTACCCCTATGTGTATGGGGGATATGATACCCTGGTGAAAGAATTGGGTGAAAGACTACACGCCAGGGGAGTTCAGGTACGCGTGTACAATCACCGAAGCTTGTTTCCCTCCAAACCTCAATGGGTAAACGGAATCGAATGCATCTATATCCCCGCCATTGAGACCAAAAGCCTCACCCAACTGAGCCATACTTTTTTTTCCATGCTTCATGCCTGCTTATCAGATGTGGATGTGATTTTTGTCGTCAATAGCGGCAACGGGCCTTTTGGGTGGCTTGCAAAACTCTTTGGAAAGCCTTCCGCCATCAACGTAGATGGACTCGAATGGCTACGTCCCAAGTGGAAAGGTTTGGGCTCCAAGTACTTTTACTGGGCCTCCAAGATGGCCACCCGCTCTTACGATCAGATCATCAACGATTCTGAGGAAATGCATAGGGTATACCTGGAAGAATTTCAGAAAGACTCGGTCGTGATTGCCTACGGGGCAACTCCCAAGGAGGAGGTGGAGGATACCCCTTTGCAGGCATGGAACCTTCGCTCTCGGGAGTATTACCTGATTGTGGGACGCTTGATCCCCGATAATAATGCCGACTTGATCATTGCGGCATTTCTGAAGTCAAATTCTAAGAAAATGTTGGTGGTGGTAGGAGATGCCCCATTTTCAGATGCCTG
>JAJTDZ010000027.1 GCA_021298245.1 Algoriphagus sp. | reverse complement strand
ATTTTGTATTAAAAAGAATTTTTATTATTATAAAAATAATATTTTATGGTACATTTTGATTTTTAATCTGTTATAAAGTTCAAAAGATTTTTACTTTTTCCTATACTGAAATTAATGATTCGAAGTTGTTTAATGGATTTTCAAATTTAACAGACCAAATTTAATTTTTATTGAAAAATGCTTTAGTAAAAGTCAACTTTTAACCTAAATCAATTAATAATCATTTAAAACAAATTTAAAGTAGCATTGCCAGATGAGATTCCTATTAATCATTTTCATTCTTAGCCTTTTCCAAAATGAAGTTTTTGCTCAACAATTGAATGAGGAAGAAAAGAAATTATATTCACTTTTAATGGACTATAGAAAAGAAAAAGGGCTGCCTATTATTCCTCTGTCTCAATCCTTGACCTTTGTTGCTCAGACCCATGCTAAAGATCTAAATGATAACCATCCAGATGTTTTTCCTTGCAATATGCATAGTTGGTCTAGTAAAGGCCCTTGGATTCCCTGTTGCTATACTTCAGATCATGCCAAAGCAGAATGTATGTGGTCTAAACCTAAGGAATTAACGAGTTACACGGGTAATGGTTTTGAAATTTCTTATGGCTCTTTCGGATCAATGGCTACAGCCTTAGGAGCAATCGGAGGATGGAAAAAAAGTGCTAGACATAATGCGGTAATAATCAATCAAGGGGTTTGGAAGGAGCCTTGGAATGCAATAGGCCTGGGGATTTATCAAGGATATGCTGTGGTTTGGTTTGGGAATGAAAAGGATAAATAATTGATAAAATTTAATATCTTTTTTTCAGTTAATAATTGCGGGTAAAATTCAAAAAATAGTCTTATTCTGAAAATTAAAATCGTTTTATTACTGTATTCCTTTTAATTTATCTTTAACACAGAGTAAAACTTTAATTTTTCATCAGAAGAATTATTTTAGAAAATCAATTTCAATAATAGAATAAGTTCCTGATTCTAATTTTTTCTGCAATTTTTTAAAATCTTCCTCCATAAATTCTGAAGAATAATCCATAGTTGAAAAATTGCGTTCGTACTCGACTTTGGAACTATAATTATCAATCAGTTGCTTATATTTTGAGTAAATTTTTTGATATGCAGAGGTGAAAGCAATTGAGTTTTTCAAATAATTATAGGTTTCAGGAGAATTTTTCTTTGCAAATAACAGGTACTCCTTTATAAAAAAATCAAACTCGAAAAATGCTGTCATCTCACTAGCACTATGCATTACCCATTGGTTGAGGTAATCTGAACCGTAGAGCTCTTTATACACGGGCAGCATTTCAAAGGTATACTTGGATCCCAAATAGTAGGC
Organism: Algoriphagus sp.; assembly: GCA_021298245.1. GTDB lineage: Bacteria > Bacteroidota > Bacteroidia > Cytophagales > Cyclobacteriaceae > Algoriphagus. The sequence goes on along the minus strand of JAJTDZ010000027.1, from coordinate 33,271 downwards.
ATTAAATTCATCCAATAACCCAATCACCCCACCTCCTTGCGTAGAGCTTGTTCCTTCAATGTAGGTATCGTACCTAAAGGTTCGAAGGGAGTAAGGAATGCTTGCAGCTAGTTCTTGTGAAGGAAAGATATATTCCTGTTTTATTTCAATCCAGAATTCTTCTGTTTGACTATGATAAAACCCTTGTTGAATATCTCCAAACTGTATTGTTTGCTCGCAATTGCAATTCATCAGCTCAGCAAAATGCAAAAGTCCACCGTAGGCATGCCCGATTTCATGTATATTGGTTGACATGCTCTCTAGGGCATTATTATAATCCTCTGTTTCTAAAAATTCAAAAGTTTCAATTGATTTTGAAGTAGAAATTATTCCATTTACTCGCTCTATAACCAATTCTGTCGGAAGTTGGTCGTAAGATTTTAAAAGATGGAGAGAAGAAGGAGAATGGGCTTGCATCCGGTCCAAAATCCAAGAAGTAGCAGCCTGCTGACCATATGCAGGTAAAGTAAAGAAAACTCCTACAATAAAAAGAATTCGCATGGGGAGGCTCATGTTTGGATGAGGGATATGGAATAGGTAATGGAGCTTAGTCGAGCTTGGTATTAATAAACATAGTTATAAACGTGCCAAATCGCAACAAATTCTTCCAGGCGTACCAATTGGTCCAAGGTGAATAAAATGTCACCTGAATAACTTGAATTGCCCTTATAGACTTTTCCCTCTTTTCTATTAGCCAACACATCGCCACTGTAGGTAGAGGTGCCTTCGTAAATCTTCCCATCGGAAAGGGTCCAACGGATATCTCCGCTGTAGGATGAATTACCTGCATAAACTTTACCTTCCCGAATGGTATATAAGACATCCCCGCTGTAGGTTGAGGAGCCGGAATAGATTTTTCCATCCCTAACGCTTACTAGAATGTCACCGCTGTAGCTGGAAGTATTTTTGAAGACTTTTCCTTGGTTTAGTGTGCAAAAGATATCTCCTGAATAGGTAGAAGAGCCTTTATATACCTTGATTTGGGCATGCAGAGAGGAGGTAGTCCATACTAAATTTAAACTTATGGCAAGTAGAAGGATCAAGTACCTCATCAGGGAAAGGAATGAATTTTATACAAGTTAGCTCTAAACGATCTCATCAAATCTAAAAAAAAACAGGTGAAAAAAGTTATGCCTAGTTTTAGAGACATATTCCTTGCATGAAAATTAATCCTGTTTTTCATAAGCTAATTGACTGCCCTTCCAAGTATTTAGATCAACCAAATTAATTATAAAAAAAAGACTATTTTTGAAAAGGACTCACCCTCCTTCCTAAAGTATCTCACTGCCCTCCGATGACTTTGCAGCATTCAATTAGCTTGGTCTTTTTTCTTTTTTTTAGTTCCTGTACCCAGCAGGAACCTCAGCCACGTTTGGGTGCAGAAGTGGTGGCCTATACCCCAAAAGTTGCCCAAGGGTACTTGATAGAACATTCCTATTATACCCTCTCGTATTCAAGTACTCATAGGCAGGCCGAATTTGCCTATTATTTTCTAAGTCCTGCGAGTATTCAAGGTGGACAAGCGCGAACGGACGATTTCCGAATAGATCCTAAGGTTAAGTCAAACCCAGTAAAAAGTACCGATTACCAGGGAAGTGGCTACGACAGAGGTCATCTTTGCCCCGCTGCGGACATGGCTTTGAACTTGACCTCCATGTCTGAGACCTTTTTTATGTCCAATATGTCCCCTATGGTTCCCTCCTTTAATCGAGGCATTTGGTCCAAGTTGGAGGATTGGGTGAGAGACTCTGCACTACAAGAGGGAGGCTTGTTTGTGGTCACTGGGCCTGTGCTTTCTAAATCTTGTGGATCCATTAATAATCAGTCCATTACCATACCTTGTTCCTATTACAAGATTGTGTTTACCGGGGGCTCAAGCCCCAAGATGCTGGGATTTCTTCTATCCAATGCAGGTGCTTCTGGTTCGGTACAGCAGTTTACGGTGACTGTAGATGCCCTTGAGCAACAAACAGGAATTGATTTTTTTCCTCAGCTAGATGATTCCCAAGAACAAAGCCTAGAGAGTAAGGTGAGTTTATCAGGATGGAATTTTTAATAAAAACAATATCGATTGAATACATCTGAAACTTTAAATCAAAAAGGAAAAAATGAAAAATCTGTTAGTCATCCTACTCTTTATTATTCCAACTTTTTGTATTGGACAATCCTCTAATTTATTACTTACCAGTAAGTATGCTGGTGTATATCGTTGGAAATCTAAAGTAACTGAAGATCGGGGAGGTGTTGTATATGTATATCCTGAATCAGATACTGCCATTTTATTTTTTCTGGGCTTAAATGGCGGTGCCCCCTCGTATAATAGTGGTGAATTGTACGGAAGAATAAATATCAGTAACGATACGGGAGTATTTTTTAACAGTTCTTATCCAGGAGCTGATTGCAAATTCAGGTTTACTTTTATTGGGGGGAACCTTAACGTAAAAACCATGGAAGACAAGTACGACTGTGGTTTTGGTGCCGGAATAGGCGCAGATGGGGAATTTAAAAGAGAGTCTACCATAATTCCTGAGTATTTCGAAGGAAATGATGGTAGGGTCTACTTTAAAACAACTAAACCACAACAATTTTATAAGTAACTTAAACCTTTCAAAGTTTAATTTTAATGCCCAAAATAGTTCATGAAAATTAGCTTAATCTTTATTTTTCTCTTCGTCACGTGTAGCAAGCAAGCTCCAAATCAATTAACTCAAGAAGAGAAAAAATTGTACTCCCTAATTATGGAATACAGAAAGGAAAAAGGTTTACCAACTATTCCAATTTCTACTTCGTTGACGAAGGTGGCTCAAGCACATGTGAAAGATTTGTATATAAACAAGCCAAATCAAAATGCTTGCAATTTGCACAGTTGGTCTTCTAATGGCGCATGGTCTTCTTGCTGCTACACCAGTGATCATGCAAAGGCAGAATGTATGTGGGCCAAGCCAAGAGAGATGACCAACTACACAGGAAATGGTTATGAAATTGCGTATGGAGCTTACGGCATGGATGCCACAGCCTCTGGGGCATTAGCAGGATGGATTGGAAGCCCTGGACATCATGCAGTACTTATAAATCAAGGGGTTTGGAATAGTCCTTGGAATGCTATTGGAATAGGGATTTATAAAGGCTTTGCAGTGGTTTGGTTTGGAAGAGAACTAGATTCCAATTGATAATTACCTTAAAAAAAGTACTGAAAAAAGAATAAATTAATTTTCTAGACTTGGGTTTCATTAACTCAGTGTACTTAAAAAATTAGAGAGAGAAATTGACCCTTAGAGGATTGGCTGAAATGCATTTAGATTTTTTCTGACTGAAGCATCAATGGAGCGAACTCCATTTGCTCATCTTTTCAGAAATTAAGAATGAGGTCTGTTTTTGTAAATTTTAAAAACTTTTCAATTTGATTTTTTTTTTTTTTGGTTGTCTTCTTTTTTAGTTTTTAAAATTAAAAATAGCTAGTTTTTATTATTAAAATTAACCCATACTTTTGATTGTATAACCTTTACTTACGTAGAAGAATATGAATTCGAAGAAAAAGATAATAATCCTAGCTTCAGCCGGAGTGCTAGTAGCTTCACTTGCTTTAGGCTGGTACTTTATTTTTGGTAGATCAAATGCTTTACTTGCCTATGTTCCTGATAATGCCATAGCGGTAGCAAAAGTTAATGTAAAAAGTCTTTTGACTAAAATGGACTATGAAAAGATCAAACAAGAAGATAAGGTTGCAGATCAATTGGATGAGGTAAAAAATGAAATGCCTGATTTTCTTTCAGAAGCCATGGATTCTCCTTTAAGTACAGGGATTGATCCATTTAAAGATCCTGTTGCATTTCTAACACTTGATAAAAAGTCGGGTCAAGTACAATTTTCAGTTTTGATGAGTGTGCAAAGCCAAGAGGATTTTGGAGAATTTCTTAAAAAATTTGAAGCAGAATTAGATTTAGACTATAAGTTTCGAAAGGATGTGGAAAGAGATTTCGAAAAAGCATATCCTGAAAAGATTTCGGAAAGAAACCACGCCATTGCATGGAATGGAGACCTTGTAATTTTTTCCTTTCAAAATGGAGGATTTGAAGATGACACCATGTTGGACTTAGTAGAAAACACACTATTTCTTAATGAGGAACGCAGATTGTCAAATTTAGAAGCTTACAATGAGTTTGAAAGTAATTTAGAGGATCTTGATGTTTTTATTAATCTTCAGGCAATATTGAACGATAACAGAGATTTGGATTTACCGGAGTCTTTCACCTCACAAATCAATAACCTAAACGGAGCATCTCTCCATTTAGAATTCCAAGAGGAAAGCATTGATCTCACCATTCACAATTATTTCAAAGATCAAGATTTGGCTGAGAAGAATAATTTTTTCGGAGAACCAAATGATTCTAAAATTACAAAGTATTTGACCTCCAATGGAAAGGCGATAGGCGCTATGGCCTTGTCCTTAAAAATGGAAAATTTGATTGACTTGATCAAAAAGTTGGATGAAGAAAATTCGATGAATGAAGGATTAATGTCAGAATTCAATCTTTCTATAGATCAGGTAGGGAAAATGCTAAGTGGAAGTATGGCTGTAAGCCTTACCGAACTTAAAAAGGTTGAAGTTACCGAGTACCAATCTAGTTTGCAGTATAATCCTTTTACTGGAGAATTTTATGAGGAGCAAACGCCAGTGACCTATGAAAAAACAGTTCCGATATTCAACTACCAATTAGGAATTTCTGATGCCAACTTAGGTTCCAAGCTCTTGGGAAAACTTGAAGAATTAAATTTAATTCTAAAAGAGGGCAATGTGTATGTCATCGAAAACAGTGAATTTGGTAAACTAAATTTAGTCGCTAAAAATGACTTATGGATAATTTCTAATGATCCCATGTCAGTCAATTTGGCTGGAAATGGGGAATGGAATGCACCACAAAATGAGGACTTGAATAAAGCGCTTACTTCAGAAGCTATGGGGATGTATCTTAGTCTAGACATTAATGAATATGGAACTTCTGAGGACGTCCAAGAATTAAAGAATGATGCAGATTTTGAGGAGATCGAAGAACTAGCCAACCTACTTAAAAATGTAAACGGGTATGGTAACAACGAGTCAATCCACCTGAATATTGGATTGAAGCCTGGTGAAGGAAATTCACTTTACAGGCTTTCTAAAGCATTAGTAGATATTGCTAAGTTTTAAAATGGAACTAAGTAAAGTCTTGGTAAATTCAGTTGGGGACTTAATCAAGTCCCCAACTTTTTGCATTTGATTGCTCCATGATTTTCTAAAATAAAGGTATGTACTGTAGTAAGTTAGCTCTTTTGAATTTTGAAATGCGAGACGTTGTTTTAGTAAGCTTTTGGTTTCTCAATTCGCTGGTTGATGTCTGATTCATTTACACTACGTCTCCAACAGGTTTTGCCTATTCCATTGGTTGGAAGAGGAGCCAATTCGATATGGCATCAAAATATTTCGCTTTCCTGTGGAAGAAATTATCAAATACTTGCTCCTTCAGGGACAGGAAAGTCAACCCTCATTGGAATTTTAAATGGAATTCGTAAGGATTATACAGGTGAAGTTTTTCTAGGAGACGAAAATTTAAACAAGGCCTCCCTAGATCGTTGGGTAGAGATCCGTAGGAAATTCATCAGTACTGTTTATCAAGACTTGAGGTTATTTGACCAACTTACTGCAGCGGAAAATATATCACTTAGTGGAGGATTTGAAGATCCTGCTTTTTCCAAAGAAGAAGTCCTAGAATGGTGCGTAAGTTTGCAAATTGAAGGAAAGTTGAATGAGAAAGTTGGAAAACTTTCCTATGGTCAAAAGCAACGAGTAGCTATCCTGCGTGCGCTAAACCGTAAATACAGATGGTTGCTTATGGATGAGCCATTCAGTCACTTGGATCTAGACAACATGCGTACCGCCTTTGACCTAATAAAAGAGCAATGTAAGGTGCAGCAAGCCGGGTTAATCATTACAGGCCTAGACCATCGATTTAATCAAGATGAATTTGAAACCTTGGAAATCTGATGGGACCTCGCAAATCAATAACTTTTTTACTTAGGAAAACACAAAGTCCCCTTCAACTTATTGCTGGGATTTTTGGGTCTTTTGTTGGGATCTTTATTGTAGGTCTAGCAGTGCAATTGTATGCAGAATATACCCACTTGATTTCAAATCAAGGAAATGTCGCAGGATATCAATTTATCATTATAAATAAAAAGGTGTCTGCTTTAAACACGTTAAAACGAGACATTAGTCAATTTTCTTCTGAGGACCTTGATAGAATCAGGGATCTGGGTGTGGTGGAGGATATTGGGGTCTTCAAATCAAATCAATTTTCTGTAGAGGGGATTTTACAGATTCCTGGTCAAAATGGAGGATTCGGTTCGGAGATGTTTCTAGAATCTGTGGAGGACCAGTTTATCGACCAAACTCCCGAAGATTGGAACTGGAAGATTGGTGATGAAACAGTTCCACTTATTTTACCGACCGATTTTCTTAATTTATATAATTTTAATTTTGCACCAAGCCGGGGCCTCCCCGTACTCTCCCAGAAGACTACCAAACTAGCTCGATTTTCAATTTCTATAAGCGGAGAAAAAGGTCAGGAAACCTTCGTTGGAAGAATTGCAGGGTATTCTAGTCGAATAAATTCCATTTTGGTACCCCTGTCTTTCATGGAATTTGCAAATGAAAAGTTTACTGCAAATACCCCTCAGAAGTCAGGCAAGATTATCGTTTCCATCAAAGATGATAAAATAGCTACCCTATACAAATTAATAAAGGAGCTGGATTGGGAGACCAATGAGGACAAATTGCGCTCCGGTAAATTCGCTGCTATTTTGGAGTTGTTGATTTCAATCATGGTCCTTGTTGGGCTTTTGATTGTAGCCGTGTCTTTTTCTTCTACCATTTTGTATGTTATTCTTGCCATTAATAAATCCCGGTATGAAATCGATACCTTAATGCTTATAGGAGTGCCTAGGACCTTTATAGTTCGATGGTATATAGGCAATTTAGGGATGATAAATGCCTTCATCGGCATAGGAGCGGGGATAGCATTAATTCTTTTTAAAAATAAACTAGATGAATTTGCTGCTGGATATAGCTATCAGCTTTTAGAAAAATTACACTTCACAACGTACCTCATTATTTGCTCGACTTTGCTTTTTATCACCTTAATTCAATACCTACGAATTCGGAAATTGGATAGGTAGATTTTTTATTGAATTTTTTCTTTTTTGAATTGAATGACAGATCAATCCTATGATTGAGTTAGGTGAATTTTTTCTTCTGATGAGCAGTGAATTTTCACCATTCTTAGTTGTAATAATGGGTTAGAAAGGAAAAATTTTAAAACATTGAATCCTGATGGAAATAATTCTTTGTTAGAATAAATTAGGAAAAGAGTAAGTGTTCGAATAAAAATAATCTGAATTTTCTTCAGTTTATTTACAAATTTTGTATACTTGATAAACAAAACGCAGACTTTCCTGCAGAAAAAAAGGGCGGAACCGAAAAGCCAAAAGAGTAGGATAACCACACAACCGAAAAAAAAATGGACGCACAAAAAGTCGACATGTTTATTATGTCAAATGGAAAATTTTTTGAACCGCATCATATTGCTCAGATAAGAGAAAGGTTACTCCTGATGGATGACAACAAATGGGGTATGATTCAAGCTGCACCTATGAAAGACCCACAAACGGCACTCATTATTTCCATATTTCTTGGAGCTTATGGTATCGATAGATTTTATATTGGAGATACAGGATTGGGTGTTGGCAAACTTCTAACCTGTGGAGGTTTTGCAATTTGGACGATTATTGATTGGTTTGGAATTCAAAAAGCCACAAGAGAAAAGAATTTTGAGAAACTTCAACAATTCTTGTATTAATGCACCAAAAAAGGAACAAGCTGTATTTATTACTCTTTACAGCCTGTTTTGCAGGGTATGTTTGGCTTTTTTATAATGTAAGCACAAGCGGAACTGAAAAAAGTTCTATGGAGGTTTGCCTCATAAAAAATGCAACAAATATACCCTGCCCTTCCTGCGGGACGACGCGAGCGGTGGTTTCATTAGTAAATGGTGATTTTTTTGAAGCATTATTCCTCAATCCCTTTGGGTATATTGTAGCGCTGATTATGCTTCTTGCTCCGATTTGGATAGTCTTTGATTTAATTTCAAAAAAAAATTCTCTATTTATTTTCTACCAAAAAATTGAAAAATTTCTTGTTAGACCTAAGCTCGCAATTCTCTTGATTTTTCTTGTGCTTGCCAATTGGATTTGGAATATTTCAAAAGGACTATGACCAATTTTAAGGAATTTAGTTATAAACCAGAAGATCATGAAAGTGAGGGGGCTTCTAATAGCTATTTGATGTCATTGGTTGCAATTATTGTTGGATTGCCTTTACCCATAGTAAATCTTGTAGCCTCACTTATTTTTTATTTATCCAATAGAAAATCTACTTACTTTATTAGATGGCATTGTACTCAGGCATTTCTTGCTCAATTTTTTACATTTTTCATTAATAGTTTTGGATTTTGGTGGACCATATCGGTTGTTTTTACTGAAGAACCTGTTACCACAAACTTTATTGCCTACCTCATTGCAGTTGCGATTTTAAATTTGATTGAATTTATTTTTACCATTTACACAGCCATTCAAACGAGGAAGGGAATTCATGTAGAATGGTGGTTTTATGGCACATTGACTAATTTAATTTGTAAGCCGTAAGTATGAAAAAACTACTTTTTCAAGGTCTAACTATAGTACTTTTTTTTCTTGGTACTTGGTTTATTTTGGCACAGATTAATTGGGTCAAAGTGTTTATGGTTGAAGAGGTAACTAACAAAACTGAACAAGAATTAGGAAGCCTTTTTTTAAAAGTTTACGAGGAATCTGAAAATGAAAATCAAAATCCTGAAGTTGAAGCATTAATCGACAAGATGGTGTCAGAAATTTGCAAAGCAAACCAAATAGATAAAGAAAAAATAAAGGTTCATGTTTTTGATAAAGATGAAATTAATGCTTTTGCTTTACCAGATGGACATTTAATTATTTACAGTGACCTAATTTTAAATTCTGATAATCAGGAAGAATTAGCAGGAGTTATTTGTCATGAGATAGCTCACATCCAATTAAATCATGTCATGAAAAAATTAGTAAAGGAAATTGGGCTTTCTGTTTTAATTTCCATTTCGACGGGAGGTACTGGTGCAGAAATAACCCAACAGGCAGCAAAAACTCTTTCTTCCTCTGCATTTGATAGAAGTTTAGAAAAGGAAGCAGATCTTGCAGCCGTTGATTATTTAGTCAATGCGAAATTGAATCCTAAACCCTTCGCAGATTTCCTCTATAAATTATCTGATAATGAAGATGGTATTCCCTCTTACTTGACCTGGTTGGAAACGCATCCAGACTCTAAAGAAAGAGCCACTTATATTTTAGAATACAGCGAGGATAAATTGTCAGATTTCAAACCCATCTTGTCAATCCAAGACTGGGAAAAATTGAAAGAGTTATTAAGAGAGAATTAAGTAGAGTTTTTTTAAATCCAGATAGAAGAAAAAAAATATCCAAATTTTTTCCTCTGACTTTATTGCTCTTCATTTTATTAGAACTTGTTTGTTTTGATCATTAATTTTTAGAATAATTTTTTTTAAGGTGATAAATTGTAGAGGTGATTAAAAAAAAATACAATAAATGCTAGATTGAATATTATTATTTGATTTTTTAATGATAATTAATTTCATTTTTATAATCGCCTTTTATTTAAATTTAGATTTAAATAAAAATTAAATTTTTCATTTGGTTTTTTTTCAAGATTAAAATTTAAAATCCTTAGTGGGAGTAAAAAATCATGAAAAACACATAAAAAAATAGATTTTTAATTTTCTAAAACAATTTATTTTCATAAATTCATCTAATCAATAAACCAAATAACCTTTAAAAAAAAATGAAGAATCTATTTATTATCGGAACTACTTTAATTTCAATGTTTTTCCTTGCAAGTTGCGGTTCTATTCAAAGTGATGCGAAAAAGCTTGCTGAATATGAATGTAAATTAAAAGAGCTTATGCAAAAATCTATGACTGGTGATCAAGAAGCACAGGAAGAAATGGAGAAACTTGGAAAAGAGATTGCTGAATTTGGAGAAGAATTGGAAGAAAAATACCCAACCGACGCTGAAAAAGAAGAAGTAAGAAAGGCTGTTGCAGAGGAATCGGGAAAATGCGAATAGAATTTACTTAAATTTCCTTTTCAATTTTCTAGTTTAAAATAATTTAAATTCATTTAAATAAACTATTATGGATAATAAATTCTTTACCTTCTTTAAGCCCTACTTTGACTTTATTGATCAAGGGCATCTTTATCGTAAGCCTTTTAGTTGGCTTTATGCGTTTTTCGGCATTATCAATTTGTTAGTGCCAATTTGGATTTTGGCTGAAGCCATTGATAATGATATTTTTGATGCTAAAGCAAAGTTTGTTTTGATATTTTTGCTCATTTGGGCAGGGATAGGATTTGCTTCATGGGTTAGTTTTCAGTTATGGTGGGATAGAAGGTCCAAATTAGAAACTACTTCTCATGTTGATGATGATTTTGTGGCCACTCCAGTATTTTCACATTTAATTCAAACATTTGGAGAATGGATGGGTACCTGGATTGGAATAGTAGGGTTTTTTTCAGCATTGGTTACAACGCTCTTTTTAGGAGATGAGGCTAATTATCTTTTGAGCTCCATAGGCCTAGATTTCCTAAGTGCAGGATTTGTTTACATTGTTTCCATGCCCTTTATTGGATTTTTGATCATTGTTTTCTCTAGGTTTGTCGCTGAACAATTTAGAGCATTGGCCTCAATTGCAAACAATACAAAAAAATCCTAGAGTCTATTTCAAATAAAGCTCGGACTTTTGAGTTAAGGGATTTGTAAAATTTGATTTGAATTGCTAAAGTCAAATTTACAATTGGGTAAAAATAGGTTGCTTAAAACCGTTTTCCATAAAAATCCTAAACGCTCTAAAGTTGGGCTTTATTTGTTTATTCATTTCGTTAGCCAAGCTCTTCAAAAGGGAATGGATGGAATGCCCGAAAGATAAAACCTATAATTAAAAGCGAGGTGAATTCTAAAATTTCTGATGATTAAGTTCAAATTTAAATTTTAAAAAAAAAATGAAAAATTTAGCAATTAAAATAGCAGTAGTGTTATTCATATCAATGGTAACCATTGGATGTACACAAAAACCAGAAGACATAAAGCTTTCCGAATTGGAAACAACATGTGATTATGTGGATGCCATTGAGATATGTGTGGATGCAGCTATTGAAATGATGGGAGATAAAGAGTTTGAAGATTTAAGTGAAGAGGAAAAAGAGTATTTGGAAGTAATAGAAGATAAATTAGAAGATATCGAAAGAGCAGGGTCCAAGAAATTTACAGAAAGTGAAGTTAAGGAATGCCCTAACTTCGAAAGAGTAAAACAAAAGGTCGAAAAAAGTCCATTCTAATTTTGATTTAACAAGCTTACACCCATTTATTGAAAGCGGAAATCCTTACTTTAATTTCATTGAATATTTTACATCGTTTGTTAACTAATGACTTAGGTTATTTTTGAGACTTAAGAAAGGAGAATTTTTTTATTTCGAGGTTTTCTATTGCTTCAGTTAAATTTAGCACACATTATTTTTGTGTCTACTCAAAAACAGTAAACTATGAAATTGGTTAAAATTCTATCTACAATTAAAAATATTAAAATGCTGGCTTCAAAGAAATTAAGAAATAGGTTGACCCTGTTTTTAATGATTTTGTCATTTCCTGTTTTTGCTCAGCAAAATGAAGATGAATTGCCAATATCTTATTTTGGAAATTGGGTAGAAGACCTTTCTGAATGTGAAGGTATAGCCTCTTTGATTATCGCTGATTCAGAGGAAGGTTTATTGGTTTCTGGCCTTGACTGGTATTCGAGTGAAGTTAAGGTTGAAAATAATGGGAGCTTCTACACCTTATTTATTAAAGGATACTCTGAGGAAGGAGATTTTGAGACTGAAATATACATCAAGATGGACGGGGACGGATATTTATTTTTTAGTTTAGATCAAGGTGGTACAGGAACTAAATTGACCAATTGCAGCCCCATTTTTTATGAGGAGTATGTAGAATTGGAAGATGAAGAAATCACAGAGGGAGATGAAGGATTTGAAGTTGAGGAACTTGATATGTCCAATGCTACCGATATGGGTTCTCTAGAATCTGAATTGCCCTCATATTTTTTTGGTAATTGGGTAGAGGATCTTTCTCAATGTGAAGGAGTCCCCCCATTTAGTATTGATTATGCAGACGGAGGTATTCTTGTTTCTGGCCTCGACTGGTATTCGACTGAAGTGGAAGTAGAAAATAATGAGGATTTCTATACTTTATCTATTAAAGGATTATCAGAAGAGGGAGAATTTGAAGCTGAAATTATCATCCTTATGGACGAGGAGGAAAATTTGATAGTTAGCGTTGATGGAGGAGAAACGGGAAGTAAATTAGTAAGATGTGATCTTATTGCTGATGAAGAATTTGTAGAATTGCAAGATGAAGAATTTGAAATGGTAGACTCTTTAGTTGTTGAACCCGTAGCTATTGAATTACTTCAAGGCACTTGGCAATCCCTAGAGGATGAAGATAGCTACATGGTAATTGAAGGTGATCGTATGAAAAATTATTATGGAGGGATGGAGGAAGAATTGGATAATGAAATGATTATGATTTCAGATACCTGTATGAATGAATCTGATTCAGAAAATGGTTTGACTGAAGAAAAAAATAGATACCTATCTAATCCTAATTTGGACATGTGTTGGTACATAGAGTTTTTAGATGAAAACAATCTAACTCTAATCTACATGGCAAGAGGAAATACGCTCAACTTCAGAAGAATAGAATAATTTTTATTCTCTTAAAATTGGAGTGAAACGTTAACCTGATTTTTTATTTCTATTGCTTATTTATACCAATTTAATTTTTTCTTAGACCAAATTATTTCTTTTGATTACTAAATAAATTCTTTTGCTAAGATTCACTTGTAGGACGTGATTAATCTAGATAATCAAAAAATGAATAATTTAAGCTTTATACCTTTATTTTTAATATTCTTACTTACAAGCTCCTTTAATCCAATAGGTAAGTTTTACCTAAGTGAAAATGGAGTTACTTGCATGTGTCCCAACACCGTTCCTGGGGAGAAAGGTACCATCAATGGGGTAGAATTTGAATCTGTAGACAATGACTTATTAAGAAAAAGAAGAGATGAAGGGAAGGATTTAACCAAGGTTTGTACTTCACTGGTGACAGATATGTCAGGTCTCTTCAAAGGTGACTATCCTTATGATTCTGATTCGATTATTTATATCAATCCCTTCAATCAACCCATTGGCAATTGGGATGTTAGTCAGGTCACCGACATGAGTAATATGTTTTTTTCCTCTGCCTTCAATCAACCCATTGGGAACTGGGATGTGAGTAAGGTAACTGACATGAGTGGGATGTTTTGCTATTCTCGATTCAACCAACCTATCGGAAACTGGGATGTAAGTAAGGTGAAGGACATGTCAAACCTTTTTAAGGGAGACTGGATGTGGACGGAAAACATAAATCCTTTTAATCATTCCCTTGAAAACTGGAATGTAAGTAATGTTGAAGATATGAGTTACATGTTCAGTTCTTCACTTTTTAATCAACCTATTGGAAATTGGGATGTTAGTAAGGTTACGAGCATGACTTGGATGTTTTTTTCTTCTGAATTCAATCAACCCATTGGAAATTGGGATGTACGTAATGTGACCAACATGGAAGGGATGTTAGTTTATTCCATCTTCGATCAAGACATCTCCAGGTGGTGTGTGTTACATTTTAAGTCAGAACCAGAAGATTTTTTACTTGATGCGACCCTAGAAAGGTATCCTGAAAAAAAGCCTAAATGGGGAACCTGTACAGAATAAGTTTTCCTTACTATCGGATTGAATTTAATTTTTTTTTGCCGATTAATTGACTTTTGAAATACGTAATGATCCCCGGTTTTTTGTTCAAAGCAAAGAAATCCACATCCCAATTCTATCGTAAAAGTTTAGTCGGCCTATAATTCTGTTCTGAGTAATTTCTTATTTGGTTTTATTGGTCTAGATAAGCTCACCATTCAAATAACTAAAATCTTATCATTCTCATAATTTACTTCATATTAGTTGGCTAGTTCATGGTTCTAGTTTTTATTAGTGAAAAGTTTAAAGGATTATGAGAAAATTTCTTCTGATTATTACGACATTCCTTTTCTGGACTCCTCATTTATTGTCCGCACAAACAAATTCCCCTGATACTGTTTTAGTTGGTGCTTATGTTTCCTCTTTGCATGATTTTGATATCGCAAGTAACTCCATCAATGCGGACATTCACCTTTGGTGTCTTTACGATGAGGAGAATTATTCATTTGAGAATGAACTAGAATGCCTTTATTGCAATGAATTTAACCTTACAGGTACAAGCGTTGAGGTTTTGAATGGAAAGCAATGGTTTTATACCAAGGCAACGATTGATAGTAGACAAAAATATTTAACTTCTAGCTTTCCTTTTGACACCCAGAAAATTGTATTTGGCTTTGAATCTTCTGAATACACAACTGATGATTTCGTGTTTAAATCGGATGTGGCCGGTTCAAAGTTAGACTCTATCGTTCTTAGCCAGTTTGATGAATGGGAGATTGAAAATATTGAATTCCGAAGTTCTGCCACCAATTACAATACTTCTTTTGGGGACATGGAATCAAGCCTTACCACTGTTCCAAAATTTGAAATCATCATCTCCATAAAAAGATTAAGTTCTTGGTTAATCTTATTTAAATTAATTACTGGGATAATTGTGGCTTTTCTTATCTCTTCCTGTGTTTTTTGGATTAAACCGGTCAATACAGATCCGAGGTTTGGATTGTGTGTAGGGGGACTGTTTGCTGCAATAGGTAATAAGTACATTGTTGAAAGTATTGTCCCTTCAACCAATGAACTTACGCTCTTGGATTACTTGCACAACATTACTTTTATCATCATTTTTTTAATCATTATAACCTCTGTTTTTTCTCTCTTTTTGTATGAAAAAGGTGACGAAAAATCCCAGAAGATCTCGGGAATTATTGATAAACTTTCTTTCTTCCTATTTGTATTTGTTTACGTGTTTTCGTTCTCTTACCTCATCAATTCACATTACCAATTCTAGACAATGAGGAATAATTCAGTTGATTTTTTAAGAGGCGTCGCGATATTGATCATGGTTGCTGCAAATTCGTATCCTTACATTTTCCCGGCTCTTCCTTGCCCCATGATGCTAAGGGTGATATTTTCTACTGCAGCACCCATTTTTATTTTTTTAAGTGGTGTTTCCTTGAGGCTTAGCGAAGAGAATGGGAAATCTATATTAAATACAATCCAAAGAATTTTTCAAATCTTGTTTTTTGCAGTCTTGATTGATGTAGCGATTTGGAATATTATGCCATTTTATACCATGGATGTATTGTATTTGATTTCATTTTCTTTATTCACCATGCTGTTTTTAAGGAGGCTGCCAGATTTTTATGCCTTGCTAGTATTCGCTTTTAGTTTTTCATTGACTTTGTTTTTTGCGCAAAACTACAATTTCAAGTTGATCGAAATCCCTGCATTTGAAGCTGATCAAAACTATATCATTTTAGATGCCATTAAGCATATTTTTATAGATGGTTGGTTCCCTGTTTTCCCTTGGCTTGGCATTCCCATACTGGGTTATTATTCAGCTAAGTATCGCATATTACTTAGTAAGTATTTGAATTTCATCCTCATTTGCGGGATTCTGGGTTTGAGCAGCTTTCTTTTTTTTACCTTGGGAGGAACCTTTTCATTCAATTTACCTAGGATCAATTATATGGAGATTTTCTATCCAGTCACCTTACCTTTTTGGATTTATATGATAGGTATTTTTTTAGTGGTAATTTATTTTAAGGTAAAGAACTCTTTTAGTCACAATTACATCGGCTTACTTGGTACCTATTCTTTAGCAGTATACTTTTTTCATGCGCTTTTGCTTCAGTTTTATGTGCCAATTTTTGACTTTGAAAATCACCACTATAGTTTTTTTGGCTATTTTCTCATTATTGCCTCTCTTTTTCTCTTGGTTTTCAGTTACGTCTCCTTACTTTATATACTAGTTAAAAAAACAGGAAAAAAGTTTCCAGTGGTCAAATTTTTACTCGGAATTTAAATGTAGGAGTGGGGGATTATTTTTTCTGAGAGTAAAAATTAGGTTGCCTTTCCGTGTACCTATTATACATTTTATGGTATTCTAATTTTCAAGTCTTTTTCAATAGCTATCACCTACCTTAGATTTATTATGGAAATTAGTCGTGCAGAGATTTTAGTTTGGGATTCTAGTCTCCTTCGAACTTTTTTTTAATCTATTAGTTTCTTGCTTATGAAAACTTTGATTTTGATTGCAGGGACTGTACTTATTCTGGGCGGAGTGATTTCTTTTTTTTCCTTTCGATTTAAAGGTATCGAGACTCCGAACTATAAGGTAATCAAAACCTTGGGTGAGGTAGAAATTAGGGAGTATCCTCAAATGATTTTGGCTCAGACCAAATTGGGTGGGAAGCGCTACGATTCCAATGGAAACAATGGATTTGGTGTAGTGGCGAACTACATTTTTGGTGGAAATCAACAACAGCAGAAGATTGCCATGACTGCTCCAGTGATCATGAATATGTCGGATACGGATGCTTCCATGTCTTTTGTGATGCCCAGCCAGTATCAAATCTCAGATCTTCCTACGCCTAACTCTAATGCTGTTTCTCTAGTAACTCAAGACTCCATGACCTTAGCGGTACTGCGTTTTGGGGGATATAGTTCCGATGAAAAAATAGCAAAGCATGCCCAAATCTTATCGAAGGTCCTAGAAGAAAATAACATCCGAACAAAGGGATCTTTGTTATACATGGGCTACAATGCCCCTTGGGATGTGATTAATCGCCGGAATGAGGTGGCCTTTCAAATAGATTGATTGGCGGAAAGTAGATTCCGTAATTTTTTAGGTCTTACTATGTTTGGTCTAAAATAAGGTGTTTGGCTACTTGTGAGAAAATAAAAAATTGGTTACGATTTATTATTTGTAATTCCTTCGTATTCAATTTTAAGTGTTGGGAATTCAACTTACCTAAAGGGTGGTGAGATTTTCAGAAGCGCCCGTACTTTTTACTCGAGTACAACCTACAAACTATAACGACACGGCGATGAAAGGCACGGTCAAGAGTACGGAAACGCTAAAAACGGCAATTATAAGTGCTCCAAGAACAATAGCGAATTGTAGCTTCTCCTTTTGAATGACAGAGGTGATACCAAGCATGAACAAGGCAACAGCAAGCAATGCGGTCAGCATTTGAAGCCGGTCACTGTATTCGTTTGCTAACTCATACTCCTCAAGAGATTGAATTGCTTGGTCGTATAATTCCCCTTGTGGCACGTATAACTCATCCATGTAGGATTTACATTCTGCCAGTTGACTTTCCGGATTCTCTAAAAGGCAAGGCATTCCTAATTCAAATAGCTCTGGGGAACCCGCGGAGTAGCCAGCGTTGATATCACCGCCTTGACTGAGGGTGGTTTGTTTATCTGCCCAAACCACCAGGTCCGTTCTGTATTTAAGTTCTGAAGTTAAATAAAGGTTGTTTGAACTATTTAGACGCTCCATATAGAATGACAAAGATGTATTGGATTGTCCACTATGCAGGGAAGATTGAACACCTGCCCATGCAGTGAAGACAGAGATGACGCCAAGTAGTATAACAATAGTGACATCTTGAGAGAGTAATTTTACAATTTTGTTCATGATTATTGATTTAGTGACTTATAAAGCCTGCATTTTTCGCTAATGACTAGAGCACTTGTTCTTCGCTTTTCAGTCATTTTCATTTGATCGGATAATTATTGATTTACTTGAATTATGGAATTTATCAATAATTAATTTAGTAACCTATTTCTCCACGGCCTGATCGAGGGTGATCTCCATTATTAATTTTTTATTCCCATATGGTTACCGCTTAACTTAAAATATTAACACAAAAAGCGATATTTAATAGGTGATTCATTGTAAATCAGGCATTTAAGAATCCAAAATGACCTGATGATCAATGAAATGGGCTATCCAGCAGATTGGGATACATCTGGAATTGACAACTAAACATTATATCAAGAGAGCTACTAGAAAATTGAAGAGAGAGGCTTGCCAAAAAATGAAATTGAAGTAAATTGAAAATATTATTATAAAAAAATGAAAAAGCTAGTTACAATTTTTTCAATCGTTCTTTTGATAGGTATTGTTTCCTGCGGTGGAACGTCAACTGAGGAGCTAGCATTGATTTCACTAGTGAATACAAAAGAGACTTCCGGCGAAGCAAACAATAATTCAACCAATTTAGCAAACGACAGCATTCCCTTGATAGTCATGGGGTCCTTCCTCAATTTGAGTGAAGATATTAGCCTAGACAGTTTAAAAATCAAATTGGAAAACGGATCAATTTCCTGTACTAAAGACATTGCTCAATCACTCCAGGAAAAATTAAACTTGAGTACAGAACCTAAATCAATTCAGCTGGGAAAGTTCAATTTTAAAAGCAGAAAAGATTTGGTGATCACAACATTAGATTCGGTAGATCAACAATTTTTAGCAAAAAAAGTAAACTCAATTAATTTTTTTAAAGAACCAATAAAATATCCTTTATGGTTGAGCTACGATTCAGATGATTTCGATTTCCAAAAAGAAATCACGACCTACACGCATACTGGGGTTACGGCCATCACACGTAGCACAGGAACGGTTCTAAATGCTAAAGGAATTGATTTTTACTTGGCAAATATTTTACCTTTTTTTAAAAATCTAGAGTTGGTGCACATCAGCAATGAGGTGAGTAACCAAGATGCCTGTGTCTATGAAACCATGAAGATGAAATTTGCGACGAAAACGGAGCATTTTGAAATACTCAATCGACTAAAAGCCAATGTTATTGAGTTGACCGGTAATCATAATTTAGATGTGGGTCAGCAAGCGTATTTGAATTCTTTGAAGTGGTACAAAGACCACAATATGAAGTACTTTGGTGGCGGTGCATCGCCTGCGGAAGCCAACAAGCCACTTATCATGGAGTTGAAAGATCATCGAAAAATTGCCTGGATTGGATTCAATGAACTTTGTCCGCTTGGGGAGTGCGCCGATAAAATAATGGGAGCCAATCGCTACGAGGAAACAAAAGCAAAAAAACTAATTGACTCCCTGCGAAACGAAGTGAAAGTAGATTATATTTTGGCTTGTGTGCAATACGGTGAAGTGGATTCCTACTCGCCTACTGCGAATCAGAAAAAGATCTCTCAAAAACTAATTGATTTTGGTGCTGATGTAATCCTTGGTTCACAAGCACATCAAGCACAGGAAATTGCTTTGTACAAAGGGAAAGTGATTTTCTATGGTCTTGGAAATTTTATGTTTGATCAAATTCACCGCCTTGGCGTTCGACAAGCTTTCTTCTTAGAAGGTTATTTCTACAAAGGAAAAATCATTCAATTCCAACCGGTGTATACCTTTATGAACAAGGAACGTCAACCGACCCCGGCAAATGATTCAGAGAAATTGGAAATTCAAAACGCAATTTTGAAGGAAGCTAATTTTTTGAACTAAAAAAGGTAAATCTATTATCCGAAATTTTGGCCCCTATATGGGGACTAAAAATAAAACCAACACATAAAGTGTTGGTTTTCAAGTATTTAAATAAGGTTATAGTCGGGGTGACAGGATTTGAACCTGCGACCACACGCCCCCCAGACGTGTACGCTACCGGGCTGCGCCACACCCCGATGGAAAGGCAAATTTAGTATTTTCTTCTAAAAGTGGAAGTGCTCCCCCCACAATTCCTCTGCCTTTATGCTTTCTCCTTCATGATCAAGGCCCTATAATTTTGGTATTTTATGGGTCAGACGATTGATTTTCTTCTTTCCATACTCTACAGATGAACGGTTATTTCGCCACTTTTTTCTTTTCACTAAATCACCTTAAGTATGCAAATCGCATAAAAAGAAAAAATGCTTTTGACTTTCAACTTGGCAAGAAGGGTATAAGTCTTATCTTTGCGGAATTATTTACAAAATCTAACATTGAATCCAATTAGTATATGGAACAAGCGCTGATTTACCTAGTCCCTGCGCTGGGACTTGTAGGCCTCCTTATCATGGCAGTAAAATCTGCCTGGGTGACCAAACAGCCCACTGGGGACAAAAACATGGTGGAACTTTCCGGCTACATTGCCGATGGTGCCATGGCATTTTTAAAAGCAGAATGGAAAATTCTTGGCTATTTCGCTGTGATTGCCGGTATTTTGTTGGCATGGTCAGGTACCCTAGTGCCTACCTCAAGCCCAATTATTGCCGTTTCCTTCCTTATTGGAGCATTTTTCTCTGCTTTGGCTGGATATATCGGTATGAAGATTGCCACCAAAGCCAACGTACGTACGACTCAAGCGGCTAGAACAAGCCTAAAACAAGCACTTAGGGTTTCCTTTACCGGAGGATCCGTTATGGGTCTCGGGGTAGCTGGTCTCGCTGTATTGGGCTTGGGCTCTTTATTTATTGTATTTTATCAATTCTATGTCCTTTCAATCAATGCTGGAGCGAATGGAATAGAAATGGAAAAAGCCCTAGAAGTTCTCGCGGGCTTCTCTTTGGGTGCTGAATCTATTGCCCTTTTTGCCCGTGTGGGCGGGGGTATCTATACCAAAGCTGCCGACGTGGGAGCTGACCTAGTAGGTAAGGTAGAAGCAGGGATTCCTGAGGATGATGTACGTAATCCCGCCACCATCGCAGACAACGTGGGGGACAACGTAGGGGACGTGGCCGGTATGGGTGCAGACCTATTTGGTTCTTATGTAGCTACCATCTTAGCTACCATGGTTTTAGGTCGTGAAATTGAGTCTGTTGATAATTTTGGAGGAATCGCTCCCATTCTATTGCCTATGGTTTTGGCAGGTCTAGGAATCATCTTCTCCATTATGGGAATGGCCTTTGTGACCATCAAGGACGATAAAGGAGATGTACAGAAAGCCTTGAACATGGGCAACTGGTCTTCCATCGTGTTTACCGGTATCGCTTCCTACTTTGTGGTGATGTATATGCTTCCTGAATCAATGGTAATTCGAGATGTAAAGTTTTCCAACATGGACGTGTTCTTTGCGATCATCCTAGGTCTTGTAGTAGGTACCTTGATGTCCATCATTACCGAATACTACACCGCTATGGGCAAGCGTCCTGTGCTATCCATCATCAAGCAGTCTGCCACAGGCCATGCGACCAACATCATTGGAGGTCTTTCTGTAGGTATGGAATCTACGGTACTTCCTATCTTGGTTTTGGCAGGTGGTATTTACGGAGCGTATGAGTTTGCCGGTTTGTATGGTGTAGCAATCGCTGCAGCGGGTATGATGGCTACTACCGCCATGCAGTTGGCTATTGATGCCTTCGGACCGATTGCAGATAATGCAGGCGGTATTGCTGAGATGAGCCAGCTTCCTGAGGAAGTGCGTGGCCGTACCGATATCTTGGATGCGGTAGGAAATACCACGGCCGCTACGGGTAAAGGATTTGCTATTGCTTCTGCAGCCTTGACTTCCCTTGCCTTGTTTGCTGCTTTTGTGGGAATTTCTGGCATTAAAGCTATTGATATTTACAAAGCCGACGGTTTCGCGAAATTCCTGGCATCATGGAATACAAAGCCAAGCCAGAATACGAAAAATGCGTGGAGATTTCCACCAAAGCCTCTATTCGTGAGATGATAGCTCCTGGAGCCATTGCCTTGATTTCCCCAATCCTAGTAGGCTTTGCTTTTGGTCCAGAAGTTTTGGGCGGAATGCTCGCCGGAGTGACCGTCTCTGGAGTATTGATGGGTATGTTCCAGTCCAACGCAGGAGGTGCTTGGGATAACGCCAAGAAATCCTTTGAAAAAGGAGTGGAAATCAACGGAGAGATTTTCTACAAGAAATCCGAGCCTCACAAGGCTTCTGTAACGGGTGATACTGTTGGGGATCCATTCAAAGATACTTCTGGTCCTTCCATGAACATTTTGATCAAATTGATGTCCATCGTTGCGCTTGTGATTGCCCCACATATTGCTCAAAAACCACACGCTGCTGCTGAAGCTGGGGTTGTTAACAAAGAGGTGAAGAAGGAAATCAAGATGGTAGATGGCAAGGAAGTAGTTACTGAGACGGTTACCATTACCAAGTAAAAATTAGTCATTCGCTAGTTTAGAAAAGGCTCTCCTGATAAGGAGAGCTTTTTTTTAATCCCCACCCCGCAATCCTGCGGGCAGGCTCCTTGCCCCTTTTCAAGAGCCTGTCCCGAAGCCTATCGGGAGGGAATCATATCACTTGCAATTCATGGATTTTTTCTAAAAAGAGGATAGGCCAGGATTCCAACTAGACAAGGATCTCGTTAAATGGATTTACTTTACTTTTAATTTCAAGCAAGAGTTTAAACCAATTCCCTTTTTTTCAATTGTATGCTCCAACTTTCAGCGCTCCACCATATCGCAATTATTTGCTCGGATTATGCTCTTTCCAAAAAATTCTATACCCAAGTTCTTGGATTCAAAGTGATTCAGGAAGTTTACCGAGCCGAAAGACGTTCCTATAAGTTGGATTTGGAACTAAACGGAACCTACTTGATTGAGCTTTTTTCATTTCCCAATCCTCCCAATCGAGTCACTAGACCGGAGGCATGTGGACTTAGGCATTTGGCTTTTGCCGTAACGGATATTCAAAAGGAAGTAGAAACTTTGACTAACTTAGGAATTAAGGTAGGACCTATTCGGGTGGATGAACATACGGCGAGGAAATTTGCCTTTTTTTCGGATCCGGATGAGCTGCCAATCGAACTTTATCAAATCTGACCATGGCTGAAAACAAGACCCAACCCACAGCTGCTTCCGTAGATGCATATTTGCTCTCCACCACTGCTCCCCAAATGAGAGAAGATGCGATGGCATTAAAAAAAATCATGGAAGAAGAGACCGGAGAAAAAGCCGTGATGTGGGGGGAGTCGATTGTAGGCTTTGGTACTTACAAATACCACTATCCTAGCGGTAGAAAAGGAGAATTTCTGATTGCTGGCTTTTCTCCCAGAAAGGCCGCTATTTCTGTTTATTTAATGGCCTGTATGGAGGCAAAATTTGAGAGCCTTTTTGCCCAACTTGGGCGCTACAAAACAGGTGCTTCCTGCATTTACATCAAAAGGCTTTCGGATGTGAATGAAATAATCCTACGTGAACTTATCAAACAGTCCTTCCATTTTATGAAGGAAAAATATCCTTCTTGAAAAAAATCTAGTAGTATCTTCACACCATGCGTTGGTCTATTGATTTCCCTATTCCTGCTTCTCCTTCTCCTATCAGCCACAGCTCCAAGGTGCTGAGCCTGGGCTCTTGCTTTGCCCAAACCATAGGCAGCAAGATGCAGGCAGCAAAATTTGAGGTGCTCATCAATCCTTTTGGGTCGTTTTTTCATCCGCTTAACCTGGCTGATCTCCTCAGCGAAGCCCTCATTCAAGGGCAAATGGATCCATCCGCTGTAGTGGAGCGAGAAGGGGTTTTTGTGCATTATGCTGCCCATTCTGATATCAGGGGGGACACGCAAGCTGAATTAGAGGACAACTACAACCGCCAAATGCTCCGCTTGCATCATTCCCTGAAAGGGGCTACCCACCTGCTGCTCACGCTAGGTACCGCTTGGATCTATCGGCACAAGGAGTTTGGACGAGTGGCCAATTGCCATAAACAGCCATCATCCCTATTTGAAAAGAAACTTTCTACCCTGGAGGAGCTAGCACCTGAACTAGAATCGGTGTTGGAAGAGCTGCTTCAGCAACATCCAAATCTCAACATCATCCTGACCCTCAGCCCTGTTCGACATACCAAAGAGGGGATCTCCGAAAATCAGTTGAGCAAAAGCCTGCTACGTGTGCTCTGTGCGCAGCTGGAGCAACGCTTGGAGCAGGTTATCTATTTTCCTGCCTATGAGATTATGGTAGACGAACTACGCGATTACCGCTTTTACAAATCGGATTTGGTACACCCTTCGGAGGAAGCGGAAAATTATATCTGGGAAAAATGGCGGCAGTTTAGTTTCAGCACAGAAACCCAGCAAAAAGTAGCCGAAATTCAAAAAATTCAGCTCGACCTGGCGCACCGTTCCTTCAATCCAAATTCCCCTGCGCATCGAAAGTTTCTTGAAAATTTACTAGGCAAACTCGAACGAATGCAGGGAGAAGTTGATTTTTCTAAGGAAATCAAAGCGGTTAAATCCAGATTGGATGCTCCTTTTTCTAAGTAAATACGAAATTTTACATGACTGCTAATCGACTCCTTTATTCCCAAAGTCCTTACCTGCTGCAACACGCACACAATCCCGTGGATTGGTACCCTTGGGGATCCGAGGCTTTGACGCGAGCAAGGGAAGAGAATAAGCCCATCCTGGTGTCCATAGGCTACTCGGCATGCCACTGGTGCCACGTGATGGAAAAGGAAAGTTTTGAAGATGAGGCAACGGCAGCAATCATGAATGCCCACTTTGTCTGCATCAAAATCGACCGAGAAGAGCGCCCCGACCTGGACAACATCTACATGGATGCCGTGCAGGCCATGGGCCTTCATGGAGGTTGGCCCTTGAATGTCTTCTTGATGCCCAACCAGAAACCTTTTTACGGAGGCACCTACTTTCCTAATACCCAATGGAAGCAACTTCTTGGTAACATAGCGGATGCCTTCGTAGTGCATACTGACCAACTCGCAGAAAGTGCAGAAGGCTTTGGAAGAAGTTTGAGCCGAAAAGAAACCGAAAAATACGGCATTCAAGCCGGGGAGGGAGACTTGGATGCGGATGAACTCGTGGAGGTGATCACCCAACTCACTGCCCAGTTTGACCGAGAATGGGGAGGAATGAATCGAATCCCTAAATTTCCCATGCCTGCCATATGGCACTTTGTTCTGGATTATGCACTGCTTAGTTCTCGTGAAGACCTACTACAGGCCGTTTTTTTCACGCTGCAAAAAATGGGGATGGGAGGGATCTACGATCACCTGCGTGGAGGCTTTGCTCGCTACTCCGTGGATGGGGAATGGTTTGCTCCCCATTTTGAAAAGATGGGCTACGACAATGGGCAGTTGCTAGAACTCTATGCCAAAGCCTATCAGGTAAGCAAAGATCCTTTTTACTTGGAAAAACTACGGGAAACCAAGGCTTGGCTTGCCGCAGAGTTGCTCCAAGAGGAGGGAGGCTTTTATGCCGCTCAAGATGCAGATAGCGAAGGAGTGGAAGGAAAATTCTACACCTGGACCTATTCCGAATTAGAAGCATTACTGGGCCCGGATTTGGGCTGGTTTTCTGACCTGTATTCCTTGAAGCCTTCGGGCAATTGGGAAGATGGAGTTAATATTCTTTTTCAAGTGGAATCCTACGAAACGGTGGCGAAGCGACAGGAGATTCCGTTACCTACTTTCCTGGAGAAGCTGGCCGCTCAAAAAGCGAAGTTGCTGGCCACCCGTAATCTTCGTATCTACCCCGGCAAGGACGACAAGGTACTGGCAGGCTGGAATGGCTTGATCGACGCAGGCTTGATTCAAGGCTACCTGGCTACAGGAGAGCAAGAGTTTTTGGACATGGCCCTTCGAAACTTAGACTTTGTGCAAGTCCAGCTCTTTAGAGAGGGAACCTTGTACCGCAGTTACAAAAATGGACAGGCCTACACTCCAGCCTTCTTAGAAGACTATGCCGCACTAATCAAGGCCTCTTTGATGGCTTTTGCTTCAAGTGGTTTGACTTCGCACTTGGCCTTTGCCCAAACGCTAGCTGAGATGGTTTTGGCACGTTTTTACGATGAAGAAGACGGATATTTTTATTTCAGTGACCCTAATGCCGAAAAATTGATTGCCAACAAAAAAGAACTCTTTGACAACGTCATCCCCGCCTCCAATTCCATCCTTGCGCGTTGTTTTCATCAACTTTCCCTACTTACCTACCAGGAAAACTATGGAAAGATAGCAGCACGCCTGCTCGGAGGGATGAAGGAGCTGATCTTGAAAGAGCCTGGATTTTTATGCAATTGGGCCAATTTCTACTTGGAGAGCCTAGTACCAACCGCAGAGATTGGGATTGTAGGCAAGGGGGCGAAGCAGAAAGCACTGGCCTTGCTGGCGAATTACCTTCCCAATACCGTTCTAGCCTGGTCAGAATCTCCGACAGAAAGCGTCCCACTTCTGCAAGGAAAAGTAGGGGATGCAGCAGGAAATGCCTTAATTTATGTGTGTGTGCATCGAAGCTGTCGACAGCCAGTATCCAACCTGCAAGATGCACTAGCTTTGCTACCTAAGTTGCACTAATCCCGTGGATACCTTATTTCCTGAATATACTACTCCGCCACCACCTAGTGGTCCTCCCTTCGTGGACGTGATTCTTCCGGTTCCCATTCCTCGAATGTTTACCTACAAGGTGCCTGCTGCTCTTCAGGCACAGCTACAGATAGGGGCTAGGGTTTTGGTGCAGTTTGGTAAGAAAAAAATTCTTACCGGTATAGTAGGCAAAGCACATCACACGCCTCCCCAAATTTATGAAGCAAAGCCAGTGCTCGATGTGCTTGATGCTCATCCTTCTGTCACTGCGCTACAGATTCGATTTTGGGGATGGATGGCTTCCTACTACTGCTGCCACATCGGGGAGGTGATGGGTGCTGCACTTCCTTCGGGTTTGCGACTTTCCTCAGAAAGTAAACTTCAATTGCATCCCGAATTCGATAGGGAAGAAAGTCCCTATCCCTTGGACATTCGCGAGGAGAAAATTTTGGATGCCTTGGTTAAAAAGGATGAACTTACCTATGCCGATTGTGAAGAAATACTGGGCACCAAGGCGATTCATCCCATCCTAAAAAGTTTGGTAGCCAAGGAAGCAGTACTGCTTTTTGAAAAAATACAGGAAAAATACAGTCCCAAAATAGAAACAAGGATACGCCTGCAAGATGCCTGGCTGGGAGAAAAATCGCGTCTGGAAACCCTATTTCAAGACCTAGAAGCTAAGCCCAAGCAAGAGGCCTTGCTCCTTAAATTTTTAAGGCACCTTCCTGTGCATCAGGATCCCCAGGTAAATGTTCACGGCCTTCGCAAATCTATCTTGCAAGAAGAAGGGGATTCAGAAAGTGCACTAAAGACTTTGGTAAAAAACGGGGTCTTTGAAGTATTTACTAGGGTGGTAGATCGAATCTCCGAAGAGGAAGGCGCCGAAGAAACGCCAAGCCTTTCGGAGGAGCAAAACAGCGCATTCCTTCAAATCAAAAAGGCATTTGAAGACAAGCAAACTGCCTTACTCCATGGCGTGACGGGTTCTGGAAAGACCGAAATTTATATCAAATTAATTCAGGAGGTTCTAGAAAGTGGTTCGCAAGTACTCCTGTTGCTTCCTGAGATTGCGCTGACTACACAGATGGTAAGCAGATTGAAAAAGGTTTTTGGATCCAAGATGGGGGTATATCATTCCAAATACGCAGACAACGAGCGGGTAGAAGTCTGGAATGGGGTTTTGAGTGGGAGGTTTTCTTTTGTGGTTGGGGTTCGGTCTTCCCTATTCCTTCCCTTCGATAGTTTGGGCTTGGTGATTGTAGATGAGGAGCATGAATCCAGTTACAAACAATTTGATCCCGCGCCCCGCTACCATGCTCGAGATGCCGGTATCATGCTGGCCTATATCCACCAAGCACCTACCCTGCTTGGATCTGCTACCCCCTCGTTTGAATCTTACACCCATGCCAAACAAGGAAAGTATGCCCTGATTCAGTTGAATCGTCGCTTTGGAAATGCCTCACTTCCTCGGATTCAATTGGCCAACATGGCCTTGGACAGAAAAAAAAACTTACTCAAATTGGATACTACCCGATTGCTGAGGGAGCAAATCCAACATGCCTTGTCTCAGCAGCAGCAGGTACTTATTTTTCAAAACCGTAGAGGATATGCGCCCTACATCCAATGCGAAGATTGTGGCTGGACCGCCACCTGTATTCAATGTGACGTTACCTTGACCTACCACCAGTATGCTTCCGAGCTTCGCTGCCATTATTGTGGATACAAAGAAAAAAATCCTCCATCTTGTGCAGCTTGCGGAAGCACTCAACTTCAAACGCAGGGCATGGGTACTGAGCGGATCGAAGAATCGTTGCAATTGCTTTTTCCAGAAGCTAGGTTGGGAAGAATGGATTTGGATACCACCCGCAGCAAGTACGGGTACCAGCGCATCCTAGATGATTTTGCTTCTGGTCAAATCGATATTTTGGTAGGAACGCAAATGATTACCAAAGGAATGGATTTTGGAAGAGTAACGGTGGTTGGAATTTGGGATGGAGATAGAATTCTAAATTTTCCAGATTTTAGGGCGGGTGAACGTGCCTACCAACAGTTGACCCAGGTGGCAGGTCGTGCGGGAAGGAGAGCATGCTTGGGTAATGTCATCATCCAAACGCGTAATCCCGAGCAAGCCTTGTTTCACCAAGTGATGGAGGGAAATTATGAAGCCTTTTATGAAGCAGAGCTGCAGGACCGCAAGGCCTATTTTTATCCCCCTTTTGTCAAATTGATAAAAATAACTACACGCCATACTGATTTTGCTACTGCAGAAAAAGCAGCACATGCCCTTCATAAAAAATTGGCATCCCTAGCCTTAAAAAAGATTGTGTTGGGACCAGAAAAAGCCAGTATTTTCCGAATTAAAAATCAATTTCAGTTGGAATCATTAATCAAACTAGACAAACAAGGCGATGCCCAAGGGAAATTTAAGCAAGCCTTAGCCTCGATCATCGAAGAACTTCAGGCCAATCCTGTCTTTAGGGCTGTTCGGTGGATTGTAGACGTAGACCCATCCTAGGTTTTGATTATTTTTTTCAGTGCTGTGTAGCGTTTATTCGGTTAAATCCGTTTACTTTCTGTCAAAGGACAACAACTAGGAATAGGTAGTCACCGGTGAACCCTACCCATAGGCTTTGAATCTAACAGACCAAGAACTTATCGATGGGTGCAAACGTCGATCAAGGATGCACGAGGAGTATTTTTTTAAAAAATACTATGGCTTTGTCATGGGTATTGGGAGAACCTATGCCAAGAGTGAAGATTTAGCCCAAGAGATCACCCAAGATACCTTTTTAAAGTTTTTTGACGCAGTGGGAAAGTTGGAAAAGGAACTTTCTTTAAAGCCTTGGCTAAGGAGAATAGCAGTGAATACGGCCATAGATTACTACCGGAAAAACCGAAAGTTTATCTATCATGTGGAAGCAGATGAGGAAACACCCGTTTCAGTGCCCGAGCAAGTAGTAGACCAAATGAATTACGAAGAGTTGCTTGCCTTGCTTCACCAGCTCCCCCAAGATTTGCATTTGGTATTTACTCTTTTTGAGGTAGAAGGCTATAGCCACAAGGAAGTGGCCGATCGACTTCAGATCACTGAAAGTTCTTCTCGGGTCTATTTGACGCGAGCCAAACAAAAATTAAGACACTTGATACATCTTCAATCGACCGTATATGCAGGAAGATAATTGGAGCACGCGATTTGGATCGCGGCTGCGAAAACATCAGGAGGATTCTCCTCCCCCCTATGTCCCTGGGGCATGGGAAGCTTTTGAGGAAAAGCGAGATCGAAAAAGAAGATCTCGAACAATTCTTTGGATAGGAGGGATGGCAGCTGGGGTAGCCCTGGTGTTGACCCTAGGTAGTCTATGGCTGGGGGACAAGGGAAGCCAGAGCTCTCCCGATCTTCTGGGCACGTCTACTTCTAAGCCTGAAGAGGCAAAGCCTACCGTCCAAGAAAATACTCCTAAACAGGCTTCAGAGGACCTTGCTAATCATCCAAGTGGACACAATACCGAGTCCCAAGTGACTCAAGCGGTATCGTTGCAGTCCTCCCATAGGACTGTGGGTAATGTGTGGGTTGCCACAAAAGATGAAAAGTCCATTGGATCTTCCGTCCTAAGCGAGGGGGAAGAGGTCCTTCCTTTGATGGCCACGTTAAGTCCTAAAGAAGAAAAATCTCAAGGCAATCCCAGCTCTGCTGCACAGGGTACTACAACAGAAAAACCTAGGACTGATCAGGTGCAGGAAGTAATTTCCTTGGAGGAAAATCCTATAGAAGAACTTTCCTCTGCGAAAAAACCTATTTCTTATGCATTGGGATTTGGCCCAGGGTTTGGAAGCACTACACAAGCCAATCAAGTGACCGAGGGTTTTCGCATGGGCTTAGGCCTACAGGTAGATTTGGCTTTGGGCAATAACCTCCGATTGGGTTCTGGGCTTGGGGTAAACTACCTCAACCAAGCCACAGAAGGACAGGCAAGCTATAAGTTGGCAGGGGTCAATTCTCCTATTCAGGAAAATACCCAGGTACAACAAGTACAAGTAGATGTACCCGTATATGTTCGTTATCCCCTCACGCGATCGGAGTCTATCACTGTACAAGCAGGATTTTCCAATTTGCTCACGATCAATCAAACTGCCCAAGTCGAGGTGCTGTATGATCAGGACGTGGTTGCTGCCGCTTCAGCTACCCCTTCCGGCAATACTCAACCTGTTTTGAAAACGGTTCAAGTCGCTCAAACTACTACACTTCCTGGTCAATCGACTCGATTTTTGCCTTTTGCCTTAGCTAATATGGGAATCAATATCCAGGTAAGAAAAACTGAAAAAAGCAGTTATTTACTCATGCCTTTTTACTCCTATCCCTTGCAGGATATTTCTGGAACAGGAAAAAATCCAGGAGTTATAGGAGCTGCCATCAAGGTGAGTTTCGGCCAAGGGAAAAAATAGTACCTTTTTGAATACCAAACCAACGCTACCCCAGCCCAAGAATTTCTTGGGCTGTTTTTTTGGGTTGAATACTAAATAGGATGTTCCTTATCATTAAAAAAAGCTACCCCTTGGAAAGGAGTAGCTTTCGATGAAAACATTTTAGAGGTATTTCCTTATTTACATCTTCAGATTTTCCATTTCCAACTGAGGGGCAAAGGGCTGCTGGTAGTACCGCTTACCGGTTGCCTTGTACAGGGAGTTGGCTAATGCAGCAAATACAGGCGGGAAGAAGGGCTCACCCAAACCAGTAGGCTCTTCCTTGCTGTCCACAAAGTGCACTTCGATTGCCTTTGGTGCCTCTTGTTGGCGAATCATGCGGTAGTTATGGAAGTTGTTTTTATTGGGTACCCCATCCTTGAAGGTCAACTCTCCAAAGAAGGCATTGCCTATGCCGTCTACGATGGCACCCTCTCCCATATTGATGGCGGCATCCTTGTTGACAACAATACCACAATCCACGGCAGCATACACTTTTTCAACTACAGGCTTGGAATCTACAATCTTGGTGTCCACTACTTCGGCAACATAGGAATTGTGACAGAAATAGGCGGATACACCGCGATGGAGCCCAGCTGCCGGCTTTTTCCAATTAGATTTTTCTCGAACCAATTCCAACACCCCTGCATAGCGCTTGGCATCGTAATCGTTGTTTTCACCCACAGGATTGGTTTCTGCGCGCTTGAGTAGTTCCAATCGGAAGTCGATGGGATCCTTGCCCATTGCTTCGGCTAATTCATCCAAAAAGCTCTGTTCCGCTGCTGCAATAAAGTTGGATCGAGGAGCGCGGAAGGCACCAATGGTGATATTGGATTCAATTTGCCATCCTTCGGCGAGGTAATTGTCGATAGCACCTGCGGGAAAGCGGTTGGCATGAATCGGTGTTTCCGGAACGCCACCAGCTTTCACATGAAGCGCGATCAGCTGGTTGTTGGCATCCAAAGCTGCGCGGTAGGTAGCCGAGTAGCTTGGACGGTAGATTCCATAGGTCATGTCATCCTCGCGTGAGTAGACCATTTTGATGGGGACTCCTGCCTTTTGGGAAATCAAAGCTGCTTCGACCATGTGGTGAGAGTACGCTCGCAGGCCAAATCCTCCACCCATGCGGGCCAGTTTGATGCTGATTTTTTCTTTAGGGAGCCCAAGTGCAGCTGCAATCGTACCCACAATGAATTCTGGAGCCTGGGTAGGGCCATAAATTTCCGCCTTGTCGGCCGTCACATGAGCAAAGCAGTTGACCGGCTCCATGGTATTGTGTGCCAGGAAAGGAGCTGTGTAGGTCTTTTCAATGATTTTGGCAGCCTTCTTAAATGCTCCTTCGGGATCTCCATCTTTGCGGAGCACATTACCCGGCTTGCTGATGTATTCAGCCATTTTAGCCTGATGGGTCTCGGTGCTTTCTAATCCTGAAGGTACTTTTACTGGAGATGGAGCACTTCCACCAAATCCAGCCATCAAAAAACTAGATTCTGGAGCTTTTTCCCAGGTAGCCTTCAGCGATTTCTTGGCTTGCAAGACCTCCCAGGTAGAGTTGCCTACAATGGCCACCAGTTCTGGGAAAGTAGCTGTATCAAAGAAATTACGAACGTAATCCTCTTTGAAAAGCTGAATGGCAAAAGCGTCTTGGATTCCAGGCAGGGAAGTCACCGAAGAAGGATCAAAAGAGGCTAGCTTCATGCCAAAGGCAGGTGGGTGAACGATGGCGGCATATTTCATACCCTCCACCTGGTGATCAATCCCAAAGAGTGGACTGCCACTGATGATTTTTTCCAAGTCTACATTTTTCTTGGATGTACCAATCAAGGTAAAGTCTTTGGAGTCTTTGAGTGTCACTTCTTCTGGAACGGGTAGGGTAGCTGCCAAAGCTGCCATTTCTCCATATCCCGCTTTTTTACCAGTAGCTTTGTGTTCAAGTACTCCTGCCACAGCAGTAATCTCAGAGGCTGAAACTTTCCAAGTTTGGGCTGCAGCATTGATCAGCAGTTGACGAGCCGTAGCCCCCGCAGTACGAAGTGGAGTCCAGCCTTGGCGGATGCCTTGGCTACCACCTGTAAACTGACGCTGGTAGCGTTCTGGCCAGAAGTCTGCCTGTTCCACGAGCACCATTTTCCAATCCACCTCCAACTCTTCTGCCAAAATCATAGGCATGGAAGTTTTTATATTGGATCCAAATTCTGGATTGGCAGAAAATAAGGTCACCACTCCATTATC
Organism: Algoriphagus sp.; assembly: GCA_021298245.1. Lineage (GTDB taxonomy): Bacteria > Bacteroidota > Bacteroidia > Cytophagales > Cyclobacteriaceae > Algoriphagus. The sequence continues at coordinate 63 of JAJTDZ010000027.1, read as the reverse complement.
GCCAATTTTGATGTAGCTATTCAATTCAAACCATTCCTTGGGGAGCGTCAAGGCTTGTTCAGG
>JAJTDZ010000070.1 GCA_021298245.1 Algoriphagus sp. | reverse complement strand
GAGAAATCCAGTCAGGAGATTGCCAAAAAAGAGAGATTGGAACCCTCCACAGAAGGTGAGCGTTTGGAAATCGCAGGCGGTACTGCCGGTGCCATCTATGAAATCAACATGGACGAAACCCATCCGCTTGGTTATGGGACTGGAGGAAAGTATTATACTTTAAAAAACAATGCAAGCCGCTTTGCCTACCTCACTGGAGGGGCAAACGCAGGAATTATCGCTTCCAACGAAGCCTACCGAACAGGATTTATTGGCTATAAACTCAAATCCCAAATGGGTCAAACTTTGGCGATTGGAAGTGAAAGTCATGGTCGAGGAAACATCGTCTACTTGGTGGACAATCCCATCTTCAGAGGCTTCTGGGAAAGTGGCAAGCTGGTGCTAAGCAATGCCATCTTCTTGGTAGGACAGTAAATAAGTCTTCCCTTCCTGAATTTAGCCCTCTTTCTAAAAAGTGAAGGAGGGCTTTTTTTTCAAAAATAAGCCCCTTTCCTCCATTTGTATAGTCTTGTTTTTTAAAATCAATTCTTAGCTGTAGATTCCCTGTTCGAACGTACACCCCTATGAAAAAAATCACCCATCCTGCCCTACTACTGGCTCTTGGTGCTAGTGTAAGCATGGCTGCCTGGATGCCAAAATCTGCAGGCACTCTTTTTTCCAAAATTACCCCAGAGACCCTCTTTGGCGATAGCGTAAAAACCGATGCCTTTAAAAAATATCCTAAGTTTAAAGACCTCCCCCTAGTCCCCGAGCGAGAGGTCAATTTTACTACCTCAGAAGGCACTTGGATGAGTTTGGACGTAAGTCCAGACGGAAAAACCATCGCTTTTGACCTAATGGGAGATATTTATACCCTTCCCATAGAAGGAGGAAAAGCTAGTCCTTTCACAACTGGAATGGCGCATGAAACCCATCCCCGGTACTCTCCCGATGGAAACAAGTTACTTTTCACCTCCGATAGGGCAGGCAGCGATAATCTTTGGTACATCGATCTAGTCAAAAAAGATACCGTACAGGTGACTAAAGATAAAAATGGCGATGTCCCTGGAGCCCATTGGACACCCGACGGGCAATACATCATTGTATCCAAGGGAAGAAGGATCCCCAAACTGTGGATGTACCATGTGGACGGAGGAGGAGGGATCCAACTCAACGATGCCCCTGCCACCATGAAAACCATAGACCCCTTTGTGAGTCCAGATGGGAAAAAGGTCTATTTTTCTTGGAGAACGGGTTCTTGGAATTACAATGCCCTACTACCTCAGTACCAGGTGGGAACGTATGACTTTGATAAAGGGACCATCACCAGCATCACCTCACGCTATGGATCTGCATTCACTCCTACCGTCAGCAAAGACGGGGCGTGGATGGTCTATGGTTCCAGATGGGAGGATAAAACAGGCTTGGTCTTGCGCAACCTTAAGACAGGAGATGAAAAGTGGTTGGCTTATCCCGTACAAAGAGACGAACAAGAGTCCATTGCTCCTCAAGGGGTATTACCCGCCATGGCCTTTACCCCAGACAGCAAATTTGTCATCGCTTCCTACGGAGGAAAAATTTGGAAATTGCCAGTTGACGGCAGTGCTGCGATAGAAATCCCCTTTGAAGCAGACGTGAACCTAGCAATGGGCCCTCGCTTGTATTTCAATTATGCAATAAAAGATACCACCCACAAGCTCGCGACTCAAATTCGAGATGCAGTACCTTCTCCTGATGGGAAAAAATTGGCCTTTACCGTACTCAATCGCCTTTATGTAATGGATTACCCCAATGGAAATCCAAAAAGGGTGACTAAGCATGAGTTTACCGAGGCCATGCCGACTTGGAGTCCGGATGGCACCCAATTGGCCTTTGTGACTTGGGAAGAAAAAAATGGAGGCAGCCTATATAAGGCAAGCCTAGGTGAAAAAGGAACAGTTACCAAGGTATCTTCTGAAACGGCATTTTATTCTGGCCCAGTATGGGGACCAAAAAATAGAATCCTAGTTTTCAAAGGTCCAAATAGAGCCTTGATTGAGGCAGAGGGACCATTTGTGGATGGTGCAGAAGGGGAGTTGGTGTGGATTCCTGCCACAGGAGGCGCCTTCCGCAAGGTGATGGATGCCGGAAATTACGGCAATGCACACTTTACCCAAGACACGAGCAGGATCTTCTTAAACGGAGGGGGAGGAGCACTTCTAAGTGTCAAGTGGGATGGAACAGACGAAAAAATTCATGCACGCATCACAGGGATCACCCCATTTGGTTCGGCAGCAGATCCAGAACATGCCGGACACGGGCATAGCCAAGATGTTCGCTATGTCATGGGCAAGGCATTTTCTAATGCCGATGCGGTCAATTACTGCATGCTTCCTGAAGGTTCCAATTCTAGAGAACCCAACCTAATGCCTGCTAGCGCGAGCACCATTTTTATGGCTCCTGTAGGAAATCAAGCCTTGGCACAAATCAACAACAACGTTTATGTAGTGACCATCCCTACTGCAGGGAAAGTCCCAACCATCAACGTGTCCGAACCCAGTGCCAGCAACTTCCCATCCAGACAACTCACCGAAATCGGTGGAGAATGGCCCGCTTGGGAAGCCAATGGCAAAAAAGTACACTGGTCCCTAGGAAATGGACACTGGGTGTATGATATCAGTAGAGCAGAATTTGTGGAAGACTCCGTCAAAACTGCCAAGAAAGAAAAGATTCGCTTTGATGCGGATAGTGTAAGCGCATTGAAAGCCAAGGGAGAGGCTGCTGTCAAACTAGCCGATTCTCTCGCAAAAGCAGAAAAGAAATCTATAGATTCCTTATTTAAGGCAGATAAAGAAAAATTCAAGGCAGATAGCCTGCATAAGGCAGCCTTAAAAAAGAAAGAAACCTACAGCCCAGTAGAGCATCAAGTAAAGGTATTCTTTGCAAAAGACACTCCAAAGGGAAGTATCCTTTTGCGTAATGCCCGAATCATCACCATGAATCAGGAAGAGGTGATTGAAAGAGGTGATATCCTCATAGAAAACAACCGAATCAAAGCGGTAGGTCCTTCGGGCACCCTAGATGCAGGTGCAGCACAAGTGATCGATGCGAGTGGCAAGACCATAGTACCTGGATTTATAGATACCCATTCCCACATGTGGCCCACTTGGGGATTGCACAAAAATTCGGTATGGATCTACGCTGCTAACCTCGCCTATGGAGTAACTACCACCCGAGATCCCCAAACCGCAACCACAGACGTGCTCACTTACGCAGATATGGTAGAAGCGGGGATGGTCCCTGGACCTAGGGTGTATTCCACTGGTCCAGGAGTGGGCTATTGGATGTACAACTTGAAGTCTTTGGAGCAAACCAAGAGCGTACTCAAGCAATACAGCAAGTACTACAATACCCAATACATCAAAATGTATTTGGTAGGAAATAGACAGCATCGACAGTGGGTGATCATGGCAGCAAAAGAGCAACAATTGATGCCCACCACCGAGGGAGGATTGGATTACAAACTCAACATGACCCAATTGGTAGACGGATACCCTGGCCACGAGCATTCTATTCCTGTATTTCCATTGTACAGTGACGTGACCAAAACCATCGCCCAAAGTAAAATGGCCTATACCCCTACCTTATTGGTGGCCTATGGAGGTCCTTGGGCGGAAAACTATTTCTACACCACAGAAAGCCCTCTTCACGATCCTAAGCTTAATCGTTTTACTCCATACAACGAGTTGAATGAAAAAGCCAGAAGAAGAGTAGGTGGACTCGGCGGATGGTTTGCTCCAGAAGATCACGTGTTCCAAAAGCACGCCCAAGGGGTCAATGCGGTGGTCCAACAAGGCGGCCTAGCTGGTGTAGGTTCACATGGACAGCTCCAAGGACTTGGCTACCACTGGGAATTGTGGTCTATTGCTAGTGGAGACATGAAGGCTCATGACGCCTTGAAGGTAGCTACCATTTTAGGTGCTGAAGCCTTGGGTCTGGACAAGGAATTGGGAAGCATCTCTGCAGGTAAATTGGCCGATTTGGTCATCTTGGATAAAAATCCCTTGGAAAATATCCGAAATACCAACAGCATCACCCATGTGGTAAAAGACGGAAGGGTGTACGATGGCAATACCCTTGACGAAATTCTTCCTACTCCAAGAAAATTGGATGTAAGCCAATGGACCAAGGTGGCTCCTAAGGTGACCACTTCGGTGAAGGAATAAATGCAGCAAGTCGCATTGAAGCCAACCTAAAATTTAGGTTGGCTTTTTTTATGGATTTAACCACCAAATGGTCCCGTTCAAAACAGAAGCAAAACTTACCCAAAGCAAATAAGGAACCATCAAAGCAGAAGCCCAGAGATTGATTTTGCGGAACTGAATCACGCATGCCAAAATCATGGCCCATAGCGGCAAGATCACTACCAAGCCCAACAGAGGGCTTTGGGCTCCAAAAAAAGCAGGAGACCACAGAAAATTGAAAAAGAGCTGAAGGAAATATAGGCTAAGGACTTGTTTTTTTAAGGGATGCTCCGCCTTCCAAATCAAAAAGCAGGCAATCCCCATGAGTACGTACAGCGTGGTCCATACCGGTCCAAACAACCAGCTGGGAGGATTCCAAGAGGGTCTATTGATCGTCAAGTACCAGTCTTGAACAGAGCTTAGGGTAAAAAAAGCCCCTAGTCCCCCAGCTATTTGGGGCATCAGGAGGCTGAGCAGAAGTTTGACAATTTTTGGCATAGCTCAAATGGTTTCTAATAAAGTACGGAAAGCTACCACTTGGTCCTGGTATCTTTCTTGGGTTTTCCTTCGTAAAGCTGGCGCATGCACACGTTCGTACTCCAGCATGCGATCCATGGACTCCGTAAAATATTGTATGCAAAAGTTAAGCGAGCCATCTTCGCTATGGTGCACCAAACGATAGAATACCTGATGATGAAAAATACCTGTCCCCATGACTTCAGGAATATGGATAGTTTTCATCCAAGACACAAAATCCTCTTCACAAGCAGCACTTACATTAAAGGTAATGTTGTATAGAATCATGCACGGAATGGGGGTTTTATTACTTTTGTAAGTAACAATTTCCAAGGGATAAAGTTAGCATTCACAGAGGAATAGGCTATATGCCCACTAGTTATGCATAAAATTTCAGCTTCTGAAGGGAACATCACCTCCAAACGCATTTTAATTGGAAAAATTATTCTCCTTGCCCTTCATGGAGTGGGTGCGGTAGGATTGAGCCTTCCAGAATACAGAGAGCTATTTCTCTCCCTAACACCCGTACACCTACTGATGACCATGGGGCTCATGCTGGTTTACCACAAGGGTTGGAGCGAAGCATTTCCTGTGGTGGCAGGAGCTACCTTTTGTATAGGGTTTGGGTCTGAGCTTATAGGAGTGCACACGGGATACCTATACGGGGATTACGTCTATGGGCCCACCCTAGGCCTGACCCTTTGGGAAGTACCCTTGGTGATTGGGGTCAATTGGTTTATTTTAAGCTACCTCACTGCCTCGGTATTTCACAAGATTCCCAGCGATGCTTACGCTGCCTTTCTAGGGGCCAGCGCCATGACTGCTTTGGATTATATATTAGAACCTGTAGCCGTATCCCTTGAGTATTGGGCTTGGAAATTGGAGATCATTCCTTTGAGCAATTACTTGGGCTGGTTTGGCGTATCCTTTTTGATTCAGCTGATTTGGAGAAAGGCAAACTTCGACAAGCAAAATCCTCTGGCAACATTTTTACTATTGGTCTGGATTTTATTTTTTACCCTTTTAAATTTCACGCTCACTTTTTAGGGTTTTCTTAGTGAATGATCAATTTAGTTAACAAATTTCTTCCACCGTAGTTATACTAACAACCATGTTATCTGCCGTATTCATCTTACTCGGATTTGTCGCTATGGAAATATCTGGATGGTTCATTCATAAGTACCTTATGCACGGTCCCCTTTGGATGATCCATAAGACACATCACCGGCATTCTGGCTCTTTCCTGGAGTGGAACGATCTATTTTCTCTACTCTTTGGAGGTATAGCCGTAGCCTTGATTTTCCTTGGAGTGGATACATTGGATTACCGCTTTTGGATGGGTATAGGTATTAGTCTGTATGGCATGTTGTATTTTGTGTTGCATGATGTATTGGTACATCGGAGATTGACCTGGTTTGGTAGGCCCTCCAATCCTTTTTTGAAAGGAATCTATAAGGCACACCAAGCCCATCACAAGACAAATCAAAAGGAAGATGCCGTTTCTTTTGGTCTGTTTATTGTCCCCAAAAAATTCTTTAAAGAGGAGGAAAAGTGAGCACGTATTCCATAAAAGATTTAGAACA
>JAJTDZ010000026.1 GCA_021298245.1 Algoriphagus sp. | reverse complement strand
TGGATGCCTTTCACAATGAACATAGCCTAGCCTGGATTTCTCATGCTGGCTTGACTGCTCCCCAACCTTTTTCCAATCAGGGTATCGATTGGCTGCGCACCTTTGGTGGAGGCTTATTGACTACCTGCGGACTATCCAATGCCGGTCCACCCAATTCCGATGCGAATGGATCTCGAGGCTTGCATGGCAATTACTCCAACCTATCCGCCGAACTAATTTCCATCAAGCAGCCCGATATTTTCTCTGGGGACTTGGGATTTGAGTTGGTCGGAAAAGTCACCGAAAGCAGCACTTTTGGTCCCAGTTTGGAGCTCGTTCGTCGGATCTCCGGAACAATCGGATCGGCAGAAATTCAGATCCAAGACCGAGTCACGAATCGTGGGAATGCAAAGGCCCCCCACATGCTGTTGTACCATATCAATTGTGGATGGCCTTTGATTGATGAAGGAACGAGGATTGTCTGGCAGGGTGAGCTGCAACCCAGACCTGGAGAGTCGGACATTCGTCAAAATTCCAGAAAAGATGGATTCAGACACTGTCCCTCTCCCATGGATAGCCATGCTGGCTTTGGGGAAGAGGTAGCCTTTATTGACCCGCAGGGAGATAAGGAGCAACACGTAGTATGCGGCTATGTCAACGATCAATTGGGATTGGGACTTAAGATTTCCTTTTCCAAAACCCAATTGCCTTGGCTTATCCATTGGCAGCATTGGGGAAAAAATGAATACGTGACTGCGCTTGAGCCGGCTACAAATCCACCGATTGGACAGGCTGCTGCGCGAGCGAATCAGAGTTTGGTAGAGCTAGAGCCAGGCGAAAGTCGAAGGTATGACCTCCAGCTCAGCGTATTGGTAGGTGAGGCCGCTCGAGAATTTTCTTGATCCAATTCGAAAGGAACCTGCCACTTGTTCAATGAATTAAACGAAAAAATAGAGGAACACTAACCCAAAATACAGACCTATGAGTTTTGCTAGAAAAGCGCTCGAACAGGGCGAAGGAATTGTACGATTGACTCCCACTTGGGTGCCCCGGTCTTTTTGTGTACCAGGGCGAAGAATTAAACTACATCCTGACGATTATTATGCCTTGGGAGGCATGCGTGGAGGGATCGATGAACGTTGGTTTGCCTCTACCACTGCTGCTCAAAACGGACCACTCACTTCAAAAAATGAAGGGCTGAGTCATATAGCCCTAGAGGATGGCGGAAAAGTAACGCTTGGGCTGCTCAAGGATGCCGTAGAGGAACTGGGCGCTGACCTAATTGGTTCTCGCCTATGGAATGAGTTCAAGTCCTGGCCCATGTACTCCAAATTTTTTGACAACATGGGGCTATGGAGCGCTTACAGGTCAAAATGGAAAGCCAGAGGCCTACTATTTTCCCCCACAAGTGAACAACCACGGAGGGGATTTCCCCTACACCTTCTTTGGAATTGCTCCGGGAACGAGCAAGGAGACGATTTTGGATTGTTTGAAAAACTTCAACAAAGGGGACAACAAGATCACCAATTACTCCCAAGCGTTTCGCTTGCAACCGGGGACAGGTTGGGATGTGCCGCCCGGCATGCTGCATGCGCCGGGTAGCATGTGTACCTACGAACCCCAAAAGGCCTCCGATATTTTTGCTATGTATCAATCCTTAGTCAATGAAGCGATTATTCCAGAAGAATTGCTTTGGAATGCCTGCCCTAAGAATCGCTGGGGAGACTATGAACTCTTGTTGGAAATGATTGACTGGGACCTCAATGTCAATCCAAACCTGATGGATAGTCATTACATGGAACCCAAGCCGGTAGCTGCACCTGAAGTAATGCATTCGGCAGGCTACCACGAATCTTGGATTTGTTACCGCTCCTTGGATTACAGTGCAAAGGAACTTACCGTATTTCCAGGGCAAAGCGTGCTGATAAAAGATGCGGCAGCCTATGGCATGATCATGATGCAAGGGCATGGAACCATGGGGGTTTGGAACATAGAAACGCCCGCCTTGATCCGTTTTGGTCAGTTGACTCAGGACGAATATTTTGTATCGGAGGATGCTGCAAAAGCTGGAGTCAAAATTACCAATACTTCCAGCACCGATCCCATAGTCATGCTCAAGCATTTTGGGCCCAAAAACCCAGATTTAAAAGTGGTCTAGGCCATATCCCTCACTAAAAAAACCCAAAATACCTATGAAAAATCTTCCCAAAATTCACAATGCCACCTGGCCGGGGCTGGTAGGAAAAGGGCCTGATTCAGAACCAGTAATCGCCTTTGATCAGTTACTTGAAATGACCGCTGCAGCGGAAGTGGACGGAGTCAAATTTGATGGAATTGACGTGGGCTTACTCGAACCACATATTTACCTAGATCAGGCGGACGAAGCTAAAAAGTTAGCGGAGAAAGTTTCCAAATATGGCCTTAAAGTAGGCTCCCTTGTAGCCCCAATCTGGGCAGGCTCAGCCATGGGTACAGCCGATCAGCGCAAAACTTTTGTGGAGATGGTCCGAAAGTCTTGTGAATTTGGACAGCAGCTGAAGGCACTTGGCGTCCGGGATTATGGAATCGTACGAATTGACTCCGCTGCAGGCGTATCCGACTGGGCCAAGGATCCATTCGGCAATTCCAAATTGATTGCTCAAACTTTCCGAGAAGCCGCTGATGTTGCCGCTGGCTATGGAGAAAAGTTGGCCGCAGAAGGAGAAATCTGCTGGGGTGGCATGCACAGCTGGAAGCACATGGTCGAATTGCTGGAAATGACCGATCGAAAGAATGTGGGTTTCCAGGCCGACATGTCACATACCTTCCTATATACTATGGGCTACAATGCCCCGGAGCATCGTATTCTCCCAGTTGATGCAGATTTAAAGGATAGGGAAGTGATCAAGGCTGCCATTAAAACCGTTTCAGATGCACTGCGTCCTTGGACCATCGACTTCCATGTGGCACAAAACGACGGTTCGGTGTTTGGATCTGGATCCCACGATAAAACTGGTCGTCACTGCCAGGCAACCGATCCAAATGGGCTGCTCGATATCGCCCATGATGCGGGCTATTGGATGCGAGATGCTGCGGGGAATTACAACCCAGCCTTGACCCACATTTGCTGGGATGGCTGCATGTTCCCCAATGCGGTGATGGAAAAGCAGCAAACTTGGAACGATATCCTCGCTGCGATGATAGCAGTTCGTACCGCACAGGGACATGGAGGGTGAGGGCTGTGAGTTTGTTCTTTTGGCTGCCTTAGCGCAATAAAATCCAATGTCCCTTACCCAAATTTTGAACACTAGAGATCTTTCTTTTACTTCTTACTTATTAGAATTATGAGCAACAAAAAATTAATTCGTGTAGGCCTCATCGGTACAGGGCTGATGGGTAGAATTCACACCAATGGCTACAAGCGCTTGGCTGACTTTTTTCCTGAATACGAATACCGCCCTGTATTGCAAGCCTGCTGTTCTCGACGCGAAGCCAATGCCAAGGCCTTTATGGAACGATGGAATTATGCTTCCTACGAAACAGACTGGAAGAAGCTGATTGCCCGAGACGATATTGACGCAGTGGATATTTGTACTCCAAACGACATGCACGCAGAGATAGCCATTGCTGCGGCGAAGGCTGGTAAAATGATTCTTTGTGAAAAACCACTCGCTCGTACCGTGGCCGAAGCCAAAGGCATGCTGGAGGCGGTGGAAAAAGCGGGTGTGAAAAATACGGTCTGGTACAATTACCGCCGAGTACCGGCAGTCACCTTGGCCAAAAACATCGTGGCTTCTGGAAAATTAGGAAAGATATTTCACTATCGGGCCAATTTTCTCCAAGATTGGACGATCAATCCTGACTTGCCGCAAGGAGGTGATGGTACCTGGAGGTTAGATGTGGAGGCTGCAGGTTCTGGGGTAACAGGGGACTTACTAGCCCACTGCATCGATACCGCCATGTGGATCAATGGAGGAATCAAGGACGTCTCCGCTGTCACAGAGACTTTTGTAAAGGAGCGTATGCATTCAGCTACGGGTAAGAAACAAGCAGTAGGGATAGACGATGCCTGTATTTTCCACTGTCATTTTGATAATGGCTCCCTAGGTTTGTTTGAAGCCACACGCTATGCACGAGGACACAAGGCCTTGTATACCTTAGAAATCAATGGAGAGCATGCCTCCATCCGTTGGGATTTACACGATTTGACCCGTTTGGAATATTTTGACCACAGCGATGAGGGGAAGGTAAGGGGATGGAGATCCATTCACGTGACAGATGGAGACCATCCCTACATGCACCGCTGGTGGATTCCAGGGACTTCTATTGGTTACGAACATTCCTTTATCCACCAAGTGGCCGATTTCTTCCACAGTTTGGAAACTGGAGAGGCCTGTCACCCTACCTTCCGCGATGCTTTTGAGACCCAAAAGGTATGCGAAGCGGTGCTATTATCTGCCAAAGATCGGGCCTGGAAGGATACGGGGGTAGCTTGGATAGAATCTGTGTAATTCGCTACCACCACAAAAAAAACTCCTACCTCGAATGAACCAGGTAGGAGTTTTAGGAGATAAACCTATTTATCGGTAGAGCTTAAAACTGGTTTTTAAACTGCTCCATTTTTTGATCGACAAGGGTATCCACCATAAAGGAAAGGGATACATTTTCCCAAGACAAGGTTACTTTGGCTACCTTGTTGTTTTCAGCTGAAATGCTGTACTGAAGTCTTTCGGAAGTTGGGATGGCTACAGGGCTTGCTTTTAGTGCTATTGCATCGTCAGCAGCTAGAGCAGCTTCATCAATTTTACCGTCTTTCATGTAAGCATACACGCTTTCTGCTTTTTTGTTGAGGTGAATGGTCCATTCTCCTGAGGCGGCAGGGGTTACGAAAATGGAATATTTCCCTGCAGCAAGATTTTTCCCACCCACATTGACTTGCGTGCTAAATTCAATGATGGTTTGGGAATTGGCTCCTGCTCTCCAGCTTTCACCGTACTTCACAACATTTCCGAAAATCTTCCTTCCCTTTACCGCAGGGGAAGAGTAATCCATACTGATTTTAGTGAATCCAACTACCTGACTTACGTGGGCAGCGGGACTTGCAGCAGGTTGTTGAAGTTGTGCCAATGCAGAAAAAGAACCTAAGAGCAAAAATGCTAGGGTAAAAAGGGTGTATTGTACCTGTTTCATGGATGTGTTTTTTTGGGTTAAGGTCGTGAAGCTAACAAAAAAAATAGCTGCTTGTTCAAAAAAAAGTACGCCTGTTTCCAAAACTGATTTTTGTCAGTTTCCAACGCAGAAGATTCCTTTACCTTGGGACTACCAATCCAAGAGTAGATTCGCCATTGAAAGAGGAATCCCTTGGAAGGGTAAATTTTGATGGCCTTTACTGTTTAACCTGTTTTCGGAAGAAATCTACAAATCCTTCCCTCAGTTTTTTTAACACTTGATCAGCACTCCCTTTATGGAAAAACTAGTTATCCCTTTTGACCAGCTAAGTATCAAGGATGTTGGAAAAGTGGGAGGAAAAAATGCCTCTTTAGGGGAATTGCACAGGCACTTGAGACCTCTTGGTATCCGCATTCCTGATGGATTTTCTGTTACTGCTGCAGGATATTCCCTTTTTCTTCAGGAAAATAACTTAGAGCATCGCATTGCTGCAGAACTTGCTGCCTTAGATACCCATCACTTTACCAACCTGCAGCAGGTGTCCTCTCGACTTAAAACTTTCCTGCTGCAGGCAAGCTTGCCTCATCTACTAGAAGAAGAAATTTTGGATGCCTACCGTCTATGGCAAAAGAGAAATCTTCTAGGGGATGGAGTTGCTGTACGAAGCAGTGCTACTGCAGAAGATTTACCTGGGGCAAGTTTTGCTGGGCAGCACGATTCTTTTTTGAATGTACGCGGCGAAAAGGAGGTTTTGGAAAAGATTAAAGCATGTTTTGCTTCCCTATACAATGCCCGAGCCATCAAATACAGACTAGACAAAGGATATGCACACACGCAAGTAGCGCTATCGGTAGGGGTGCAGCAGATGGTACGTGCCGATTTAGGAAGCAGTGGGGTGATATTCACCCTAGATCCTGAGTCGGGATTCGACCAGGTCATATACCTCACCGCGTGTTGGGGACTTGGTGAAAATATAGTACAGGGTACGGTGGTTCCAGATGAATTTGTCCTCTTTAAGCCCAGTTTACAACAAGGAAAGCTTGCCCTCCTATCCAAAAAGAAGGGATCAAAATCAAAAACCATGTGTTTTGGTACAACTGGAGGCGTGGTAAATCAAGATACCATTGCCCCGTTGCAAAAGCGTTGGGTATTGACCCAAGAAGAGGCAGAACTTTTGGGAAGGTGGGCACTGGCCATAGAAAAGCATTACCGAATGCCCATGGATATAGAATGGGCAAAAGATGGGATTTCGGGAGATTTTTTTGTGGTTCAGGCAAGACCTGAAACCATACATGCGCAAAAGGATCCCCTGATTCAAGAAGAATTTTTTTTGAAAAAAGCCGGAAAGGTTCTGGCCAAAGGAATTGCTGTAGGAAAGGGGATTACTTCGGGGAAAATAAGAATACTACATACGCCACGAGAGGAACACCTCTTGCAGGAGGGAGAAATCTTGCTTGCAGAGCATACCAATCCCGACTGGGACCCCTTGCTCAAGCGTGCAGCAGCCATAGTCACGACCAAGGGAGGCAGAACCAGCCATGCAGCCATAGTAGCTAGAGAGCTAGGCACCTTGGCTCTCGTGGGAGCAGAGACGGCTATGGAAAAATTACAAACGGGGGACCTGATTACCCTTGACAATGCCTCCGGTAATGTAGGCATCATCTACGAAGGCAAACTTTCTTGGACCAAGACTACTCACGATTTCCGAGGAATTTCCCTGCCAAAAACCACCCCCATGCTGATTTTAGGAGATCCCGAAAAGGCTTTTGCCTTGAGCCATTTTCCTCATCAAGGGGTGGGATTGATGCGGATGGAATTTGTGATTACCTCTTCCATAGGCATACATCCCATGGCATTGGTTCATCCAGAAAAGGTTACTCAAGCAGAGGAAAAAGCCAAAATCCTAGGTTTATGTGAGGGGTACGACACTCCTGAAGAATATTTTGTGGACCGTCTCTCTCAAGCCATTGCCACGGTCGCGGCGGCCTTTTATCCCCAAGAAGTTATTTTGAGAATGAGTGATTTTAAGTCCAACGAATACGCTCATTTGCTTGGAGGAACGGCATTTGAAGAGGAAGAGGAAAATCCTATGTTGGGATTTAGAGGGGCATTCAGGTATTGTCATGAGCGGTACCAAGAGGGATTTGTCTTAGAATGTCGTGCAGCGCTACGGGTAAAAGAAGACATGGGTCTTCGTAACCTATCGATGATGATCCCTTTTTGCCGAAGTCCAGAAGAAGGAAAAAAGGTGCTTCGTCTTCTAGCTGCTCAAGGGATCCATAGGGGGGAAGGCAAGTGGAAGATATACGTCATGGCAGAGCTTCCCTGCAACGTGATTCAGGCGGAAGAATTTGCCGAAATTTTTGATGGCTTTTCCATAGGTTCCAATGACCTAACCCAACTCACTTTGGGGATAGACAGGGATGCAGACATTTTGGGCGAACTCTTTGATGAAACCAACCCTTCGGTGACCTGGATGATTGCGGAGCTCATTCGTGTAGCCAAGTCCAAGGGAAAAAAGGTGGGGATTTGTGGCCAGGCCCCTAGCGATCGTCCTGACTTCATTCATTTTTTGATATCCCAGGGCATAGATAGTATTTCTTTTCAATCGGATGCCTTGCTATCGGGCTTGGTTTCCATGCAAAACGCTGAACAGACCATAGAAAAACAAAAATCAATCCTTAGGAGCCGCGCTTCTTCCCTACCTCACACCACATGAAAAACTCTATTTTAAAAAACATGAAAAAGTTAGAAAATAAAAGTACCCTCGTCACCGGAGCTGCCTCTGGAATGGGGAAGGCCATTGCCCTTCTTTTTGCGCAAGAAGGCGCACTTTTGGTATTGAGCGATGTCCATGGCATCGAAGTAGAACAAGTCGCCCAAGAAATTCGCTCCCAAGGAGGACATGCCTTGGCACTTGCCTGCGATGTATCCAAGGAAGATGAGGTCAAGCAACTCATCGAGGCTGCCCTGCAGACTTACGGGAGTTTAGATATTTTAGTCAATAATGCTGGAATCATGGATGATTTTACCCCCTTAGACAAGGTTACAGATGCCCTTTGGGAAAAGATACTCTCCGTGAATGTCAATGGACCCTTCTATGCGAGTAGACTGGCCATCGCAGCCATGCTTCAGCAAGGCAAGGGAGTGATCATCAATATCGCTTCCATAGGAGGTATTGCTGGGGCCAGGGCGGGTCTGGCTTACACTACCTCCAAGCATGCCCTGATCGGTATGAGTAAAAATATAGGATTCATGTATGCCCAAAAAGGGATTCGGTGCAATGCCATAGCTCCGGGAGGGGTAAATACCAACATCATGAAAAATGCGCATCCCGATGCGGAGGGGGCAGCCCTGTGCAGCAGCGGATCAGGATCCATGCCACGCATGGGTGAGTCAGAGGAAATTGCTAAAGTCGCTTTATTTCTTGCATCCGAGGATTCTTCCTTCGTCAACGGGGAAACTCTCGTGGCCGATGGGGGCTGGTTGGCCTACTAATTTTACTGGACCTCAAGCCCGGTAGCTAGGGAGAACAATGAATGGGGCTTAGGGGTATGGAAAAAACCAAAACCCTAACTATCTTAGAAGGAAATAAGATTTGTATTGGCGATTTATTCTCCTTGCCCATGACGTATTATTCCCTTCGAAATTTGACTAAGAGCTACGAGGATCACCATGCCGTGCAAGATTTTTCCTTGGACTTAGGCAAAGGTGAATTTGTAGCAGTGATTGGAGAAAGCGGTTCTGGAAAAAGTACCTTACTTAGGATGGCTGCAGGCTTATTGGCCCAGACCTCAGGGGAGGTGTATTTGGGAGATAAAAAAATAGCATCCCCAGAAGAAAAATTAGTGGCTGGCCACGATGAAATCAAACTCATTCACCAAGATTATCAATTGTTTGCGACCATCAGCGTGGAGGAAAATATCAGCAGGCCCCTGCTGCGCTACGACGCAGGATACCGGAATAAGCGGGTAAGTCACCTCCTAGATCGCTTGGGACTAGAAGCCTACCGGGAGCGTCTTCCCCGTCAATTGAGTGGAGGACAGCAACAAAAAGTGGCCATTGCTCAAGCGCTGGCCGTGGAGCCCGAAGTACTGCTTTTGGACGAACCTTTCAGTCATTTGGATGCTATCCAAAAAAGAAAATTAATTTTTGAGTTGAAGGATTTACTCAAAGAAATGGGGACTACGGTCATTTTTGTTACCCATGACTTAGACGATGCCCTTTGGATGACAGACTCCTTGGTGGTCTTGCAAAAAGGAAAGATTACTCAAAAAGGCAATTCCAAAGCGCTGTGTGAATTTCCAAAATCCAAGTACGTGGCACGACTTTTCTCCTCCATCAATTTGATTCCAGATCTGCCTGGCTGCTACCTGAGGCCAGCCGATATTCGCTTGCGAAGTAGGGGAGGGCTAGTGGGCCATGTCATCGACCAGAGATTTTTGGTGCATTACAATTCCCTGCAGGTGAGACTTCGGGAGTCTGGACAAGTCTGGGAAGTGGATGACCCTGCCCGTAAGCATAAACTTGGAGATCGGGTTTACCTTCATTACGACGAGGAAAAAGTGTTGGTATTGAAATCTTAACCCCTAACCAAAACCTTTTTTTTCTAGTTGACCAGGCCTTGGCTAAGCTCTTCCGGAGAGGCCTTTCTGACTTCGATAATTTTTCCTTCAAAATGAAGCGCAAATCCTACCAAAGGATGATTGAAATCTAGCAATACTTGTTTCCCTAGATGCTTGACCAATTTTGCCTGCATGGGGTACCCATTTTCATCCATGAGGGGAAGAAAGTTACCTTCTTCCAACATCTCTGGGCTAAACCCACGTTCTTCAGTAAATTGATCTACAGGTAAGGTGAGTAGCAATTCATCGTCAGCATCTCCATACGCTTCGGCTACCGAAAGGCTAAACGCAAAATCATCTTCCTTACTTTTTCCCAGGAGCAATTCTTCAAATCTCTCAGGTAACCCGCTATGACCGACCACAAAAAAAAAGGGATCTTCCGCATCGCGTACTTCCACACTGAAGGGAGCGGACTCCACTTGGTCTTCGTCTTTGCTCACTTTCAACTCGTACGTCAGTCCGACTACGGTGCCAGATATGATTTTCATGGATGGAGGAGGGTTAACTGCTAATACCGTATTTCAAACGAATCCGCAAACGTTCCTTGCCTACTGCCCATTTGCTCCTGGAGGTGGACTGTTGTACAGGTTTTTTGGCACGAAATACAAAGTATTGGTAATCTTTTTCTTCAAAGAATAGGGCGTAGGTTTCCATTTTATCCAAGTAAAAACCTGCTTGATTCAAGGTAGCTACCAAGGTGGCCGTATCCAAGGCTTGGTCAATGACTTGAAGTTTTTCGGGTTGGTGAGCAATCATCCATTCCAAGTAACGGGGTGCTGGAATATGTACAAAAACTAGGGATTCTGCATGCGCATGTTTTTGAATATTGGCAAACAAGCGTGCATGTTGGGCAACTGGAATATGTTCCAATACATCAGGAAAAACAAAAAAATCATAGGTTTCTCCTTTTTTATAAAAGTCTGACATGTCCGAAACTTCAAAATGCAGGTTGCTTTGTTTTTTCCAAAGTTGCTTTGCCTTTTCAATACTTTCGGGGGAAATATCCACGGCTAAAACGTTTCCTTGTGGCACTTGCCCTGCAAGAAGGTGGGACACGGTGCCAATTCCGCAACCTACCTCTAGAATTCGGTGGTGAGAGGCAAGTCCTGCTTGCTTCACTTTGTCCAAAATGCTAAGATGCCGAGAATTAATCCCCGTTTTCTCTTGTTTTTCGGCAAATTGGTCGTAAAAGTTGACCACCTTATCTTTTTCTTCAGCGGCTTGCATTTGCTTTTTTGTAGGTAAAAAAGATCCCAGCGATCAATAGCAACAGCAGTCCGTATTGAAAGACAATCATAGGAATCTTGGTAGATGAATAACTTTCTGGGGCAAAGGTAAATACTATTTTGTGAGTACCTGAAGGAATCTCCATTCCTCTAAGAAGATAGTTTACCCTTAGCAAGGGTACTTCTTTTCCGTCAAGAGTAACCTTCCATCCCTCGGGATAGTAGATCTCTGAAAATACACCAAGGCCTCCTGTTTGCATGGTAGCTTGGTAACTTATCGAATTTGGAGAGTAGGACAGCAGGTTGATTTCGCCTGATCCGGCAGTAATTTTACCAAATTCCTCGGTATTGAGGGTGGCTTGGGATTTGGTATTTATTTTTCCTAGAGTTTCCATTTCAGAAGCATTATTGCTGACCGCAATTACTTCTGTAGGCACCCAGGCAGGCCCATTCGCTTCTGGGTTTTCAAGTACGGCATTGGATTCCGTTCCTGCGATCAGGTATTTGGTATTGAGCATGTTGAAGGTGCCTAGGCTTGCCCAGTCATAGTTGCCCTCTTGGACTTTTTTGGAGAAGGCTTGAAGTTCAAATTCCAACCGGTTATCTATTAGATCTTGGTAGCGACGAAGTTTCGCGCCGTGGTAGCCGCCAAGGCTATTGAATCGGTAGCTCGTACGCGCCCCTTGACTAAACCCTTCCGAGGGCGTAAACACTCGGAAATAGCCTTTGTCTGAAGCAATGGATTTTTCGGCGGGGGTCTCTGCAAAATACTGTCTTGAGGGGTTTCCTTGGAAGGAATCTTGATTGAGGTACCTTCTATTGATAGTCCATACGTCTAGGGTAATCAAGGTAATTAAGCCAATACCCAAAATGCTTACTGAGATTTTGCCCTTCAGGTAAAAGTAAATGGCACATAAAGCAAATATTACAAAAGTAAAGCTTGTCCAAGCGGAGGAACTAAGTAGCTCTTTGCGATCAGATTTCAATGCAGTATACAGCCAATCTGGGAATCCCAATTCCACGTCTCCCGCTCCTTCAAAACGGAATAATGTACTCCCCATGACTGCGAGAATTAGGGTTGTGCCCACTACTGTTCCACCCGAAATTAACAGGGGTTTTAGTGTTTTTGTCTGCGCAAGTTTTTCTAAGGCAATCATGCCTAAGACAGGAATGGCAAATAGCGTCATTCCCAAAGCCATGGAGACGGCTCTAAACTTATTGTAGCCGGGCAGGATGTCAAACAGGGTGTAATTGAACCATGCTAGGTTTTTGCCCCAGCTCAACATTAAGGAAAGTACTATGATGGATCCATAAGTAATCAAACTTGCGCGTGGTGCTACCCAGATGCCTAGAATGGCTAGGAATACTAGAACTACACTTCCATAAATTGGCCCTCCCGTGAAGGGCTGGTCTCCCCAATACGTGGGGGCGCCTTTCACAATACCATTGATTTGTGCAGGATCAACTCCTTGTGATTGTAATGCTTTTTCTGAAGCGGAGTCTTTGGGAAGTGGGGTTCTGCTTCCTCCACCATAAAAATCAGGAACTAACAGCGTCATACTTTCCAAAATTCCATTGGACCAATTGAAGGCATAGTCCTTGTCTAGGCCCGAATCTCCCGATTCAATGGTAGCTTTTCCTCGCGTGGAATAGGGGCTATATTCTAAGGCAGTGGCTAACCTTCCCAAATTTCCTCCTACAGCCAAAACTACCCCAAGCGCTAAAAAGGCATAGGTGGCCAATAGATTTTTTATCCCTACCTGCTTCCATTCAATCAGGGTTCTTACACCCAAATAGATCAGGGAAATGATCAGGGTATAGTAGGTGATTTGTAGGTGATTGAATTTAAGTTGCAGTAATAAGCCAAGACCTAAAAGGGCAGCTCCCAAGATTTTTTTGCGCTCAAAGGCCAGGTGAATTCCCAGGACAATAAGGGGAATCAGGCATACGGCCCAAATTTTCGCATTATGGCCTGCTTCCAAAGAAAGCAAGTTGTAGGTATTGAATGCAAAGGCCACCGCACCTGCTGTAGAGAATATCGGACGTACTCCATAGCTGAGCAGTAGCAGGTACATGCTCAGCATACCAAAAAACAATCCATTGATGGGATGAGGAAGTCCCAGAGTAAGCACCGAAATAAGTAGGTTGGTGATGTCTCCTGCAAATTCCAAGCTTATAAAGTAGGTGGGCATGCCACCAAACATGCGGTTGGTCCACAAGGCCTGCTCCCCAGTAGAGGAACGGTAGTCAAGCACCTCTTTGGCTGACCCTTCCCATTGAAGGATATCGCTTTGGAAAATAATTTTTCCATCAAACACCAGTGGAGAAAAGTAAGCTACCACGAGGAGATAAAAAAAGAGAACTCCCAAGAGATGGGGAAGAATATCTTTTTGAAATTGAATCTTCATGAAGTAAGGATCAGCAGTTTGGTCTGCAAATTAAGGATTTCGATGGAAAGGCAGGCAATCTCTGGCATGTCCTTTTTATGTCCGTCTAACTTTTTGTTAATCCTGAATTTAATTGGCTTCCTAAGCATCAAATTCATTACTTTTGCAGCTATAACTTGCATCACCACATGTTTGATAATCTCAGTTTGAAGCTTGATCGGGCTTTCAAAACCTTGAAAGGCACCGGTAAGATCACGGAAATAAACGTGGCATCTACCGTCAAAGAAATTAGACGAGCCTTGATAGATGCGGACGTCAACTACAAGGTAGCCAAAGAGGTTACCGACAAGATCAAAGACGAGGCCATGGGCCGAGACGTGTTGATCTCCGTGTCTCCAGGACAACTTTTGGTAAAGATTACCCAAGAGGAGCTGACCAAGCTCATGGGTACTTCCAAGGTGGATATCAAACTCAGTGGGGATCCTTCGGTAATATTAATTTCAGGCCTACAAGGTTCGGGTAAAACTACCTTTGCGGGTAAGCTAGGAAGTTTGCTCAAAAGGCAGGGACGTCAGGTTTTGCTGGTAGCTTGTGATATTTACAGACCTGCAGCTATAGATCAGCTCAAGGTGTTGGGTGAGCAAATTGGGGTTGAAGTATACGCCGAGCCAGAGAGTAAAAATGCACTACAAATCGCCAACAATGCCATTGCTTATGCCAAAAAAACAGGCAAAAAGACGGTGGTAGTCGATACAGCGGGCCGTTTGGCTGTGGACGAAGCGATGATGCAGGAAATTGAGCTCTTGAAAAAATCCCTCAACCCTTCCGAAACCCTATTTGTGGTAGATGCGATGACGGGTCAAGATGCGGTGAATACGGCAAAGACCTTTGATGAGCGCCTTGATTTTGACGGTGTGGTATTGACCAAATTGGATGGAGATACCCGTGGTGGAGCGGCAATTTCCATTCGCCATGTGGTCAATAAGCCCATCAAGTTTATCTCTACGGGAGAAAAAATGGAAAACTTGGATGTTTTTCATCCCGACCGTATGGCCCAAAGAATTTTGGGAATGGGAGACGTCATCTCTTTGGTGGAGCGTGCCCAACAGTCCTTTGATGAAGACGAAGCCCGCAGACTAAATGCTAAGATTCGTCAAAACAATTTCAATTTTGATGATTTTCTTTCCCAGTTGGAGCAAGTAAAGAAAATGGGAAATATCAAAGATTTGATGGGGATGATTCCCGGCATGGGCAAGGCCATGAAAGGGCTAGATATCGATGAAGATTCTTTCAAACCTATAGAAGCCATCATAAGGAGCATGACGCCCAAGGAGCGTCAAAATCCCGATTGCTTGGATGGAAGGAGAAGAAAGCGCATTGCAGACGGATCTGGAAGAAGTATCATCGAAGTCAACAACCTTATGAAGCAATTTGAAGACATGCGCAAAATGATGAAGCAGATGAATAAAATGGGTGGAGCAAAAGCAGCCATGAGCAAGTTGCTCCCTCCTGGAGGAAGAAGATAAGCGCGTACCAAGGCCATTTTGGAAATCAAAACAATCTATCTTCAGGGATAGATTGTTTTTTTGTTTGAAAATCGATCCTTTAAAAAAATAAATGGCTAGTGAAACCCATTGCAATTGACCTCTTTTATCTTCCAAATTTGGAGTTTTTTTCTGCCCTTCGTGGACATGAGGAGGCCTTTCTTTTTCCTCAAGCCAAGTATCCTCGGCAATCCTACTCCAATCGATGTCAACTCAGGTTGGCCAATGGGGTAAATACCTTGAGTATTCCCATACAAGGGAGAAGACCTAGGATTCCTCTTCGGGACGTGAAAGTGGATTATAGTCAAAATTGGGTTCAAAATCACTTACGCGGGATGCAAAGTGCCTACGGAAAAGCTCCTTTTTTTGACTATTTTTTTCCTTATTTCCAAGAAGCCTTGATAAGGAAAGAAGTACATCTTTGGGACTTAAATTTAGAATTGCTGACAATCTGTCTGAAACTCTTGCGATGGTCTGTCAAGCTAACTGTTCTAGAGGAAGATGCGTATACAGGGGAAATGGAGGATTTGAGAGGGGTTTTCCTTCCCTCTAGCTCCTTTGAAGCAAGAAATTTTTATCAAGTTATAGCTTATCCCCAAGTTTTTGGCTCAGACTTTGTCCCTAACTTGTCTGTACTTGATGTATTGTTTTGTATGGGGGCCCAAGCCGATATGCTCTTGAGTCAATCGCAAAAAAAACGGGAACAATAAGCGCAGGCATTGTGTTTTTCATACAAATTAGGTAACATAGGTACAGAATTGGCGTTTACGTATAAAAGGGAAAAATGGAAGCAAAATTTTCAAACAGAGTCAAAGAGGTGATCTCTCTCAGTCGCGAAGAAGCCCTTCGCTTGGGACACGATTACATTGGCACAGAGCACCTTTTGCTGGGCATGATCCGGGAAGGAGAGGGGGTGGCTGTTTCCATTCTAAAGAAATTGGGTATACCTATGGATGAGCTGAGAAGCGCCATAGAAAGAGCTGTAAAGGGTACTGCCAATCACAATGTGAAAAACATGGCCAATATTCCCTTAACCAGGCAGTCTGAAAAAGTGCTTAAAATTACCTATTTAGAAGCTAAAATTTTTAAAAGTCAACTTATAGGAACGGAGCATTTGTTGCTCTCCATCCTAAGAGATGAGGACAATATTGCTACCCAAATCCTTAATAAATTTGAGGTGAATTACGATAGCATCAAGGAGATGTTGGAGATGCAATCCGACAGTAACGATGCTCCTAAAGCCAAAGCAGAAGCAGAAGATGGGGACGAAGACGGTTCCAAGTTGTTTGGTTCTTCTTCCTCTGGCGCGGGCGCAAGTAAGCCTGGAACTGAAAAATCCAGAACCCCTGTATTGGATAATTTTGGCCGTGATTTGACCAAAATGGCCGAAGACGACAAGCTTGATCCCATCATCGGAAGGGAGAAGGAAATCGAACGTGTAGCTCAGATTCTTTCCAGAAGAAAAAAGAATAACCCCATTCTGATTGGAGAGCCGGGTGTAGGAAAAACTGCCATTGCAGAAGGTTTGGCCCTTAGGATTGTCCAAAAAAAGGTGTCTAGAATTTTATTCAACAAGCGCGTGGTTACCTTGGATCTAGCTTCTCTAGTGGCAGGTACCAAATACCGAGGTCAGTTTGAGGAGCGCATGAAAGCGGTGATGAATGAATTGGAAAAATCACCCCATGTGATCCTATTTATTGACGAATTGCATACCATCGTAGGGGCTGGAGGAGCTTCAGGTTCTTTGGATGCTTCCAACATGTTTAAGCCTGCTTTGGCCCGTGGAGAGATACAGTGCATAGGCGCTACGACCTTAGACGAGTACCGTCAGTACATCGAGAAAGATGGAGCTTTAGCCCGTAGGTTCCAAATGGTGATGGTGGATGCTACCTCTCCGGAAGAGACCATACAGATTCTCAATAACATCAAAGACAAATACGAAGATCACCACAATGTGGTATATACGGATGCGGCCATAGATGCTTGTGTCAAACTTTCTGACCGATACATTTCAGACCGATTCCTACCTGATAAGGCCATTGATGTGCTCGATGAAGCAGGAGCTCGAGTGCACATCATGAATATACATGTGCCTGAAGACATTCTTCGCTTGGAAGCGGAAGTAGAAAATATCAAATCCGAGAAAAATAGGGTGGTAAAATCTCAAAAGTACGAGGAGGCCGCTCAGCTGCGTGATAAGGAAAAGAAACTTTTGGAGCAATTGGATGCCGCCAAATTGACTTGGGAAGAAGAAAGTAAATCCAAGCGTTTTACCGTAGACGAGGACCACGTGGCTGAAGTAATAGCCATGATGACGGGTATTCCAGCCAAAAGAATCGCTCAGACAGAAGGAAATAAGTTGCTCAGTATGACTGAGGATCTTAAGGGAAGAGTCATAGGACAAGAGGATGCCATTAAAAAATTGACCAAGGCCATTCAACGGACTCGGGTAGGGTTGAAAGACCCCAAAAAACCTATAGGGTCTTTTATATTCCTTGGCCCAACAGGAGTTGGTAAAACAGAATTGGCTAAAACCCTTGCTACCTACCTCTTTGACAAAGAAGATTCCCTCATCAGAATTGACATGTCAGAATACATGGAAAAGCATTCCGTGTCAAGGTTGGTAGGAGCACCTCCAGGCTATGTGGGATACGAAGAAGGCGGTCAGCTTACAGAGAAAGTAAGAAGAAAGCCGTATGCAGTGATCCTCCTTGATGAAATCGAAAAGGCACATCCTGACGTCTTTAATATCTTACTTCAAGTACTCGACGACGGGATACTTACCGATGGATTGGGCAGAAGGGTGGATTTCCGAAATACCATCATCATCATGACCTCCAATATTGGTGTGCGTGACCTAAAGGATTTTGGTGCTGGAATTGGATTTGCCAATAGGTCCAAATCTGAGAACATGGACGAAATCATGAAGTCCACTATTCAATCGGCATTAAAGAAGGCATTTAGCCCAGAATTCCTAAACCGCTTGGACGATGTGGTGGTATTCAATTCACTTTCCAAGGAAGATATCTTTAAAATCATTGATATCAGTTTGGGTAAGTTGTTCCGTAGAATTACCGAAATGGGTTATAGTATCGAGCTTTCCGATAAGGCAAAAGAATTCTTAGCCGAAAAAGGATACGATCAGCAATACGGTGCTAGACCATTGAATCGAGCGATCCAAAAATACCTGGAAGATGCAATTGCAGAAGAGATCTTAAAAGGTGACCTGACCGAAGGAGATGTCATTACTGCAGACTGCTCGGAAGAAGGAACCGAGTTAATGATATCGGTAAAGAAAAAAGAAAAAGCAGATTGATATAACAGTCTTTTAAAAAAATAAAGCCTTGGAGTTGACTACTTCAAGGCTTTTTTTTGATTACTTAAAATTTCTTTGGTCTACAACGAAGGAAGGATTTAGATTCCTTTAAAGAGAAAAAAGGATTCTAAGTAGCTCGGGATAACGGTATTCCAACCAAGCTCTTGGTTTAATTTTTGGGACAGTGCTTCCGAACTTTCTTTTTCTCCATGAACTATAAAGGTCATTTTTGGTTTTTCTGAGAACCCCTCGGCCCAATCCATCAGTTCCTCTTGATCGGCATGCGCAGATAACCCATCTATAGGATATACTTTTGCTTTGACGTCCACCTCTTTACCATAGATGCGAAGGGTGGGTTCGCCATCCAATAATCTTCTTCCTCGTGTGCCTTCTGCTTGGTACCCCACGATGATGACACCATTTTTTTCATGAGGTAGGTGATGAAAAAGATGGTGAAGTACCCTACCTCCCGTAGCCATTCCACTTGCAGAAATGATGATGGCATTTCCTTTATGGTCGTTGAGTGACATGGATTCTTCTTTTTTTTGAAAGTAGTGGAGTTGCGGATGCCTAAATGCATGTTCCTCCTCTTGCAGCATGGCAGTGAGGCGATGAGCAGTGTGAAATTTCAGATAAAGCTTGGTGGCATCTATGGCCATGGGGCTATCGGTAAAAATGGGAACTTTTGGAATTTCCCCTTTTTCCATGAGTTGAAATAGATGGTATAGGAGAAGTTGCGTCCTGCCCACTGCAAAGGCAGGAATGATTACCAATCCACCCCGCCTGAAGGTATCGCGAATGGCTAGGGCCAACTCCTTTTCTGGTTTTTGTGTGGAGGTACTTCGATTTCCATAGGTAGATTCTATCCACAATACATCGGCCTTTGGAATGCGGGTAGGCGGAAAAAGAATTGGATCTTTGGACCTACCAAGATCTCCTGAAAAGACTAATTTTTTGGTTTGATGCTCCCCTTGAATGAGGCATTTGACGATGGATGCCCCTAGGATATGGCCGGCATGGTAAAAGGTAACCGTGACAGATGGATGAATCGAAAAGGGAATTTCAAATGCTTGAGGAACCAGCAGCCGAAAGACGGCTTCCGCATCTTTCATGGTGTACAGAGCTTGGGGATCATCGTGCCGAGAATACCCTTTTTTTCGAGCAAATTCAGCCTCTTCTTCTTGAAGTTTTCCTGAATCAAGAAGTAATATTTTGGCAAGGTCTGCCGTAGCTTCGGTGCAATAAATGGGCCCGTTGAATCCTTGCTTTACCAACCTGGGCAAATATCCAATATGGTCTAGGTGCGCATGGGTAAGGAGAATGGCTTCTAAATCTTCTAAGGGCATGGGAAAAGCATCCCAATTCAGTTCTCGTAATTCTTTTTTACCCTGAAAGAGGCCACAGTCCACTAAAAATTCAAAATCACCTAGATCAATCAAGTATTTCGATCCTGTGACTACGCCAGAACCCCCTAAAAATTTTGCAGTAACATCCATAGGACTAAAATTTGGAAAAAGATACAAAAAAAGAGGCACCTCGTGTGCCTCTTTAGTCACTAAACTAAAACCAAACAAACCAATCAATCCTGAGTAGCAGACTTACCCTCAAACTTTGCTTTACTTAAACTATCGCTCTTCATTTTATTTAGAGAATCTAACCTAGTTTTTTCCGAATCAAATGAATCCCAATCCCTGCGTTCCCCTTTTTTTTCTGGGCAAGTAAGGCAGGTGAGACCAGCTGCGTTAAACACCCATATTGCTTCCGGTCTGACATCAGAATCTTCAAAACCATTTTCATAAAGAGTATTTTGAAGTATTTCTACTAGGCTGGGTTCCATGATAAAAGGAGTATCGTAGGGAATTGCCAAGGTCATGTGGATGGATTGTTCCCTGAAAGTTTTCAAGGCACCTAAATCATAGCCTTTTTCAAAGGTGATTAAAGAATCTTTTACCTCGTAGGAATAGGCGATGCTTTGGATATTTTCCAAGGCCTCTTCTTTGGTTTTTCCTTTGGAAGATCGTTCTTGAGTGAGGCTAACCACACTGTCTGCTGTACCTATAAGACTAAGTTGGACCAGATTAAACATTTTTTCTTCCTCTTCTTCCTTCGTTCCGATCACCATAATTCCTGGAGAAAGAGTAAGTGGGACGGTAGTTTCTATTTTTTCTGATTCTTTAAACTTCGAAAGAATTTCTGTCAAGAAATAACCCGAAAATCCAATGCATAAAAACCAGAGGGCCATGGCAGTAAATCCAAATTTTTTCCCAATCAAAATTTTATTAACCAAGACGCTTAGGCCTAGGATTAGAATTGTAATTCCTGGTATGGCAATCAAACCAAAAACCGATGCTACCAAGGAAAATGGCACCAATTCGATCAAGAGATGTATGGGTAAGGTCTCTTCTCCAAATTGAAAATTAGCATCAGTAATTCCCAAATAAACGGCAGACCATAACAAAGGAGCAGCGGTAAGAACTAAGCCAAGTATCAAAATCCATGTTCCAAAAAAGATCCTTATTACCAGTAAAATAAATTTTCCCAATGGGCCTAAGGAAGTTCTAAGTGAGTCAATCACTTGGCCGAGTAAGCGAAAGGGCGCCATGACTATTTTTTTAGCCTTGGATTCTGGAGCCATCTCTACCGGCTTTATGGTTTCTTTTACGATGAATTCAATATTGTCTAAGGTGATTTTTCCCCCCTTCATTTTGATCTTTTCAGTAATCGAACTTGCCAACGGAGTTATGATCCATAAGATGATGTAAATCACTACGCCCGAGCCGCCCAAGAAGGTCATCAAGATGAAGGCGAGACGCAAGTAAAGGGCTTCAATCCCTAGATAAACGGACAATCCACTTGCAACCCCTCCCAAAACTTTATCGTCTGGATTTCTAAATAATTTTTTAATGCTGCTGTCGTCAATGGGTTCCTTAGAAACAGGCAAGATGACCCAGAGTACGAGGTAAGCTAAGAAGATAAAAAAGCCAATACTGAAATTCATTTCCGTATCAAAAAAATCTAAATCGATACTGATTCCCCCGCTGAAGAGTAAGAGAATAAAAATTAAACGAATCCATAAGGGATCAATTGAAAAATAATGGGCAATCCCTGCACATACGCCTCCAAGAATTTTCTTATGCTCCATCCTCATGATTTTCTTATATCCCAAAGATTCATTTGATGGAGGAGTGACGTACTTGTAAAAATCTTCCTCTTGGGATTCTTCTTTTCCCTTTCCTTGAGGTTCTTCTGCACCAAAGTCAGCTAGCTTCCCCATTTTTTCAACCAATCGCTCTACGTTTTCTGCGTTAATGACTTGATTGTTGTTTTTAAGGTAAGAAAGGAAAATTTCTGCGATTCTATTTTCTATATCAGAAATGATTTCCTTGCTGTCTGGATATTCTGAAAAATGAGCATTGATCCCATCTAGGTATTTTTTTAACATCTCATACCCGTCTTCTTCGATATGGAATACTATGCCGCCAATGTTAATGCTTAAGGTTTTTTTCATAAAAAGGGGATTCAAAGAATAGGATTACTTCTTTTTTCGGTGGGTTTGAACGGTACTTGTTAATTTTTTCCAGTTATGCGCATAATTTCCTAAAGACTTCTTGCCTGCTTCTGTGAGGAGGTAGTATTTTTTGGAGGGATTTCCTTCTGATTGTTCCACTCTTGTACTCAGCCATGCCTCGGACTTGAGTCGGTGCAAAAGAGGATAAATGCTTCCCTCTGCTTCTATCAGCTGTGCTTCGGTGAGTTGCTCCGCCAGATCAGAGCTATTGATCTCCCCTTTAGATATCAGGTGAAGGATACAATACTCTAAAATTTCCTGATTCAAGCACCTGGATGTACCTGCAAGTTTCATGTGACTCATTTTTAAAATGGAATGGGTGTCCTTGATGGGGCCCTCTACCAAAGAAGAAAAAGTGATACCAACTTTTTATTTTATTTAAATTTTGAGACGAAGACCTTGCTGTTCTAAACAAAATCTTCCTTTTTCTCTTCCAAAACCTGTCATATTTTGCAAATTGGACCTATTTTTATTATATTGAATTCTTAATTATTTTTTTTCTCTTTCTTTTTTTTCATTGCCAAAAAAAATATCGTGTTCACGTTTAGGACAGGTTAGTGACCGATTTTGTACATTTTTTTGGTTCCACTTTTTAATCTCATGAAAGTACTTTTTTTTGTTTTGATTCTGGTTTCCCCCAATATTCTGCTTGCCGTACAGGATTCTACCTGGTTCCGCTACGATCTTGCCTACTATAAAATTTCTACGGCTACTGAAGGCATCTACCGGATCGGCTACGAGGCATTGGCCAATACAGGTCTGACGATGCAGCAAATCAATCCAAAAT
Organism: Algoriphagus sp.; assembly: GCA_021298245.1. Taxonomy (GTDB): domain Bacteria; phylum Bacteroidota; class Bacteroidia; order Cytophagales; family Cyclobacteriaceae; genus Algoriphagus. The sequence goes on along the minus strand of JAJTDZ010000026.1, from coordinate 20,687 downwards.
TTTTTCGACTTTATCATAGAGGAAAAGAAGTTGCCTTGCATGTAGAGGGAGAAGAAGACTCCCGCTTCGATACGGTGGATTTTATAGATTTTTTGGGTTTGAAAAATGATGCGACCTTAGATCTTTTGCTTCTAGAAGATGGATTATCTATTTCTAATCCCTTTGTAAATACCTTTTCTGATACTACGGTTTTCTTTTTGACCTACACACCAGGAGAGTTAGGTAAAAGGATGAAATACCTACCAAGTCCTGTACATCGCTTACCGAGGACTACCTATTACCTTCACGAAATAGCCCACCTGGGCTCAGAGCAATATGCTTTGGGTAGGATGTATGATTTAGGGGTAAGGCGTTCCATTTTTGATCAGGGTGAGGGATGGACGGGTCCAGTTATCTCTACCTCCTATCGTCGTGTTTTTGAACTAAGCACAGAGATATCACATGATGCCCCAAGTACTTTATCTTTAGGTGGGGTAGGCAGGTCTCCTAGGAAGCATACCGTGTCCCTTTGGGTGGGACCAAGTAGGGATCAAACCTGCCTCTTAGATACCTTGGTTTTTTTTGGATATGCTCCCTTTTTTTATAGTGCTGCCTTGGGTAAGGAAAACTTTTCAATGCAAGGGGACCTTCATGTGGAGTTGCGCCTTGAACAGCAACATGAGTCAGATTATTTCTCGGTTTCCTTTTTACAGCTCCGTTATCCCAAGGACTTACCTCTAGGAGATGCGCCTCCTTTCCCCATCCTACTACCAGCAAAGGTGCAGGAAGTGATCTTGAGCTCCGATTCTAGAAATTTTTTGGTCTACCAAGGAGAAAATCCCTACGAAATGCAGCTTCATCATCTAGTTCAGGAGGCTGATTCCATTCGATTTTTAGCTGGGGTAACCGAAAAGTTGAGTAAGCTTTGGATGGTCAGTCCAGAACAGACCTTGGAAGTAAGAAAGCTCCAGCTTGTTAAATTTAGAGACATGTTGGCTCCTTCCGCCAATTACTTGTTGCTGGGGCACCCCTTTCTAGAAAAACCAAGTAGTATCCATTCCAATCCGCTGAAAGCTTATGCGGCTTACAGAGCATCCCCACAAGGAGGAGACTTCGATACCTTGATAGTAAACATCGAAGACTTGTACAACCATTTTTCTTTTGGAGAAAAGACTCCTCTGGCGGTGCATCTTTTTTTGCGAAATTATTGGCAAAAACATCAACCTAGCCATTTGTTTTTGGTAGGGAGGTCATTGGCCCCATTTTCCCAACCTGCGGTGACTACAGGATCAATATTCGCTAAAAATCATCCCGAGGCTTTTGATTTTCAGGACTTGGTGCCTCCAGCTGGCTTCCCCTATTCGGACAAGTACTATGTCATGGGGGTAGATTCTACCCGAGCGAATATTCCAGTTATGGCAGTGGGAAGGCTTCCAGTCACCCGTTCTCAACAGATTTCAGATTATTTATTAAAGGTTATTCAAAAAGAAAAGCAAGGGCTTAGGTTAGGAGAAAAGCCAAAAATACTCCATTTAAGCGGAGGCTTTACTCCTTTGGAAGGAGAGCGGTACCATTCTTACCTTTCCGAGATTGCATCTTGCCTAGCTCAATCCGAATCCGTAGGGGAAGTTTTTGCCATGAAAAAAACTTCTCTCAACGAAGTGGAGCCCCTAGCTCTTCCATATGAAATCCAGGAGAGTCTAGATCTTCTTACCTTTTTTGGACACGGCTCTTCAGACTACCTAGAATTGGATTTGGGATTTGTTACGGATTCCCTTCAAGGAAGAAATTTTTTTCAAAGCCATCCCATTTTTCTGATTTTAAGTTGTTCGTACGGAAGTGCCTTTAGCAGCAAGATTACCAAAGCTGAAGATTGGCTTCTCACTCCGCGCGGTTGGGCTTCTGCTGTAATTTCACCAAGTGCATTTGCTCTTGATGTAGTACTGAAGAGATATACCTCCATTTGGTATGAAGTGATGTTTTCCAACTGGGCACAGGATTCCTGCCCTACTTTAGGAGAGGTAATTTTACAGAGCGACGCATTGTTTTTGGAAAGGTATGGTATGGATGATTTGAATTTGGCGCAGGTGGAACAAATGCTATTGTTGGGGGATCCTGCACTTAGGGCAATTCCCAGCTGTAAGTTACCATAGCTTTTAAGGGTATGCCTAGGGAGGCAAAAAGAAAATTGGAAATGGCGAAGGGTACGGCTGGACTTATCCGTACAAAAAAAATCAATCCGGCAGGTCGGGCTATCCTAGTCTCTATTTCCTGTTGCAAAGTGGGATTTCTTTGGTAAAGTAGGCTTTTAAAGTCTGCATGAAGAAATTTTCCAAAAGTATATCCCAAGGCATTGGCGAGCAGGTAGCTTACCAAGAGGGTAAGAAAAATCTCCCATCCCCAGAAAAAACCTGAGGTCAGGGCAGTCAATGTGCTGGGAAGGATAGCCAAGCTGACAAGTAAGGTCATCCCTAGGCCTAGGGCTACATGCATCCAAGGGCCATCCAGCACCAAGGAATCAAGCCAAGGATAGAAAAAAGGCAAAAGGAATGACCCTACCAAAGGCATGGTACTCACCCAGGCCCAACCTATGGCAGTCCCGGGATGATTTCGGAAGTAAGAAATTAGCCATTTGAAAATGCTCTCCTTTTTTGTCATCTTTGACTCGCCTTGGAAGTATGTACCAGCAAGTTTAGCACCAAGGATTGGATTTCTAGTCAAGTCCTTCAACTAGATGCTTAATTCTTTATAAACCCAAACCTCCTAACACTACCAACCATGAAATTCGGTACCAAAGCCATTCATGCGGGAGTCGCTCCAGATCCTTCTACTGGAGCCATCATGACTCCAATTTTTCAGACTTCGACCTACGTTCAAAAATCTCCTGGAGATCACTTAGGATACGAGTATAGCCGCACGCACAATCCCACTCGCACCGCCTTGCAGCAAAGTTTGGCTGCCTTGGAAAATGGAAAACATGGCATTTGCTTTTCCTCTGGCCTAGGTGCAATCGATTCAGTCATCAAGCTCTTTCAGCCTGGAGATGAAATAATCTCTACCAATGACCTCTATGGGGGCACATACCGCTTGTTTACTAAGGTTTTTGAGCGCTATGGAATTAAATTTCACTTTGTGTCTATGGCTGATCCCGAAGCCTTGTCTGCCTGGGTGACTCCCCGCACCAAAATGGTTTGGGTAGAAACTCCTACCAATCCTATGATGAACATCATCGATTTGAAAGGCATGGCCTCCTTTGCAAAAAAGCATAAGTTGCTCTTGGCCGTAGACAATACCTTTGCCTCTCCTTACCTTCAAAATCCCCTAGATTTGGGTGCAGATATTGTGATGCATTCCGTGACCAAATATTTGGGAGGACATTCCGATGTGGTGATGGGAGCTTTGGTTGTCAATGACGATGACTTGGCTTCGCGCTTGGTTTTTCTTCAAAACGCCTGTGGGGCCACTCCTGGGCCTCAAGACTGTTTTCTGGTCTTGAGAGGCATCAAAACCCTTCATCTTCGGATGGAGAGGCATTGCCAAAATGGAAAAGTAATCGCTCATTTTTTACGACAGCACCCCAAAGTAGGTAAAGTTTACTGGCCTGGTTTTGAGGACCATCCCAACCATCTGGTGGCCAAGGAACAAATGCGTGATTTTGGGGGAATGATTTCCTTTACCCTGAAGGGAAATCGGTTGAGCGATGCAAAAAAAGTAATGGAAAATCTTCACTTATTTTCCTTGGCAGAATCTTTAGGAGGAGTAGAGTCCCTGTGTGGACATCCTGCTTCCATGACCCATGCTTCCATTCCCAAGGAGGAAAGGGAGAAAGTAGGTCTTGTAGATTCGCTGATTCGCCTAAGTGTAGGGGTAGAAGATGTACAAGATCTCATTCAAGACCTAGATGAGGCCTTGAAAAAAATATAAAAGGGTTAGGGGAAGGATTTCTTCTCTTGGGAATAAGCCTCGAAAATGTAAATCTTACTCCTTTTGCTTGCAAAGTTATCCTACTACTTTGCGAAGTACCGTGAGTGCCTGTTTTTCAAGGCTGGAGGAAATTCTTTTTTTCTCTTCTTTGAGCTCTTGAACCCAGTCCAGGTACTTGGTCGGAGCCTCCTCTTTTTGAGCAATAAAATGCGTCAAGCTCTGTAGGCTAAGTTGCAGTCCATACCAGAGTTTTAGTTCATTTTTTAGGCGCTCCAATTCCCCATGGATCTCTGTCACAAAGATGGTATTTAAGCCAAGGTGCAATAGAAGATTTTCCAGGAGAATTACCTTTCTTACCCCTTCAAAAAGATCCCGAAGGTACTGGGTGCTCAAGGGGGGCTTTGCCTCTTTGCCTAAAGATTCCAGTTCCTCTTGAACCAACTGGTGAATAGAAGTATGGATCACTAATGGCTTGAGGACCTTGCTGGCTTGGTGAGCTTTTTCCAAGTAATCCTCCCATACTTTTAAGGAGCTTCCAACCATCAAATCAAAAGCTTCCTTTTGCATCTCTCTTTTTTGCTCGTTCAGGTAGGTTCTGAAAGACTCAAAGGTAAGTGAGGTATCTTGTTCCCGAAGTTTGAGTCGTTTTTCGACCAACTTCAGGTGATGAATTTTTTTTAAGGATTTCTTTAAAGTTTTGAGAGGAAAAAAAAGAGCATATCCCAGCTGCTTTTCTTCAAAATAAATTTTTTCTAAGAGCTCAGAGTAGAGCTCTAAAAACTCCAAATGATCCAGTAGTGCTATGGCTTTGGAGGATTTTAATTCCTTCCCCAACTCTAGAAAAAGCTCCTTTGCCTGTTGGTGTTGGGATAAGAAAAGCTGAAATACTGGAGATTTCATTCTGTGGAATCCTTTGCAATAGGAGACCTAGACACTCAAATTATGCCAGATCCTTCTGTAGTAATGAAAGTAGGAAATATTTCTAATTTGAGTAAATCTCTCCTCAATTTCTTTTCTTTAACCCATTTAAGTTTCTTCTAATGCTTTTTTATATGTGGCTATTGCTCTATTCCTTGCAAATTTATGATCCACAATGGGTGGAGGATAGGAGGGAGTACCCCATTCGGGTACCCATTTTTTGATATAAACGTGGTTTTTATCGAATTTTTCCGTTTGGGAGTCGGGATTAAACACCCTAAAGTAGGGTTGGGCATCGGTGCCTGTTCCTGCGGCCCACTGCCAGCCTCCATTGTTGGATGCCAATTCGAAGTCCAGTAACTTTTTTGCAAAATAGGCTTCTCCCCAGCGCCAATCGATCAAAAGGTGTTTGGTCAAAAAGGAGGCCACGATCATGCGTACGCGGTTGTGCATAAAGCCCGTGGCATTTAGCTCCCGCATTCCTGCATCCACGATGGGATATCCTGTTTTTCCTTCGCACCAGGCCTTAAACTCTTCCGCATTGTTTCTCCATGGAATCCTGTCGTACTGAGGTTTGAAGGCACGATCTACGACTTGGGGGGAAAAGGCCAAGATCATCAGGTAAAATTCCCTCCAAATCAGTTCGTTGAGAAAGGTTTGATTCAATGATACTGCCTGTACGGCTAGGCTTCGGATGGATATCGTACCAAAGCGGAGGTGGATTCCCAATCTGCTGGTCCCGCGCTGAGCAGGAAAGTTTCGGTCGCGGTCGTAGTGGTGGATGATTTCTCGATTTGGAAGTGGGCTAGGGATTTCTAAGGAAGAGGCTTGAAATCCCATCTGTTCAAGCTCGATGTGGGGTAGAGGCCTGGTAGTACTTAAGTTTTTCCAAGCGGCTTCTGGAAGAATTTGAACTTTAGTATGCTTGAATTTTTCCATCCAATTTCTGCTAAAGGGAGTAAACACTTTGTAGAAGTCGCCTGAGCCATTGAGGATTTCTCCTGGCTCAAAAATTATTTGATCTTTAAAGCTCAGGAAAGGAATTCCTTTTTTCTTCAGGATTTCTTCCACGGCAGCATCTCTTGACTTGGCATAAGGTTCGTAGTCTCGGTTGGTGTATACTGCCTGCACTTCATAGGAGTTCAAAAGTTCCTCAAATACAGATTCAGGAAGCCCGTAGGAAATAAGCATTGAGCTTCCCTTTTGCTCAAAAAAATCCTTTAATCGCTTCACCTGCTGGTAAATAAAGGTAACTCGGGCATCGTTTTTTTCCTCCAAGGCATCCAGGATGTTCCGATCAAAAATAAATAAAGGCAACACCTGCTCTTCTTGTTGAAGGGCATAGTAGAGCCCCGTATTGTCTTCTACCCTTAGGTCTCTGCGAAACCAAAATAGACTAATTTTTTTCATGAATTTCGTTTATCAAAGAAGAGGGTTTGGAGGCAAATTGTTTGAAAAAAATCAATTTCAAATGCATCCCAGGTTTGGAATCCCAGATCCTTTACTTCGGATCTACCTCCTTTTCTTTGGGGAGCATTTTTTCTACCCGTATTTCCGGTATATACTCTTCCTTGAGAGGGAGATTTTCAAGGTTGATGGGTTTCCACCCTTCTTCAATAGTATATTCTTCTCTTAAAAAATCATCTGAATCTTGGAGAATTACCCTGGCGGCTCTCCTTTTTGCAATTTTTATAAACAGTTCAGAAAGGGAGTTAAAAGACACGTTTTGAGAGAGGGATGCACCGTAGGAGAGTACATTTTGGGTAAGGGAAAGGGAGGTAAAGGTGTTGAAGTTGTTGCGATTGAAAATCCTCAGGCGGTATACCCCGTCTTCGGTGATCATGTATTCTGCCTGCCAGTCTCCAATAATGGAGGCTGCACTGGCACCTCCTCTGTTGTCGGTAAATCCACCGTCTCTGGATACGCGCAACCTCCCATCCAGAAAGGTGTAGGCTACGCTTAGTTGGAAATTTTCCAAGGCATTTTGATCCAGGTTGGCCAGGTCGATGGAAACTTCCAAGTTTTTGTCCATTTGTCCTATGACACTGTTGAGTTGCGAGGAGAGCAAATTGCCTAAGCTTGAAGACAAGGTAGACACTCCAGAAAATTGTCCTTCGGGCGAAAGTCCTCGTGCTACAATGACGGAGAATACCTGTCGGTTCATCTCTTGTTCGTCGGCAGCCACTCGATTTTGGAAGGCCGAAATGGTCGTTTGGATGTCTCCACTGGAGGGGAAGGCAGAGAAGTCAAAGCCAAATTTGAAGCTAGGAGAGAGCAATTCTCCTTCCAGATCCATCAATACCTTGAGTGGGTACCTCCTTCTCATTTGGCTATTATCTTGGGCAGCACTGTTGTTGGCCAGTAAAGGCTGTAAAGAGACACTCTCCTCATAGCTTGCTTTTAGATTCATGATCCCCGTGTATGGATCTCCAAACCAGGTGATGCGGCTACCGGGTTGAATATTGAACTGCTTCTTGACTACATTGTACAAGGAGAAATTGTACTTTCCTTCTACAATGTCGTAGTTTCCTGTGAGGGAAAAATTACCCTGAGTATCTACATTAAGGTCGAGGCTGCCCCTACCTCTGCCCTGAATACTTTCTTCCGTTCGTGGATCAATGATGATTTCCGTAAATGCATCTGGAGTGACATCGAGTAAAAAGTTCATCCTAATGTTTTCAATTTCTAGTCGCTTGACCTCTTCTGCAATCGCCCTTATCCGAACGGTATCCTGGACATTGATGACTTTGATGTAATCTTCTTGAAATTGCTCCTTAGAACTGCTCAGAGGGATAGAAATTCGGGTGTTGGGTTGGCTGGTGGCGCGGGCGACGACATCCAAGTTGTTGGTACTTCCCTTGATGGCAAGGGTACCGGTGGCATAAGCTGTTCCAAAAAACAATTCGTTGTCTTTGGCATTGGTGTTTAGTACTTGAAAATTTGTAAAGCGCGAATTGATATCCATCACTATGGAGGAAAATCCTCGGTGGTTGATCCCTCCGGTAAAGGTGGCTCTATTCCCATTTACATCGCGAAGCAATATATCTTGGAAACTCACTTGGGTAGGTTTGAAAACCACGCTACCATCCACCAGGTAGGAGGTGTTTAGGTAATTGATGCGAAGCTTGCCTTGGTTGATTCTACCACTGCCCAAAATCTCTGGGGAGTCCAAAATCCCTCTCAATTGAAAGTTTCCGCTGAGAGTACCGCCCAAATTGCTTATGTATTTGGATAAAAAAGGCTCTACAATGACCAAATTAGCTTGAGTCAATTGGGCATCTAGATTCAAATTTCTGTACTCCAAACCCATGGTCCCCTCTATATTTATTTTCTTTTCCCCGTTGAAAAAATTCTCCAAGTCTAGCCTAAGTTCTGAGTCGTCCATTTGTGCTACCGCATCCACATTACCTACAGGGAAATCATTGATCTCTAGATCTTCCACATGTAAGGAACCATTCAAGTAAGCTTTATTGAAAAGATTTCCCATTTTAAAGTTTCCATCGGCCTTACCTTCTATCTCCCAAACGCTAAGGGTATTGAGAATATCCATTTCCACGTCCTGAATGCTCAGGGTAAGCAATTCCTCTGGTTTTTCACTAATCTTTCCAGTTAATCCCAACTCTTGGTTTTCGTTGGAGATAAACAATTTTTCAAAGGTTACTTCCCCCTCCTTCAGTGTCACCAGGTTGTTGGGATCGATTTGCCAATTACGATTGAGGACTTTTAGGCGGGAGGGTTTAAACTTTAAAAAAGTTCCTGAATTGGTAAATTGGGTTTCAGCTTCGATCCTGGCACTGCTTTGGGTAGAATCTTGGTCCAAACTAAATAGAAGATCAAGATTGGTCTGATCCCAAATGGCTTCCAGACCAAGGTTGGTAAACTTAAGGGCATTGCCTACTTCTTGTTTTTTAGAATACACGTAAAAGGAGGCTAAAATATCCTTGCTATTGATATACTTGGAAGTATTGAAATCAATATTTGTATCGAAAGCAGTATTTCCCTTGTAGGTAATCGAATCGATAGAGGTAAAAAAGTTAAAAACCGTATTTTCGGTGGTTTGGTAAAATGCCCCTTCTAAAAGAGTATTCTTTGAAATTTGTAGCTCTGGTTCTATCAACTGGATCAAAGGATTGATGTCAGCCATTCGAATATTGAGATCAATATTATAATTCTCTGAAAAATTTTCTTTCACATTTGCCAGAGGAGGGTTTTCATTTAATAGGATTGCAAGGTATTGTTGTCCCAAAACTTCCAAATCCTTCCCCATTTGCTGCAGTTCAAACTGTCCGGAGGCGGAGGCCACTAGGTAATCCGAATTGAGAGAAAGGGTGCGAGTGCCACCGGCAAATAGAGATTGCACAAAAAAATCCCCTAAGTCTAAGGACCTATCCTCGTATCCTATTTGAATATCTCTAAATCTGGCTATCCCCTGGATATTGTCTAGGGTAATTCCTTTGGTGTCCATGTCCAATTTTCCACTTACAAATACGGGAGCCTCTGTCAGACGCAATCGATCCAAGTAAGCACTTTCCACGTCTATGAGGGCATTGACAGAATCTACTCCCTCATTCAGATTGAGGTATCCTCTTAGGGTAGATTTCAAGTTGGGGTCATTGATTGCTAAGTTGCCTCTAAATAAGTTTTTGCCGTAGATGGCGTCTGTCTCTATGTTGGTATAGGAGTAGGAATTGATGCCTATTTCACTGATGCTGGCATTTAGATCAATCAGCGCATCCTCAATGCGATTGCCTTTTGCATTTACTGTTCCTTCTAGGGATACTTTTTGGAACAGGGTGGGATTTTCTGTCAAAATCCCCAAATCAAAATTATCTACCTTCAAGCGAGAGGTAATGCTGGTCGTACCTCTTGTGCCATCCACATTAACTCGCCCAGAAAGATTGCCTATACTGGTGGTAAAGGAACCAGCGGTGGTAAATCGTTTTAGTACACCTGTGAAATCCGCATTGAATCGAATGAGGTTAAATTTGCTTAATTCCCGTTGAACTTCAGGTGGAAGGTAGGCTTCTAGGTCCTTGGAAGAGATAACCGAGTTTTTTAAATCCAAGTGGATGTAGGTATTCTCTAGGTCTGGAAGACCATCCATCAATAGGGATCCAAATAGGGCTGTTTTTTCTCCTGTTCTAAGCAAAAATTCCTTGGACTCTAGCTCTGCAATTGGCCCGGTAAAGTTGCCGCTAAGCACCAATTCCTCCTCGATATCGGGTAGGGAAGGTGCAAAGCGTTTGAGATCGGAAAGGTGGATGCGGGTTTCGTCAAGGGTAGCATTTAGCCGTACCTGATGTACAAAATCGGAAAATCCTTTGGGTCCAATAGTTTCTAGAAGCAGGTAGTTTTTAATGTGACTTTTTTCAGTTTGTATATCTAATTCTGCTAATTCAATTCTCTCTGGTTTATACTGGATTTGTGTCCTAAGTTCCTTGATATTCAGGCCTGTGTACCGTTCTTTTCCAGTAAGAAAATCAAGATTTAAGGCTAGGTTTGGGCCATCAACTTGTAAATCACTAGCATTGGCATCGATTTGGTCGAAAGCAATCCTAGTATAGTTCCATCCTTCAGGAACAGTTCTCGCTCGAAGATCGCTGTAAGCAAAGCTAGAATGTCTCAGTTCGATGCTATTTACCTCAAAGCGTGCAGTACTGGGAGTTTTTTCAGGCCCTTTTAGGAGGGTGGAAATCTCATTCAACCAAAGGTTGATATTTAGGCTGCTGTCACCAGGATGAGCGATCAGGTGTACCTTAAGGTTTTCTGAACGCAACTGGTCAATTTCTGTTTCTCCAGGAGGCAGTAGGGAGAGAAGGGAAAAGTCGGCGTATACTTGATCAGCCCCCAGCATGAGGCTGTCATGAGAATCATAAATGGCAACCTGTTCCAAACTCAGAGCGTCCCACCAATTAAGACGTATGCCTCCAATTTGGGTGCGAAAACTACTGTTGTGGTTGAGGTATTCGCTTACTTTAGTCACCGCCCAAAGTTGCACCTTGGGGACTTGAAGGAGTAGGGCTAAGCTGATAAAGAGGAGAAGCAAGGAAATAACCACCCAAGCTGCCAGTCGGAGAGCTTTGTGTAAAAAATCCGTACCTTTGACCTTATTTTCCAATGGGCATCACCGATATTTCTATACTTGCTATTGAGTCCTCTTGCGATGAGACTTCTGCTTCCATGATAGTCAATGGCAAAGTACTCAATAATATTGTGGCTACACAATCTGTACACGAAAATTATGGTGGCGTGGTGCCCGAATTGGCCTCTCGTGCGCATCAAGAAAACCTGATTCCCGTGGTACATCAAGCCCTGAGTTCTTCGGGGATTACCAAGGAGCAGCTCTCTGCTGTCGCGGTTACCAGAGGCCCTGGATTGATGGGGTCCTTGTTGGTAGGATTAAGTTTTGCCAAGGCCTTTGCCAAATCCCTGGAGATACCCTTGATTGAGGTCAACCATATGCAAGCCCATGTGCTGGCGCATTTTATTGATGAGCCAAGACCGAGTTTTCCTTTCCTGTGTCTAACCGTCAGTGGAGGACATACCCAGCTCGTCTTGGTCAGAGATTACTTGGATATGGAAGTGATAGGAGAGACCTTAGACGATGCGGTAGGAGAAGCCTTTGACAAAACCGCTAAGTTGCTAGGCTTGCCCTATCCTGGCGGTCCTCTCATCGACCGACATGCCAAGGAAGGCGATCCCAAAAAATTTACCTTCCCCATCACCAGGATGCCAGGGTTAAATTATTCATTTTCAGGAATCAAGACGGCAGTTTTGTATTTTCTTAGAGAGAAATTAGAAGCTAATCCTGCGTTTATTCAAGAAAATATGGCCGATCTCTGTGCTTCCATTCAATACAGCTTAATTGAAATGCTACTCATCAAATTAAAGGAGGCCATGAGTCAGTACCGAATCACTCAGGTGGCTATAGCAGGAGGGGTGTCGGCAAATTCTGGATTGCGGATGGCCTTGGATGCTCTTGCTCGAAAGAAGGGGTGGCAACTTTATATCCCGGAATTGGAATACTGTACCGACAATGCCGCTATGATTGCCATGGCGGCACATTACAAATACCTCAAGGGGGACTTTGCTCGTCTAGATATTGCCCCTTTGGCTAAAATGAAAATATAGGATGTCTGCCAAGTCTTCTAGGTTTGAAAAGGTTGTCAATATTCGAAATAAGAAAGCAAGCTTTGAGTTTGAATTTTTGGATACCTATGTGGCAGGCTTGGTACTCAAAGGTACGGAGATCAAGTCCATACGGGAGGGCAAGGTTTCTTTGACTGAGGCATTTTGTATGTTTTTTGATGGAGAATTGTTTGTTCGCCAAATGCATATCGCCCCCTACAGCATGGCCAGTAGCTACAATCATGAGGCTGTGCGGGATAGAAAATTACTGCTTAAGAAAAAAGAAGTAGAAAAGCTTCAAACTAAGTCTGCCGAAAAGGGGCTTTCAATCATTCCTGTTCGTATATTTATCAATGACCGCGGCAAGGCCAAATTGGAAATCGCTTTGGCCCGCGGCAAAAAAAATCACGACAAACGACAGGATTTGAAGGAAAAAGATGCGAAAAGGGAGCTCCAAAGAATGGCCTTTGATTGATGCTTTTGGCATTTGCCGGCAAACGGTCTTGCCCTTGTACCTGAGGCCATCTATAGATTCAGCGCTAGTCACACAATTACTTTTTGGGGAGTGTTACCAACTTCGAGGCTTGACATCGGATAGGCAGTGGTTTCAAGCTTTCCACGAGGATACAGGGGTGGAGGGCTGGGTTTGGGCCAATTCAATCAAAGAAATCACAGCTGCAGATTACCAAGTCTTTCTCAATCAGGATTTTCAGGTTGTGACCAGCCCTATCGCAGCGATCTCCTACCAAGGTGCCAGCGTGTACTTGCTTCCGGGAAGTAGACTTCATTTTTCAGAAAAGGAGCTATTTAACTGGCAAGACCATGTAGGATTTACCGGTACGGTAAGGCCTCATGCACAAAAAGCCAGCAGGGAAGAATTGGTGGACTTGGCTCTACGCTTTCTTCATGCCCCTTTTCAGGCGGGTGGAAGAAGTATTTTTGGATTGGATGAGATGCATGCTTTTCCACTTATTTTTGGAATAGGGGGATATTCTTGGGTGAGTGGAAAGCTTCCCGGCAGGCAAATTGAGCCAGAAGAAATGCTCCCGGGGGATGTGCTTGTAGCTTCAGATCCACTGAGGAAAAAGTCCTTTTTAGGATTATTTTTGGGAGCAGATGAGCTACTTTGGATGGACCATAGGATGGGGATCACCGACCTATACCATTGGGAAAGTCATATTAAAAAATCTTCAGGTGCTCAGCTGGAGATAGACATGTTTACGCTGCTAGCTTAGGAAATGGAAAAGCGAGTCTTGGTGTTAAATTTGGATCATTTTCCTGTTGCGGTAGTCACCGTTCAGAAGGCTATGGTGTTGCTACTCATGGAGAAGGCCAATTTGCTTTCTTCCTACGAACTATTGGAAATCAGGACCGTTTCTAGAAGTTTTTCCTATCCAGCCGTGATACGCTTGGCACAATACAAGCATATTCCCTACAAAGGGGTGCTCCTCAATCGAGCCAATTTGTTTCGAAGGGATAAAGGTCAATGCCAGTACTGTGGTAGCACCAAGCAACTTACCATTGATCATGTGGTGCCTCGCTCCAAGGGTGGTAAAACCTCTTGGACCAATTTGGTCACTGCGTGCAACCGATGCAATGTGGCTAAAGGAGACAAAACCCTAGAGCAAGCAGGAATGAAATTACAGACTCTTCCTTTTACGCCCACCCTTTCTTATTTTTTGGCAACCTATGCCTCTCGACAAGCAGTCGAGTGGTTGCCCTTTTTGGAATCCTCCCTTGAAGTTTCTGCCTCTCAGGGATAGATAGGAGTATGTGCTCCTTATTTTTCAAACTCAATCTGGTAAGTAGAAAAGTATCTTCCTAAATCGGAATATTTAAAAAATAGTCGTGCTTTTTTGCCCAGCTTCATGCTCGTATGTTTGGCAGCAATATCTTCTGGGGTGGCTAAGGGCTGTAGGGAAGGATACCAAATCACGTGACCAGGTTTTTGAACCAGTAGTTTTGGTGTAGTCCAAGCTTGAGAATTGTTACCCTCTCCCAAGTCTCGGTGGGGATTGAAGGAGATATACAATTTATCTCCTACCCATTTTTGCCCTTCCACATGCCCCATAAGCATCACCCAACATTCCAAATAGGTATTCCAGCTGACCGAGGGACCCCAATGAAACCCACCCGATTGGGAGGAAGCAGGTCCACCCCCTTTTTCCCGAGGAATTTGTAGAGAGGCGATGGGTGCGCCTATATCGTCCCAAGGTGCTTCAAATCCCTTCCCATCCCATCTTTTTGCTTTTCCTTGTGGATTTTCTAGGTCAGTAATCTTGATCCGAGCCACGCTGATACATTGTCCTGACCATTCCGTATCCGGGGAATAGGTAGTGGGGTCATAGACTCCTGGATATCCGTATTCTCCGTAAAAGAGGTATAAATAATCTCCCACAGCTACTGCACTTGGATCTCCTACTCCTCCAGCGAAGGTTTTGGAACTGTTGTGAGGATTTAGAATGAGTCGGGGCTGCTTGTCTTCTAGCATGATACCCTTGTTGTCCCAGGACCAACCTCCATCCGTGGACTTCATTACCCCAATTCGGGGAACTGCCGCCGGGGTAATGCGGTCGGTCAGACCCAAAGGCCATTGTTTGTCTAAGTAACCTTCCCCGGAGCGAGGATTGTAAGGAAGGGTTTCGGGGTAATTTTCATTGTGATAAATGGCGTATAGCGTTTTGCCGGAGGTATCTTTTTCATCTTGGTAGACCGTTTCAAACCAGATGGCACCGTGGAGGCCAGGAGAGCCTGTGGGGGCATTTTTGGGAAGCTTGGGAGCAATATACGCTTCAGCAGTGGTACTAAAAACCACGTCCGCATTAGGGCCAGAGGCAAATTTGAGGTCTCTGGCATATCCCCATACGGGGTCTTCCCCATATTTTCCTGGAAAAATTCTTAATGTATCCCCTATCCAGGCCTCGGCCATGTTGCAATCCACAAAATTATTGAAATGAAAGGTGTCTGTTGGGATAAGACGAAACTTGGGGATGGACCCTGTTTCAAGGAGTACTCCTTCGGTAGAGGATCTTGGGGAACATGCCCAAAGGCAGGTAACGCCTAAGAGAAGGCTACAGAGGAAAATTTGGGTTTTTTTTTCGAACATAGTGGCCAATTGAGCAAAGCAAGCTACTAAATCTACAAAAAACGCTGGTGACTTTAGCTGGAACTTTGGAAACAATTGATTGATCTTTCCTGGAGGAATAGATTTTATTCAGATTGGGGAGGTCCTGAGGGAAGTGGGAGAAAAGAGAACGAAGGTGTCAAGGGGCCATCCACGCCTAGTTCCTGTCACTGCGTGGCATGAACTGGCCTGAGTGAGGGCCAGTAACTAGGTAGATAATCTGGCTTTTACCAAGGCCAGAAGCTGATGTTGGGTCATTTTATCTGCATCCATCACTTGTATGTGCACAGCATCGTAGTGCTTATTGCCTCGTAAATGATGAAAAAAATTCGTTTTGGTGACTCCAGGGCCTAGGAGGAGTAGTTTTTCTTTGCCTTCTATTTTTTTCTCCAGCGTGGAGAAATATTTTTTAAGAAGGTTGCTGTGAATGTTGTTTTTCTTTTTCTCGTTATTACTCACTCTCCCTGGGATGGAACTCAAGCGGGTCACGTCGCTGCCTTCGCCGATAAAGCGAGGTCTAGGTTCTAGAGGAGAGGAAATCTCTTCTACTATGACGGTATGATCATCTTGAAAGTCAAGGACTAAGGCATGACTTTGATCCATCCATAATCCTAATTTAGTTGTTCCGTTGGCTTTCATGCGGGAGGAGGTTAAGATGAGAAATTTCCAGTTTTAGGACTCCGGTTTTTGAGGGGAAAAAGTAGGGAATCATCCGGAGAGGGTAGAGATTTAGGTTGCAACGGAGCTTCTAAGAAAAGTTGTGTTTCCTCGTCGCTAAGGCTTGGGAAAAAGTCATAACCTTGGGATACGGAATAAAAATCATCGGGACTTTCTAAAACGACCAGGTCGTCCACGAGTTCTCTTATTTTCTTTAGGGTATCTGGGGCGCCTATGGGAGCTGCTACTACCAATTTTTTGGAGCCCTGCTTTTTGCAAAATTGCAAGGTAGCCAGCAGGGTAGCTCCGGTGGCGATTCCATCGTCTACAACAAGGACAGTTTTGCCTTTAAAAGAGGGAAGAGAAGCAGAGCCCCTGAGCAAGGAAATCCTTCTTTGTAATTCTTGCCTTTCTTTTGCCAAGATGTATTCGAGGTCCTCTTTACTTACCTCAGCTTTAGCTAAGGGAGAAAGGTAAAGGCTATTCCCTTCGGAAATGGCTCCCATCGCAAATTCAGGATTTTTTGGAAAGCCAAGTTTTCTAGATACTACGGGAATGGCACGGGTACCTAGGAGTTTGGCCACTTCGTAGGCAGTCTCTAATCCTCCCCTTGGAATACCAATAACCAAAGGGGACTCTTTGCGGTATTTCAGTAAGGCCTTACCCAACTGTATGCCTCCCTCTTTTCTGTTTTTAAACACGACTGCGAAGGGGCTTCCAGGGTAGTTTTTCTTTTTTTTCGCCTTTAATCAACTTAGAAAGCCACTTGGAACTTTCCAAGGCAACTTGCTCCAGTTTGCCAGGGCTTTCAAACAAATGATCTGCCCCAGGGATGATCCTCAACTCTTTTTTTCCAGGAAATGAAGCTAAAACCGTCTGATTTATTCTCAGAACTTCCTCGTCCAAGTCTCCCACAAGAAGTAGTACTGGACAAGGAATTTTAGAGGCAATGCCTGCCGCCAAATCCAATCTACCCCCTCTAGCAATAAAGCCTTGGATGAGTCTTGGCCTTTTGGCTGCAGCGACCATGGCTACTGCAGCGCCCGAACTTCCCCCAAAAAAAATCACGGGCAGCTTGGATAAGGAGGCCTGGTTTTTCAGCTCTTCTGTAATGGCCAGTAGCCTAGCAGAAAAAGCAGGCACATTAAAAAATTGGCTGTGTTTTTCCTTGGGAAGGGTCAAGTCAAATACAAAACTTGCAAACCCTATTTTTTCTAAAAATTGAGCGATGAAGTTGTTTCGAAAGCTATATCTTCCGCTCCCGGTCCCATGCACAAAAACTACCAAGGCCTTGGGATGGGGAGGCAAATAAAGATCCCCTTCCCATGCCAAGGTCCCTAAGGGTACGTGGATTATTTTTTTCATACGAGCTTGATTTATGTCTGTATGAAATTCACGATTAGGAAATCTAGAACTACTGATTAGAATCAGGAAAAAATATGATAAATATCCAGAAAAGGATCGACCTACAGGGAGTTACCTATTTCCAAGAAAAGGAGTAAAAAATAATCTCTCGGTAATTGTCCCGCTCGTACAGGATGCCGAGGGTATCGGGGTCAAGGAGAACCAAATCTGAATACGCAGTCCAGGAATTTTTTTTAGGATCTATGCTGGTGTCGATGGGAATGGAGCGGGCCCAGGTCTTGCCCTCGTCCCAAGAGAGTTTTACCGTGAGGTGGTTTCGTTCATTAGGATCTGCAGCATTCGAATGTGCCAACAGGGTTTTGCCATTCTCTGTACCCAAAGCCAGCAAAGAACCTTGGCACACGGGATCAGGAAGTTGGGGTTCAAAATATTCCTCCTCCCAGGTGGCTCCCCCATCTGAGGAGTAGGCTAAGATCCGCTGCCGTACCGTGCCCTCCTGATTGCGTACGCTCATCAGCAGGCGGTCTTGGCTGAGGGGTGCGGCGGTGGATTCGTTAGAACCTGGAAAGGAGAGGGATTCGGAAAGTCGGTAGGTTTTGCCATGGTCATCCGTGTAGAATCCATGTGCCCGGTATTCGCGAAAGCGTTCTTGAGGATCTCCTACCGAATGGTTGGCAGCCACATAGAGTCGACCCTTGTAGCGTCCTTCGGAAATTTGGATGGCATGACCAGGGGTATTCGCATAGTGTCTCCAGTCGGCAGCATGGGTGTAGGCTGGGTTTACTGCAGGATGGTTGGGTCGATGCACCTGCAAGGTAATGTTTTCAGGAGAGGTCCAAGTAGCTCCTAGGTCGAAAGATTTGATCACCCAAATCTCTCGGATGCCTTGGTTCAGACGTACCTGGTACTCGTGGTTATTTCCTGTATTGTAAAAAAGATAAACTACTCCTTGGGGATGTGCAGGGTCCAGCAGGTCGACTACAGGGGCAGGGTTGCCAGCTTGCAGGCTGTCGTAGTCGACTAATGTTACTAGGGAAGACCATGATTTGCCGCGATCGCTACTGCGCTTGAGGACCAAGTTGATGTCGCCAAAATCAGCACTGCCCTTCACCCGACCTTCGGCAAAAGCCAAGAGGTCCCCATTGGGCACTTGGATGATGGCAGGAATTCGGTACGTAGCATGTCCTTCTTGTCCGCTAGTGAATACGGGGATTTTTTCTTGTGAAAAAAGGGAAAATGGAAGGAATAAGTAAAGAAGTATGGGCCAAAATCCTAGGGGCATCGGGATAATTTTGAAGATAAACTACCTCTAAAATCAATAAAAACCAAGGTGAATGGGTGGATGATTAGGTTGTAATAGTTTTCATACAGATCTATAAAATCAACGTTTAGCGCATTTTTGAGCATTTTTTCGAATCTATAAAGATGGGTTGGGATAGGAATAAAAATATTAATTAGAAAAATTCTAAATAAAAATTGACTTGTATTTCTCCAAGTCCTAGGTTTGTGTAATTATTTATAATAAGTCTAAATAAAAATATGAAAACCTGGGGTTTCCTCATTTTTTTACTTCCACCGCTTTTATTTTCCTTGAGCAGTTTTGCACAAAAAAATACCATTTCAGGGGCCATCCTAGATGAAAAGAAGCAGCCCTTGGCGGGTGTATCCGTCTACTTAGAAGGTACCGTTCGCGGAGTGCAGTCCGACCGTACAGGCACCTATATCCTGAAAGATATTCCTGCTGGCCACTACCAATTGGTGGTAAGTCTGGTGGGTTTCCAAACCTTCACCCAGGAAATGAAACTGGGGACAGGCGATTCACAAAAGATCGATATAATCCTTCAAGAAACCACTCTAGAACTAGGGGAATTTAGCATTTCGGCTAGCCGAGGGATTCGTGGGCAGGGTCACCTTCCCGAAGTGGCCGATTACCGCATCTATGCGGGAAAGAAAAATGAGGTGATCCGAATCGGTGAACTGAATGCCAACCTGGCCATGAATAACAGCCGGCAAATATTTGCCAAGACCCCAGGAATCAGCATCTGGGAAAATGACGGTTCGGGCGTACAATTGGGTGTAGCCAGCCGAGGTCTGAATCCCAACCGCTCCTGGGAATTTAACGTGCGCATGAATGGCTACGACATCACTCCAGACCCTATGGGTTACCCGGAGGCCTACTTTACTCCTCCCATGGAGGTGGTGGAGCAAATCGAAATCGTGCGTGGAGCTTCTTCTTTGCAGTACGGATCACAGTTTGGGGGCTTGATGAACTTTGTATTGCGAAAGCCAGATCCCTCCACCCGCTTTACAGCAGAGACCGTGAATACGGTAGGAAGCAATGGGCTATTGAGTTCCTTCAACTACCTAGGAGGTACAGAAGGGAAATGGAGCTACACCACCTATTACCAAAGGCGTTCGGGCAAGGGATGGCGGGAAAATGGGGCTTTTCAGACCCATCATATCCATCTAGAAGTGAATTATGCGGCAAGCAACCGTCTCAAATTGGGCCTAGAGATGACAGCCATGACTGCAGATACCCAGCAGCCTGGAGGATTGACCGATGCACAGTTTGCCACTAATCCCCAGCAAAGTACCCGTGCCAGAAACTGGTTTAGCACTCCTTGGTACATTCCTGCTCTCACTGCCGAATACCTGATCTCCCCCAAGACCAAAGTCAGCTGGAAAGCTTTCGGGACCTTTGCCGAGCGAAACAGCGTAGGCTTTATGCGCCCCATCCATGTGGAAGACGACCTAGGTAACCGCCAGGTGGACCGTGATTATTACACTACCTATGGATCAGAGGTTCGGCTTAGTTCTTCCTACACCTTGTTTGGTAGAGAACATTCGCTGGTAGGTGGACTTCGCTACTTCAATGGGCACATCGACCGGAAGCAGCTTGGAGTAGGTACTAGCCGTACTGACCTGGACTACAGCGTGGCAGCAGGTCCTTTTGCACGAGATCTGGACTTTTCGAATACCAATTGGGCAGCTTTTGTGGAGCAAGTCTTTCGCTTCTCTGATCGCTTCTTAATGACTGGTGGGGTTCGATTGGAGCAAATTCAATCTACCATGCAAGGGCAGTTGAACCGAGTGAATGGCGTGCCGCAATTCTTGGAACCCATCACACGAAGCCGCTCCTTTGCTATTTTTGGAGCAGGTGCAGAATACCATGTGACCAAGACTTCTGAGTTCTACGCCAACCTATCCCAGGCTTACCGTCCTGTGCTGATTTCAGACCTGACTCCGCCCGCGACGACGGATATCATCGATCCCAATTTGACCGATTCCAGAGGCTATAATTTTGACCTAGGGTATCGAGGTAGTTGGACCCCAGCCCTGCAGTTTGACCTGAGTTACTTCCACCTGCACTACGCAGATCGAATCGGTAGCCTAGCTCAGATGGATCCCAATGGCCGCATCACCCAGTTCCGTACCAATTTGGGCACCTCCATCAGCCGAGGTTTTGAAGGTTATGTGGAAGTAGATCCCATCACGGCCCTCTTTGAATCATCTCGGGTAGGGTATGTGCACCTATTTGCTTCCCTAGCCTTTGTGGATGCGACCTACGGGGATTTTGAAGTGAGCTCGGTGA
>JAJTDZ010000025.1 GCA_021298245.1 Algoriphagus sp. | reverse complement strand
GGTATGTTTTTTGAATCCCTAAATGCGGCCGGCGTACTGTAAGTGCCCTTGGTCATTGCCATCTGGGACGACGGATATGGCATATCTGTGCCTCAGGAATTTCATACGACCAAGGGAAGTATTTCTGAAGCATTGCTAGGCCTTCAACGCAATGAAAGTGAGAAAGGCTTTGAAATTTTGCGAGTCAAGGGATGGGATTACGAAGCCTTGCTCCAAGCATTTGACTCCGCCGGACGCTTGGCCAGAGAAGAGCATGTGCCTGTAATGATCCACGTAGAGGAAATGACTCAGCCCCAAGGCCATTCTACATCGGGTTCGCACGAGCGTTACAAAACCAAGGAGCGATTGCAATGGGAACAGGATTGGGATTGTATCCTCAAGTTTAAAGAGTATATTATTTCTTCAGCGATAGCTACGGCCGATCAATTGGATCAAATTGATGCAGAGGCAAAAGCAGAGGTAAGACGCCAGAAGGATGCGGCCTGGAATGCATTTTCAAATGAAATCAAAGAGGAACTGGAACTTGCCTTAGGCTTGATTCGAGAGGCTGCTACCTCGATTTGTTTTTTGCTTAAAGTGACTTGAAAAAGTTGCTTAGGTAAAAACCCCTGAGCTCCTCGATGTTTCAAAAATACCTGCTCTACTTGGTTTACTCAAATGGAGAAAAAAAACCAAGACCGATACAACAGCCACCTGTACTGTGAGACCAGCCATTCCTGGTCCTTTGTGAAGGAAATTCGTCCTCAAATAGATGAAAACTCAGCCTTAGTGGATGGAAGAGAAATCCTTCAGTCCTTTTTCGATTATACCTTGGCCCATGACCCTAGATTTTTTGCTTTAGGAGAGGATGTGGGCAAAATCGGGGATGTAAACCAAGCTTTTGCTGGTTTGCAATCCAAGTATGGGGAATGGAGGGTCATGGATACGGGAATTAGAGAATGTACCATAATCGGCCAAGGGATTGGAACTGCTCTACGTGGGCTTCGACCTATGGCTGAAATCCAATACCTAGACTATTTGCTGTATGCCTTACAGTTGCTTTCCGATGATTTGGCTACCCTAAGCTACCGCACCAAAGGAGGACAAAAGGCCCCATTGATCGTAAGAACACGTGGTCATAGGCTCGAAGGAGTTTGGCATTCCGGTTCTCCCATGGGCATGATTTTATCGAGTTTGCGCGGCATGCTGGTTTGCGTACCTAGAGACATGACCCAGGCAGCAGGGATGTATGCCACCTTACTGCAATCCGATGATCCTGCCTTAGTGATCGAATGTTTGAATGGATACCGGATTAAAGAAAAAATGCCGCATAATATAGGACAGTACACCGTTCCTTTGGGAAAGCCTGAGGTACTAAGGGAAGGGACAGACCTGAGCCTAGTGACCTACGGAAGCATGTGCCGCTTGGTGATGGATGCTGCAGAAGAATTGAATTCCTTAGGAATTTCTGTGGAAGTAATCGACGTACAAACTCTCCTGCCATTCGATACCCATGGAATTATTGGGCAATCCATACAAAAAACCAATCGAGTCATTTTTATAGACGAAGATGTTCCTGGGGGCGCTAGTGCCTACATGATGCAGCAGGTTTTGGATCATCAACAGGTTTTTGCCTTCTTGGATGCTGCCCCTCAGACCTTGTCTGCGAAA
This sequence comes from Algoriphagus sp., assembly GCA_021298245.1. Lineage (GTDB taxonomy): Bacteria > Bacteroidota > Bacteroidia > Cytophagales > Cyclobacteriaceae > Algoriphagus. The sequence continues at coordinate 30,780 of JAJTDZ010000025.1, read as the reverse complement.
GCACATCGTCCAGCGTACTCTACAGACGGGGATTATTTTTCCAAGCCTAGTGTGGAGGATATCGTTGAAAAGGTTTACCAGGTGATGCAAGAAGCTAATCCAAAAAAATTTCCTGCGATTTAATTTTCCCTGATAAGAAACTATTTTCTGGTGATTTGCTTCAAGGTCACTTGAGGGCTGGAGACCTCGTTGGACCTGTTGAGTGCCCGATCTTGGATTTGCACGTCTATGCGTAGCGTGTCTGTCCTAAAAATCGATTCCCAACCTGAGGAAAGCATCCTGTAGGTGATTTTTCCTTCTACTGCTTGTCCCTCTACCGAATTAAGGATTCTTGGAAAGCGTCCATTGAAGGTAGTGTAGAAGGGTGGGTCTTGCCATCTAAACTCCTTGAACTGCCCATTTCTCTTGATAAAAAATCGAACAAATATATTGTACTGGTTTTCGTTTTTTTCCACCCAGACGGTGTCCTTGATAACGACGTTGTTGACAATGGGGTCAATCACCCAATCGATGGGGTTGTATTTTGGGGCCGTACTTGGCCTCTTGGCATAGGTAATTAAATTACCCAAGACATCCCTCTTGTAATTGAGTGGGTTAAAGGGGGGATTGATGTCCGTAGCAGAAAGTCCTAAATCTCCCTCGGCATCCTTAAATTTTAAAGTGATCAAGAGGGAATCTTGGGAAGAGGTAGGGGAATACTCTATACTTGAAAACTCAATCTCAGGTTTGCTTGGAAAATTTTCTGGGGGGCTAATACAGGAGAAGCTCAGGAAAACAAATCCAAAGATTATGTAAGTAGAATTTTTCAATCGCATGAGATCCCGGTACATTTACATTCCAAAAGCTAGGGGCTGAACCTTCAAGTACCGCCCAAGATATAAAACGATGCAAGAATTTAAAAGTTTTTCAAAAAGGTTAGAATCCTTGCCATCCAACCAATTTGATGACTTTGCGCTTGAACTTTTTGAATTTCAAGCCCATACCAATGCTATATACAAATCCTATCTGGCAGCACGAAGTATAGTTTCCTCTAAAGTAAGTAGGGTTGAAGACATTCCTTTCTCCCCATACGTTTTTTTAAAGATCAAAAGGTAGTTTCGGGAAAGAAGCAAGATTTTGAATTTGCCTACGCCAGTAGCGGGACTACAGGTACAGTCACGAGCAGGCATTTCCTTTGGTCACCTTCTTGGTACGTATCCCATGCAGAAAGAATTTTTGAGAAGGAATATGGACCTCTACGCAACTTCCATGTTATAGGCCTGCTTCCAGGGTATTTGGAAAGACCCGACAGCAGCTTGGTCGCCATGACTCAGCATTTTATTACGCAAACCGAATCGCCTTACTCTGGATTTTACTTATACAACCAAAAAGAACTTGCTCGCACCTTAGAAAATATTCCTGAAGATGGACGAAAAGTCCTTTTGCTAGGAGTAACTTTTGCCCTATTGGATTTTGCTGAATCCATGCCCCAACTCCGCCTTCCCTCAGAGCTTATCGTAATGGAAACAGGAGGTATGAAAGGGAGAAGGAGGGAAATGGTTCGAGAGGAGGTCCACGATAGATTGATGGATTTTTTTCAGGTAACTACCATCCATTCCGAGTACGGTATGACAGAATTACTTTCTCAGGCCTATTCAAAAGGTGGAGGAAAATATACGATACCGTATAGCATGCGCGTTTTACTTCGTGATATGAATGATCCCTTCAGTGCTGCTTCTAAGTCACAGGGGGGAATTAACGTAATAGATTTGGCTAATTTCCATTCTTGTGCCTTTGTAGAAACCCAGGATCTGGGAAAATTGGATCAATATGGATTTTTGGAAGTTCTAGGCAGGTTTGATCACGCAGAATTGAGGGGCTGCAACTTGTTGGTCCAGTAATTGCTTTAAAAAAAATAAATTGGCATCTTTAATAATCTAAATCAAAGCTCATGAGACGATTTTCTGCACTTGCACTTTTACTACTTCTTTTTGCATTGGCATCTTGCGCTTCAAGTAGACCTTGTCCGGCCTATGGAAAAGCTTCTAGCCCAGTTTCTAACTTGGGATAAATAAGTCCTGACTTTAGTAGTCAGCGTATTTTTTTACATCTTCTAAAGAAATTGTAGGATCTCCTAAGATTACCAGTCGTTCTACCACATTTCTCAATTCCCGGATATTTCCTGTCCAAGGGAATTCTTGTAGTTTTTTGACTGCCTCGGGGTGTATTTTTTTGGGAGCATTTCCGTTCTCTTGAGAGATATCTCCTAAAAATTTTTCAATCAATAGGGGAATGTCTTCTTTACGCTCTTTTAATGGGGGTACTTGAATTAAAATAACACTGAGTCTGTGGTATAAGTCTTCTCTAAATCTGCCCGATTCAATCTCTTTCTTTAGATCCTTGTTGGTTGCTGCAAGCACCCGAACATCCACTTTGATGTCTTTATCGCTTCCCACCCGATTGATTACATTTTCCTGTAGGGCGCGTAAGACTTTGGATTGGGCTGATAGGGACATGTCTCCAATTTCATCCAAGAATATGGTGCCTCCTTGTGCTTGTTCAAATTTGCCAACGCGCTGCTTGTGTGCCGAAGTAAATGCTCCTTTTTCGTGCCCAAAAAGTTCTGATTCGATCAATTCAGAGGGAATAGCGGCACAATTGACTGCCACGTAAGGCGCTTCTATTCTCCGACTTTTTTGATGGATCCAATGAGCTACCAACTCTTTTCCCGTTCCATTTTGACCCGTAATCAATACCCTAGCATCTGTTGGTGCAACTTTTTCTATGGTATCTTTAACTCGGGATAGGGCAGGAGAATTGCCTACCATATCAAATTTTTTGGACAGCTTTCCTCTAAGTACCTTGGTTTCGTTGACCAATTGCTTTTTTTCTAAGGCATTTCGCACCGTTAGCAGAAGTCGATTGAGATCTGGGGGCTTAGGAATAAAGTCAAAAGCCCCTTTCTTCGTGGCTTCTACTGCTGTTTCTATGCTTCCGTGAGCAGAAATCATGATAAATTGAGGGCACTTCTCCAGGTTCTTTGCTTGTTCTAGTACCTCAATTCCATCCATTTTTGGCATTTTAACATCGCAGAGCACCAAGTCAAATTCTTCTTCCTTAATTTTTTGTAGTCCTTCTATGCCATCTTGGGCTTCCAAAACTTCATAATTTTCGTATTCGAGTATTTCTCGAAGAGAAATCCGAATCGAACGTTCGTCATCAATAAGTAGAATTCTTGACATAGTTTTCTGTAATAAAAAAGTGCAAGTCTATAAGCCGGGTTCTGTTTCAGAAACTACCTCCGATTTTCACGGACATCGCTGCTGAATCTTGCCATTTATCTAGATCTTGATTTGCATCAAGATTCCATCGATCTACCCACCTCGGAATTTTCTCCTAAGAGAAAGAATCGGACGAGCCGCCCTTTGCCCGAGGCCTATTTGATCTTTCAACCCATAAGGTTTGCCCTGCCCCCTTCATCACTGTTGGGGCGGTAGGCTCTTACCCTACCTTTTCACCCTTTCCTTATCCTACTCGTGAAGCAAGCTCCAAGAGCGAATGAGGTGGTTTGTTTTCTGTGGCACTAGCTGTCCATGGATCGTTACCCATCCCTGGCCTTCCCGTTAGGAAGTATGGTGCTCTTTGTTGCCCGGACTTTCCTCCCCGATAGTTGCCTACCGCGGCGGCAAGACGACTTGCACTGGGCAAAGTTCGTGAATTTATTTGAAAGCGTAGGCAGGTCCTTTTCTCATCTCCTTGGACTTGCCTTTTTAGAGGAAGAATTTTTCATATTTTAGAAACATTTTTTATTCCTATTCAGTTTAATTACCGAAGGCTTAAACGCTTTTCTTCATAGTGCTGGGTTGAGCCGCTCCAATTGGAGCGGTTCTTTTTTGTATATACCCCATTTGTCCCTCTTCAGCTAGATTTTTTCTATCTTTCAAAAAAATTCCATTATGATTTTAGTAGGCAACGCAGTGCTTTCCGATGACATCAAAGACCATTTTTTTGTCTGTGATTTACAGGCATGCAAGGGAGCCTGTTGCGTAGAAGGAGATGCGGGAGCCCCCCTGGAGGAGGAGGAAATAAAAATAATGGAAGATATCTATCCCCAGGTGAAAGAGTACCTCAGCGAAGAAGGGAGAAAGGCCATAGAAGCACAAGGAACATGGGTGATTGACAAAGATGGAGACAAGGGAACTCCTACGGTGGGAGACAACAAAGAATGTGCTTATGCGATCTACGACGATCGAGGCGTATTGAAATGCGGCATAGAACAAGCGTACTTGGATGGGAAAATAACTTGGCAAAAACCTATTTCTTGCCATTTGTATCCCATACGCGTAACCAAATACGATCACTACGATGCCTTGAATTACGATCGTTGGCAAGTCTGTGATCCTGCCTGCCACTTAGGTAAACACCTTCAGGTACCCCTTTATGTATTCTTAAAAGATGCCTTAGTTCGAAAATATGGACAAGCCTGGTACGATGAATTGCTAGAAGAAATAGAAACTTCTAAATAAAATCACCCAAGGTCCCATCGTTTTCAAAAATTGGTTCTACCCCCCAACTTTTTTTGCTTTGTATCCCGCTTGCTCCAAAACTTGGAGGATTTTCTCTCGGTGATCCCCTTGGATGAGAATCTCGCCTTCTTTTGCAGTGCCACCAACTCCACATTTATTTTTTAGTAGCTTTCCAAGTTCCTTCAAGTCCTCTTCAGACCCAACAAAGCCTTCCACCAAAGTTACCTGCTTGCCGGCTCGGGATTTCTTATCCAGAAGAATTCGCAATTTCTGCTCCGAAGGGGGGAGGGTATCTTCGGAATGCCCCAGGTCAATGGAATATTCAAAATGATTGGCAGTGGAATACACGATTCCTTTTCTTTTTTTCCAGTCGTTTGATTTTTTACTCATGGGTGAATCTAAAGGTAAAAAGGCTATAAGTTACTCGCCTTAAGTACTGGTTTACTTGTTTTTAAAGTCCAAATAGGTCTTTTGGAATGATTGACTACATCTTCAGCAATGCTTCCGGAAAGTAAATGAATAATGCCGGTATATCCATGGGTAGACATCGCAATTAAATCTGCCTGGACCTCTTCGGCATACTCGATGATGCCCTCATCCTCTGAAGTTGCATTGTAAATCTCTGAGATAATGCCTTCAAACTTATATTTTTGGATGAAGCGCTGCAAGCGTTTTCTGGAGGCTTTGCTGCTTTCAAAATTACTGGGCGTGGTGATTTTAACAAAATAAAGCTGCGCGTCAAACAAATGCTGCATGTGCTTGATTCTTGATGCCAAATTCGAGTCTTCTTCAGAGAAATTAGATGCAAACACGATTTTTTTCATGTTTTTGGGATATACTTCTCCTTTGATGGTGAGTACAGGGCAGGGAGCCGTACGCACAATTTTTTCCGTATTGCTTCCAATGAGTGCCTCTTCCCATCCCGATGCTCCGGATGAACCCATGATGATCAAGTCGGGGGTAAGTTCTTCTATAGCCATGGACAATTCTCTGAAAATATTCCCTGTGGATAAGCGGGTTTCCAGCTGAAAGGGAAAAGAAGCGTAAGAATTCTTTAATTCATTTAAATCCTTTTCCCTTTGCTCCAAAAGTTCTTTGATAAATAGCTGATGTTGAACATCCGGCATAGGATCTAGGCCCCCTCCGAAAGTGCCCACTCCTGTACCAAGGGGTATTTCGACCACATGGATGAGGGTAATCTTTAAATGGGAATAGTGGGAGGAAAGCTGGGTAGCAAATGTCAAGGCATGTGCTGCGAGGGGAGAAAAGTCGTAAGGAACAAGTACGTGGATCATAGTTTCTTGGAATTTATTTCCCCAATCTAGAGGAATCCTCTTCCAAGAAATAGGACTTTTGTCAGCTTTTAGGCATAACTAAGACCAAGTCCAAAAAGCAGGGTCCAAAGTAAGGTAGCGAGTGCCATTTTCTTCAAGTAAGGATCAGTAGCTTCTGCGCTACTGGCACGCTGAACACCCAAAACGATGCCAAACATAAAGGGGGCCAGCAGCAATGGGGCTAAGGAAGGTAAGGAATGGATTTGCCAAGAGAAAAGGACCAATGCTGCTTGACCCACCCCTACGAGTAACCAGAGATAGATCAAAGCTCTTTTTCTACCCAATCGCACGGGAATTGATTTTTTCCCTGCTTTTTGGTCGGATTCCATGTCTCGTATGTTGTTGATGGTAAGTACGGCGGTACTGAAGCAACCCAAGGAAATGGCAATCAGAACACACCATAGATCCCACTTTTGGGCATGAAGAAAATATGTTCCGCAAACGCCTAGCAAACCAAAAAATACAAAAACAGACAAATCCCCCCAGCCTGCATATCCGTAGGGATTTTTACCTGAAGTGTAGCGAATCGCAGCCCAAATGGCAGCTAGGCCAAGGACCAAAAAAACGCTAAACAACATCCAATTGCTTAAGGAAAAATAAAGGAGCAGTAGCCCAGAGCAAAAGGATAAGGCTCCAGCAATTCCCATGGCCACCTTCATTTCAGAAAGTGAAATACTTCCCGATTGTACAGCTCGGAGGGGTCCCTGTCGTGCAGAGGAATCAGCCCCATGCACGGAATCTCCGTAATCGTTGGAGAGATTAGATAGGACTTGTAAAAAAATAGTGGTTAATGAGCCCAAAATTAGCACTTCCCACTTCAACTCCTCTTTCCAGTACGCTAAAAAAGATCCAGCAAAAATGCTAGACAAGGCTAAAGGTAAAGTGCGAAGCCGGACTGCTAGGAGCCAGGCTTCGCTTTTGGAAAGAATCTTTTTATTCAAGGAAATAAACTGTCAGGACTGGATGAGTTTGATCAATTCTTCATCCATAGGATTTACTGAAGAAGGATAAAATTTGACCAATTCTCCTTTTTCATTGATCAAATACTTACAAAAATTCCAGCTGGGTTCTTGGTTATTCCACCCATTTTGGCTTGCATCGGAAAGCCATCTGTACAAAGGATGCTTATCAAACCCTTTCACGGAAACTTATAAGTAATTTCTTTCCTTTGAAGGAGGAAAAATCAACTTCTTGCCCGTTGATATCTTTCAATTTGAAGTCGTAAAGGGTGCTTTCCATGTTTGGCTCATAGCTTGGATGAAGAGAGGCGGCATCGCTAGGTCGATCGAGGACTTTTCCACAAGCAAGTAGGATGATGCTGAGAATAACTAGTAGTGTTTTCATATTTACATTCGTTGAGGTACTTCTATTCCTAACAACCGCATTCCACGGTGTATTGTTTTTGCTGTATGGGCTGAGAGAGCCACGCGAAAGGCTTGCACTTGCAGATCTTTTTCATGAAAAATTGGTAATTCTGCATAAAAACGATTGTATTCCTTTGCCACTTCAAAAAGATATTGGGAAAGAATGGCTGGAGAATATTCATCGGCTGCCATTTTTAATTTTCTCTCAAAATCCTGGAGCAGTTGAATGAGTGAAACCTCGGTCTCGGAGAGCTCCTGTACCTGGGAGAATCCGGCAGGGCTGAGCTCTACTCCCAACTGGGCAGCTTTTCTTAAAATAGCCGCAATCCTGGCGTGAGAATATTGAATGAACGGCCCTGTATTTCCTTGGAATTCTATGGATTCTTGGGGATTGAAAAGCATGCGCTTTTTAGGGTCTACCTTCAGTAGAAAATATTTCAATGCACCAAGGCCCAGCATTTCGTATAAGCCCTGCGCCTGTTCTTCTGTGAATCCCTCGATTTTTCCTAGGGCCTTGGTATGATGGGCAGCTGTATCGATCATTTCTTGAATCAATTCATCCGCATCGACCACCGTACCTTCTCTGGATTTCATTTTTCCAGAAGGCAAGTCGACCATCCCGTAGGAGAGGTGGTACAATCCAGGGCCGTAGGACCTACCCAGTTTTCGCATGATCTTAAACAAGACATCAAAGTGGTAATCTTGTTCATTTCCAACGACATATACTGATTTATCAATATGAAAATCTTTGTATTTTAAGTCAGCAGTACCCATGTCCTGGGTAATGTATACGGAGGTGCCATCGCCCCGGAGAACTAACTTTTCATCCAAACCTTCTGCACTGAGATCTACCCAAACCGAGCCGTCTTGTTTTTTGTAAAAAACACCCTTAGATAATCCCTCTTCTACGATGTCTTTTCCAAGTAAGTAGGTGTTTGACTCGTAATAGGTGATGTCAAAGTCCACTCCCATTTTACGGTAGGTCTCCTCAAAACCTGCATACACCCAGGTATTCATGGTTTTCCATAGGGAGATCACCTCCTGATCGTGGTCCTCCCATTTTCTGAGCATTTCTTGGGCTTCTACTAAGATGGGGGCAGTTTTTTTTGCCTCCTCCTCAGATTTTCCCTGCTCCATGAGTTCCTTTTGCTGCTTTTTGTAAAGGGAATCGAAAAGGACATAATATTTGCCAGCCAAGTGATCTCCTTTAAGTCCAGAAGATTCGGGAGTTTCCCCTTTGCCATGATGAAGGTAAGCCACCATAGATTTGCAAATGTGAATTCCCCGGTCATTGACCAAGTTGGCTTTGATCACTTCGTATCCGCTAGCCTTGAGAATTTCGGCAATGGAAAAACCTAAAAAATTATTTCTCAAATGGCCCAAATGCAGGGGTTTGTTGGTATTGGGTGAGGAATACTCTACCATCACTTTTTTACCATTTGCTGGAAGTTGACCCAGAGAAGGTGCGGTATAAAGGGAAGTAAACAAATCCAGCCATTGCTGCTGGGCAACTTCTAGATTTAAAAATCCTTTGACCACATTGAAATCCCGTACCGAGGCGACATTAGCTTTCAAGTACTGCCCAATTTGATGGGCCGTAGCTTCAGGGCTGGTCTGAGAAATTTTCAAAAAAGGAAATACCACGAAAGTATAATCTCCACTAAATTCCTTTTTGGTAGGAGTTAGGCTCACTTGCTCTAAATTTATGGCGTGCTGGTAGCATGCCAAAAAAGCATCCTGAATGCCTTGAATAATGGATTCTTGCAAACTCATTCCTGTTAGTTAATCTGAAAGACCTGAATCTCGAGAAAGGATTTTTACCTAGATTCTACGCTTGGATAGCCCAAGCAGCGGAATCTTTTCCCACGAGGCAGGTGCTGAATTGAAAAGCAAAGTTAAGACCGACAACAAGAATACATAGCACCCTCCCCTAAATTTAGTAGAAGTGGTTTGATGGGATCTCTACGCAGGTGTTTCTTAGCTTTACCGCATAGGAATTTTTGAATTGAATGTTTGCTTGGCCCCAAAAGATAAAGGAATCCAAATACTAGAAATGTAGAACCAAGGACTGCGTGGTGATTTCTAAAACTTCAAAGGCGATTTCAGCCGTGGTATTTTCTGTATCTAGAGTTGGATTTACTTCTACGATTTCCCAACAACATACCCGCTTGTCTTTGATCAATTCTGCATTTAAGGCAATGGCTTCCGATACGCTCAATCCATGGGGCACCGGCGTCCCAGTTCCTTTGGATATGGAGGAATCCAAACTATCCACATCAAAGGAAATGTAGAGCTGATCGCAATCTTTTAGTAATTCAAGGGTTCTTCTTGCAACTTCTTGGACTCCGAGTTCCCTGATATCCTCGGTTCGAAAGGTTGAAATCTCGTGCGAAGCGATTAGAAAATTTTCAGCTTCTTCCGTGTCTCGTAAGGAAAGGTATACGATGTCTTTTAGGTCAATTTTTGGAAAATCCCCACCAATTTTTTTTATTCTTTCCCAGTAGGAAATCGTTTCAGAAGAAGGTTGATTTTGCTTGCAGGCCAAATTATCCAGTTGAGCAGCGATGGCCAAAGGCATCCCGTGCATGTTGCCTGAAGGGGTGGTATAGGGGGTATGTAAATCCGCATGGGCATCTATCCAGATCACGCCTAGTCGTTTGTCAGGATGGGCTCCTTTGATGCCCATGATGGTACCGGCTGCGGTGCTATGGTCACCAGCTAAGACGATGGGAAACTTCTTCTCCAGCCGAAGGGACTCTATGGTAGAATAAACGTTTTTGATTACTTGGTACACTCCGTCAATGTAATTGGCAAAGGGATGCTTGTTGCCCTTCCAAAGAAAGCTATTGGCATCCGTAACAGTTATGGGTTCAAACCGGGAGAAAAAATTTGATTTTTTGTCTAAACTTGCAATTTTAAGGGCATCTACCCCAAGGCTAGCTCCTCGGGTGCCAGCAGCGATTTCAGAACGTACCTCTACAAGGGAGATTTTTCTCATGGCTAAGATATACTTGGGTTGGTAGAGGTAAAAATAGCCAATTGGGATCAATTCTTACCCTTTAATCTATAAAATTCGACTACATTTCTCGATTAAAAAATAAGCAAAAATGGATGTGGACCTGCTTCATTTAAGGAAAAGGAGTTGTATAATTTTTTTAAAATGGAAATTCTCAGGGTTTTTATCTCCTAATCATTTGATAACTGTGAATAAAAGCGCAATTTTTGCACCCTTATCTTAAAATTAAACCTGATTGGTACATGAATAGATACATTGATTTGATCCAGCAGACTTTTGATTTTCCTACCAAGGAATTTACCGTTGAAGACAACAATCTTTTTTTCAATGGAGTCAATCTGATGGAAATCATTGAGACCTATGGGACGCCATTGAAGTTGACCTATTTGCCAAAAATTTCTGAAAGTATACAGCAGGCCAAAAAGTACTTTTCAAACGCCATGCAAACCCACCAATACAAGGGTAAGTATACCTATTGCTATTGTACCAAATCTTCTCACTTTAGCTTTGTCCTGGACGAGGCCCTGAAAAACGATATCCACATTGAGACTTCCTCCACCTTTGATATTCCTTTGGTGAGAAGCCTGTATGCCAAAGGAAAGATCCGAAAGGATACCTATATCATTTGCAATGGCTTTAAGCGGGAAAAATACAAGCAGTACATATCCGAGTTGCTCAACGATGGTTTTGTCAATTGTATACCCATTTTGGATAACCTGACGGAAATCGATTACTATTTGGAGCATGTCAAGGTCCCTTTCCAAGTAGGGATTCGAATCGCTGCGGATGAGGAACCCAAGTTTGGTTTCTATACTTCTCGATTAGGGGTTCGCTACAACGATATCATTTCCTTGTATGAAGAAAAAATTAAAGGCAATCCTCAGGTAAGTCTGAAAATGCTTCATTTTTTTATTAATTCTGGCATCAAGGATACGGCATATTATTGGTCCGAATTGACCCGTTTTATTCAAAAATATGTAGAGCTCAAAAGGGTTGCTCCTAGTTTGGACGCCATGGATATTGGCGGAGGATGGCCCATCAAAACCAACGTATTTTTCGATTACGATTACCAATACATGGCCGATCAAATCGTAAAAAATATCAAGTGGATGTGTGCCAAAAACAATACCACCGAACCCAATATTTTTACCGAATTCGGAAGTTACACTGTAGGGGAGAGTGGTGCTGTCTTGTACTCTATCTTGGAGGAAAAACTTCAAAACGATAAGGAATTGTGGTACATGATCGACGGATCCTTTATCACCCAGTTGCCAGATAGCTGGGGACTAAATCAAAAATACATCATGTTGGCCGTCAACAACTGGGACGAAGATTACCACAATATTTCCTTGGGGGGATTGACCTGCGATAGCATGGACTACTACAATTCAGAGGCTCACCAATTCAATATTTATTTGCCAAAGTTGGTGGAAAAGAAGCAGCAATACATAGGCTTTTTCCATACCGGGGCTTACCAAGAATCTTTAGGAGGCTATGGTGGCATTCAGCATTGCTTGATTCCAGCGCCGAAGCACGTATTGATAGATCGGGATGAACATGGAAAGGTAAAGCACTGGTTATTTGCTTCCGATCAAAAGGAAGAAAGTATGTTGAAAACCTTAGGGTATTAAAAAAAAAGACCACTGCAAGTGGTCTTTTTTTAACCCATTTTTTTTGCGTCCTGGGTAGGAAATAAAATGGATGCGAGTACGGAAAGAATCAATATGCTCCCCACAATAGAAAGAGAAAGTGGAGAGGAGATATGTAAACTGGGAAATGCTGAAACAATCATTTTAAATCCAATAAAGGCTAGGATTACGGCAAGGCCGTACTTGAGCCGGCTAAACATATGAATGAAATTAGCCAACAGGAAGTAGAGCGACCGCAATCCTAAAATTGCAAATATATTGGAGGTATACAGAATGAAGGGGTCGTCGGGAGCAATAGCAAAGATGGCTGGAATAGAGTCCACTGCAAAAATCAAATCGGTGAATTCAATTACCGCAACCACTACCAACAGGGGAGTGGCTACCTTCACCCCATTTTCTATGGTAAAGAACTTACTGCCCTGGTAATTGTCGCTCACCTTGAAAATTTTATGGATTACTTGAGCTCCTGGGCTTTTGCTAAAGTCTTTTTCGTGATCGTCTTTGTCGTTAGCAAACCAGGATTTGATACCTGCATAAATCAGAAAAAACCCAAAAATGGTAAGCACAGCATTTATTTTCACGTTTTGTCCAAACAAATTCATCTCAGGCAAATAGGTAAGGTTGATGATACTCACGCCTGCAAAAATGAATATGGCTCGCATCAGCAATGCTCCAATAATCCCCCAAAAAAGCACCTTGTGGTGAAGTTCTCGCGGTACATTGAAGTAGCCAAAAACCAAAATGAATACAAATAAATTGTCTACTGAAAGTGCTTTTTCTATCCAATAGGCAGCCTGGTACTGAGAAAATTTCTCCAAGGCGTATTTCTCGTCGGTGACGATGAAGATGAAAATACTGAAAATCATGGAAATCGCAATCCACACCAAAGACCAAATGGCGGCTTCTTGATTGGAGATCACATGGCTTTTTTTATTAAAAATCCCTAAGTCCAACAAAAGCATGAACAGGACAATCGCACTAAATCCGATGATAATGCCAGGATGATTGATTAAGTTATCCATAGGATAAGGAAATTCCAGAGATTAATTGATTTGCAAAAGTACTTCTTTTTATCTCTTTGCCGCAGGCAGGAATCAAAGAGTTTCAGGCGAATTCAAGCTGGCCTCAAAATAGGCTATGGTTTTTTGTAATCCTTCTTTTAAAGAAATACGAGGTTCCCAATTCAACTCTTCCTTTGCACGTAAAAGTTGAGGCTTTCGTTGTTTGGGGTCATCTGGTGAAGAGGGGAGAAAAATCAACTTACTCTTACTTTGGGTAAGTTCTAGAATAAGATGTGCCAACACCAGAATAGAGCACTCATTGGAATTTCCAATATTGATAGGGCCAGTAATATTGTTTGGAGTTTTCATTAGCCTTATCATGGCTTCTATGGTGTCTTCCACATAGCAAAAAGATCGGGTTTGCTTTCCGTCACCTAGTATACTTAGGTCTTCTCCTTTCAAGGCTTGTAGAATTAAACTGGAGACTACTCTGCCGTCTTTAGCGCTCATGCGAGGTCCGTAAGTATTGAATATCCGCATCACTTTTATGGGGACCTCATGCATTCTGAAGTAATCAAAAAATAAAGTTTCTGCTCCTCTTTTCCCTTCGTCGTAACAGGCCCGTGGGCCTATAGGATTTACATTTCCAAAATAGGATTCCGGTTGAGGATGGATTTCGGGGTTTCCATAAACTTCGGAAGTAGAGGCTTGAAGGATTTTCGACCCATTGACTTTGGCAAGCTCAAGCAAATTCATGGCTCCAAGAATGGAAGTGGTAAAGGTTTCTATGGGGTATTTTTGGTAAAGTTGTGGAGAGGCAGGACATGCCAAGTTGTAGATTTCATCTACTTGTAGGGACAAGGGCTTTCTAACATCCTCCTGAATCAACTCAAAATTTCTATTTTCTAATAGTTTTTCAATGTTTTGCTTATTCCCTGAGAAAAAATTATCCATGCAAAGGACATAATTCCCTTCTTGAAGTAGTCGATCACAAAGGTGACTACCTAAAAATCCAGCTCCTCCACTTACTAATACTCTTTTCATGGATTTATTTCAAGAGTTATGGACGATTATCAGTTGCATGGAATAGGAATTCATTTTTAATTTTCTTCTAGACTCAACAGCCGCTGCTGAATTGTAAAAGTACATCAAAACCACTCATTTTTCATGGAAAGGGTAGGGTAGGAAGAAGCAGTAAAACGTTCCATGAGGCCCTTTAATTTGATCAATTCGTATTCCATGGTATACCTTGCCGTTTCTATTTTCCCCAAATGAAAATCTGGATCTGTAGCGCCTTGAAGTAAGGCTTTTTGAGAGGTACTTGCTTGCTTCAGCCACATCCATGCCTGGCAGAGGATCCCTGCAGCTTCTAGGAAAAGGGTGGCGTCTGCCAACAGCACTAGGGGGCCTAGGTCTCTTTTCTCTAGTAAGCCTACAGTAGCTTGGAAAAAGGATTGAAAATAATGCTGGAAGGAGCTGGTAATCGTTTTCAATTCTTCAAAAGCTAGTGCTTCTTGTAGGGATTTTTCCATTTCCCTGTGCAGCATCTTCCAGCCCAGACCATCTTCCAAAAATAGTTTTCTGCCTAGCAAGTCCAATCCATGAATTCCTGTGGTTCCTTCGTGGATGGGATGTATTCTTGACTCCCTAAAGTATTGTTCGGTTGGAAAATCTGTGGTATACCCGGCTCCTCCCAAGACTTGGATGGCCATGGAGGTACTTTGTATACCCATTTCCGAGGGATACGTTTTTGCAATAGGAATCAATACGTCTAAGAGGAGTTTTCCTTCTTTTTTTAATTCCAAACTAGTCTCTTGTGATACTTTGTCTGCCAGGAGTCCGCAATAGATGAGCAAGGCCAAGGATCCTTCGCACATACTTTTTTGAAACAAAAGCATTCGCTTCACATCCGCATGCTCAATGATGGGTACTTGTGGTTTGGAAATGTCTTTTTCCGTAAGCCTTCTTCCTTGAGGACGCTGCTTGGCATAGCTTAAAGAAGCTTGGTAGGCTGCAGTAGCGATGGCGGTGGCATTCATCCCAATTCCCAAGCGGGCTTCATTCATCATCTGAAACATGTACCTAAGCCCTTGGTGGGGTTCTCCCACGAGAAATCCCTCGCAAGCTCCTTCGCTACCCATCATCAAATGGACAATGGGAGCTCCCTTGTATCCCATTTTATGATAAATGCCTTGGGTGAGCACATCGTTGGCCGTGCCATCTAATCGGATTTTAGGTACTACAAAAAGGGAAATGCCTTTGGTACCTGGAGGGGCGCCCTCTATTCTGGCAAGCATCAAATGGATGATATTCTCACAGGCATTGTGATCCCCAGCGGAGATGTAGATTTTCTGTCCTTGTATGGAATAAACTCCTTCTTTTGGAGTAGGAATGGCTTTGGTACTCAAGTCAGAAAGGGAGCTTCCCGCGTCAGGTTCGGTCAAGGCCATGGTGCCTTGCCATTCCCCGCTATACATTTTTGGGGTATAGGAATCTTGTAATTCTTTGGATCCAAAGGTACGAATGAGGTTGGCAGCTCCAGTAGTTAAAAAGGGGAAAACACTTGCCGAATAATTTGCAGCTTGAAAAATAAACCCTGCCCCCATGTGTATGGTCCATGGAAGTTGCTGTCCCCCTTCTTCGTAGGAGAATATGGCATTGATCCAACCGTCTTGGCCAAATTGCCGGATGATGGCCTTCAAATCGGGATGAACCTTGACTTCTCCGTGTGTCCACTGTGGTTCCTGCCTATCCATCTCTCTGAAAATGGGGTACATGGATTTTTCTGCAAGCTGTGCGGCAGCATCCAAAACCAAGGAGAAGGTTTCATAGGAATGATCAGAAAAATAGGGATAGGAAGTTAGCTCCAGGCAATTTTGGTTTTCAAACAGCTGGTAATAAAGGTCTCTTTTAGAATAGAAGGCTGCCATATAATTTTAAATATAAACCCTTGTATGGATCATTTTGTATGGAAAGAGTAAATCTGATTAAGATTTCTTTTTATCTCTCATCCAAAGCAAGGCTTCTTCTACCCCTCTGAGCTCCGCCAAACCCTTTAGCCTGCCAATGGCCGTATATCCTGGGTTAGCGCTCTTCTTATGTAGGTCGTCGAGGAGTTGGTGTCCATGATCTGGGCGCATGGGAATTCTCTTTTTTCGTATTTCTTGCCAGCGGAGTACTTCCTGTATGACAGCTACCATGTCTACATTGCCTTCTAGGTGGTTGTCTTCGTAAAAATTTCCTTCCGCATCTCTTCTTGTACTTCGCAGATGGAGAAAATGAATGCGTTCTCCAAATTCCCGTACCATAGCAGGTAGATCATTGTCTTCCCGAACGCCATAACTTCCCGTACAAAAGGTCAGCCCATTGTGTTGGCTTGGGGTTTGGCTAAGAATTCGTCTGGCATCTGATGCAGTGCTGACCACTCTGGGTAAGCCGTACAAAGAAAAGGGAGGATCATCCGGGTGGATACACAAGTAGCAGCCCACTTCTTCTGCTACGGGGGTAATGGCATCTAAAAAAAGTCGCAAATGCCTTGCAAGTTGTTCGGCATCAATCCCATCATAGGTTTTCAACATTTCTTTAAACTCCTCCAAGGTATAGCCAATTTCTGAACCGGGGAGTCCTTTGAGGATATTGTCCAAAATCATTTGTTTTGATTCTGGACCTAAACTTTGGTAGTAGGCTTCTGTGGCAGCTATTTCTTCTGCGGAGTACTCCAAGTGTGCTTCAGGCCGTTGAAGAATAAAAAGATCAAAGGCTATAACCGCTTTCTTTTCGTACAGCAAGGCCTTAGCTCCATTGGGAAGTTCGTATTCTAAGTTGGTCCTGGTCCAATCTAAAATCGGCATGAAGTTGTAGCAAACGGTGAAAATACCCTCAGCTGCTAGGTTTCTCAAGGTTTGCTTGTAGTTTTCAATAAGTTGAAGGTAAGCCCCTGAACGCGTTTTTATTTGTTCGTGTACCGGAACAGATTCTACCACAGACCAGGTAAGTCCCGCTTTTTCAATTTCATTTTTTCTCAAACTAATTTCTTCTCGGGACCATACTGCTCCATTGGGGATGTGGTGGAGGGCAGTAACTACCCCTGTGGCACCGCATTGGGCGATATCTTTGAGGCTTACTGGATCTTTTGGTCCATACCAGCGCATGGTCTGTTCCATTCTATAGGTCATGGGAATTTGATTTGAGGGTTGAATTCAATCACTAATTTTTAAACTCCAGCATAGGCACTAAATCCCCCATCTACTGTGACGATAGTGCCGGTCACAAAGGATGAAGCATCGCTGCATAGCCAATGTAAGGCACCTAATAAATCTTCAGGCTGTCCAAATCGATTCATCGGGGTATGGCTGATGATTTGCTGCCCTCTTTGGGTTAAGCTTCCATCGGTTTCGGTGAGTAGGGTTCGATTTTGTTCGGTCAAGAAAAAACCTGGAGCCAAGGCATTCACCCGAAAACTTGGTCCATATTTGCTTGTGAGCTCCACGGCTAGCCACTTGGTCAAATTATCAATAGCAGCTTTGGCTGAAGCATAGCCCATCACGCGAGTCATGGGTCGGGTGGCAGCCATGGAACTGATATTCAGAATTGTACCCTTTTTATTTTTAAGCAGTAGTGGAAGAAATACC
This sequence comes from Algoriphagus sp., assembly GCA_021298245.1. Taxonomy (GTDB): domain Bacteria; phylum Bacteroidota; class Bacteroidia; order Cytophagales; family Cyclobacteriaceae; genus Algoriphagus. Next base: position 13,280 of record JAJTDZ010000025.1, on the reverse strand, counting down.
TTGATCGGAAAAACAGTACCCAAGTAATTCAGGTCTAGCACTTCCCTCAAGGCCTGGCTATCCAAATCCAAAAATGTTTGCTCAGGTCGGATCACGGCTCCTGGCATGTTTCCGCCTGCTGCATTGATCAAGGTGTCCAGTGATTCGTGTTGGGAAGCAATGATCTGGGCTACTTTTTGCAAGGCCTCCTCATCGGTGACATCGGCACAATAGGCCCATGCCTTACCTCCTGCACTGCTAATCAAGTCTCTCAAATCGTTTATTTTTTTTGGGTTTCTTCCCAAAAGCAAAACGCTGGCTTCCTGCTGGGCCAAATAAAGAGCCATTTCTTTACCCAAAACACCCGTTGCGCCAGAAAATAAGATTTTCTTTCCCTTCAAGGAAAAGGATGGAGAGGAATTCATAGGCTTTTGCTGTAGTGATTGGAATTAAACTCGAAATAATTCTTTGCATTGTAGTAGCAGATGTCTTGGATAATTTTTCCAATCCATTTTTCATCCCAGGGCAATTCTCCTCGCGCTACTTCTTGGCCAAACAACTGGCATAAAATCCTTCGAAAATATTCGTGTCTTGGGAAAGAAAGAAAGCTTCTGGAGTCAGTAAGCATTCCTACAAAACAACTTAGGAGACCCATGTTGGAAAGGGTATTCAATTGCTTTTCCATGCCATCTTTTTGATCCAAATACCACCAGCCCGAGCCGTATTGTATTTTTCCTTTGACAGATCCATCGTTGAAATTCCCAATCATGGTGGCAAAGACCTCGTTGTCTCTAGGATTTAGGTTGTAAATGATGGTTTTGGTCAATTGGTTGCTTGCATCCAGGTCATTTAAAAATCTGGCCAAATTCAAGGCTTGGTCAAAATCTCCAATAGAATCAAATCCTGTATCTGGGCCCAAAGAGCCCAACATGCGGCTGTTGGTATTGCGAAGGGCACCAAGGTGGAATTGCTGCACCCAGCCTTTGGCATGATAAATTCTACACAGGTGACGAAGTATTGAAAAAGTAAAATACTCTTGTTCAGCCCCCGTAGCCACTTCTCCACGTAGCATCTTCTTAAAAATTTGATCGCTTGAAAAACCTTTGTTTTCAGAAAAATAAAGTTTTTCTAATCCATGATCTGCCACTCTACAGCCCCGATGATGGAAATATTCTATTCGATTGGATAGGGCTTCCAGTAGTGTGTCTAAGGAGGTGATGGCAAAACCTACCGCCTGTTCTAATTTTTCTAGGTAGGAGCGATAGGAAGATGGCTCTTGAAGACCCAAGGCTTGTCAGGACGAAAGGTAGGATACATGTGCATGGAATCCCCTTGTCGGTAAAAGTCTACATGATGTGCCAAAGAGTCTGTAGGATCGTCCGTGGTGCAGACCACTTCTACCTTCATTTTCTGCAAAAGTCCTCGGGTACGAAAACTTTCCTCTTGAAGTGCCTCAGTGGTCTGAACATAAATCGCAGAGGCATTGGAAGGACTAAGCAGGTCTGAAATACCAAAGTAACGCTGCAATTCCATGTGGCTCCAGTGGTACAAGGGGTTTCTCAGGGTAAAGGGCAGGGTATAGGCCCATTTTTCAAATTTTATTGGATCACTAGCTGATCCGGTGATGTATTGCTCTTCCAAGCCTAGGGTTCGCATGGCTCTCCATTTGTAGTGATCCCCTGCCAACCAGAGGGCAGTGATATTTTCAAACTTCCTATTGCTGGCAATTTCTGCTGGAGGCAGGTGGTTGTGGTAATCTACAATAGGGAGTGTTTTGGCATACTCGTGGTAAAGCAATTTGGAGTACTCATTTTGCAACAAAAAATGATCGGAAAGGAAAGGAACCTGCTGAGCTAAAGAAGTCATGTACAAAAAGGAGGAATGCTTTGTGTTATCGTTTTACTGGGTAGCATTTATCAATTATTACCCTGTTATGGTTTTGGTGTGACGGGGTCAAAAGTTTATAAGCCGGGAGGCGCCCAACCTTTTTCGTACGCTCTACTCCATAGGGCCATGGCTTTTTTGGAGTTTAGGATATGTCCATTTTTTGGATCACAACGTAAGGTTTCTCCTGTACGGCTGCTGATATTGGCCAAGTGGCAAAGAAGGGTAGAGGTAGCCCCTTCTTCTATGGTAGAATTTTGTTTTTCGAGTCCTCGTACTGCATTGAAGAAATTGACAATGTGTAGGGTACTCATGTCTCCCCCTCCGCCCAAGGCAGTACCTGCTTCTTGGGTTTTGGCTTTATTTGATTTGATTTCTTTGCCACTGCGGTCCATCATGCGGTATCCATTTCTATCCACATAGACAGTCCCTTCTGTACCATAGATGATGGTGCCTCTGTCTGAACCGTACGTTTTATAGTTGTTTCTGCTTTTCCCATCCCATTGGATGCTGAGTCCATTTTCAAAGGTAAAGGTGGCATCCATGGTGTCGTACATGGTCCAACCATCCTCTGGAAAATGCATTTTTCCAGCGACCACGGATACCTGTTGAGGAAAATCTACTTGCAAAGCCCAGCGTGCCACGTCCAATTCGTGGGTAGCATTGTTGCCTGTTTCCCCAGTTCCATAATCCCATCCGTACCAATGCCAATTGTAGTCCCAGGTATCGTGCATGTAGGGTTTTCGGGGAGCAGGACCTTGAAACAGTTCCCAATCCAAACCCTCGGGTGGTGCTTGGGGAATGGGATTAGGTACCGCCCCTCTAGCATTGGAGTAAAATGCCTTAGCCAAGTATGCTTTCCCTATGGCTCCTTGATGGATGGCTGCAATAACTTCCCGGCTTTCGGGTGCTGAACGCTGCTGATTGCCCATCTGTACCACCTTATTGTACTTTTTTTGGAGAGCTACCAAGACTTCGCCTTCTCTGGGGTTGTGGGAACATGGCTTCTCCACATACACGTGTTTTCCCCTTTCTAGGGCTAGCCAGGTGCCTGGAGCATGCCAGTGATCAGGGGTGGCATTGATGAGTACATCTACCTCCTTGTCATCCAATACTTTGAAGATATTTTGCTCTTGCTTGGGTTGGTAATCAATCCATTTTTCAAAGTTTTTCGCTGCCTTGGGCATTTGAGACTGCATGGCATCGCAGAGGTAAAGCAAATTGACGTTACTGCTCTTCAATCCTATAGGCTCGTAAAATGCACCCAATCGACGCCCCAAGCCTGCAATGGCCACGTTTAGTCGGTCGTTTGCTCCCAAGATTCGTGCGTATGATTTGGGGGAAAATCCCACCGCTCCTAGAGCAGATAGGCCTAGGGTCATCGCTGCACTTTTCTTTATAAATGATCTTCTATTTGATTTGGACATGCTTTCCAAAGTTTTATGGTGAAATTACTTTAAAGGCTTAATTTTTATATTTTTAAAACTCACCTCGTTTCCATGGTCTTGGAGTAGGATACGTCCCTGAGGAGCTTCGCCAAAATTGGTCCAGATGGCATATTTGCTTATGGCTACCAAGTCTCTAAACTCCTGGGATCCTCGGGTATATTCCAGTACTTTGACACCATTGATGAAGTGTTCGACCTTGTTGTTGGGATGTACCAGAATCCTTCCTTGATTCCATTCTCCTATTTTTCTTACAAAGCGAGGTTGTTTATCTGCCTTGATCAAGTCATACAAGGAAGCTAAGGTACGGTTGCCATCCCTACCCATTTTGGCATCGGGATGTAGGACATCGTCTAAAAGTTGGTATTCAAGTCCTATAGCAGATCCTTTGTTTCCTTCGGAAAGTGTGACAAAATATTTCACCCCGCTATTGGCCCCTTCTGTAAGTTTAAAATCAAAGGCCAAATCAAAAGCACTGAAAAGTTCTTTGCTGACGATGTCTCCGTAAGTAGTGGCCTCGCTACCGTCCGACTTTTGGATGGTCAAGATCCCATCCTGTACGATCCATCCCTTTTCTGGAAAAGTCTCTTTGTAGGCACCTATCCATCCTGCACTTGTTTTTCCATCAAACAAAAGTTTCCAGCCTTGATTTTTTTCCTCCTCGGAAAGTTGATTGCTCAGGGTACTGACCACAAATACCTCTCCACGGAAGGGCGTAGGGCGAAGGTTTTCAGTTTGAATTCGAATATTTCTGAATGATGTTTTTCTTCCTTCCTCGGATTTGTTTTGAATGCTGTGCACTTGAAGTCCGATAAATCCTTGGGCATCCATATCGTCCATAAAATAGGCGACTTCCTGTCCATTGATCCAGGTTTTGATGGTATTGCCAATGGCCTCTATCCTGTAGGTATTCCATTCTCCAAGTTTAAAGGCTGATTTAGCTTTTGGATTCAAATCCAGGGGATAAAACCATCCTCTTCTTGCTTCGTCGTAAATTCCTCCTGACCAGGCTCTGGGCGTGGGATCAGCTTCTACTTGATAGCCTAGGACCAAGCCTTCTCCATTCCTCTTGCTGGGATCAAATTGTCCTCTGACCATCACCCCACTGTTGGAGCTCAAGTCATTGATTTTAAGTTCAAGCTCCAAAATGAAGTCCGAATACATTTGATCGGTGATCAGAAAGGTATTGCCTGTTCCATACACGGAGGAACCTTCGATAGCTCCCTCTTTCACCTCGAAGGATGCTTTTCCAGCCACTGCTTTCCATCCGCTTAGGTCTTTTCCATTAAAAAGGGAGCTCCAGGAAGAGGTTTGGGCAAACGTGGAATGCTGAAGCAGGAAGAAAAAGAAAAGAGCACTACAGATGATTCTCTTAACCAAAGGTGAATTTCGGGTTATTTGCATACCTATGCGTAACATGGGGTTAGAAATTGAAATTCAAGATACAAAAATCCTTTAGCTGCACCTAGCTTGTTGCAAGCCTAGGGAATCAAATTTGTAAGGACGGTCATAATCCCTTTCCTATTCGTACTTTTGTGCATGCTTGATTTTAATACCAAAGGAAAGGTTTTCATTACCTGCAAGGACCGTTCGGTCAGTTACTTGGAGCAGGAGATTCGTGAATTGGGTTTTTTCCCTATAGAAATTAGTCGTACCGGCATCGAGATTCTTGCTTCGCTTGAAGAATGCATGGACCTCAATTTGCACCTGCGCACGGCCTCTCATGTCTTGTATGAAATCAAATCTTTTTACCTCCGCAATGCGGACGACATCTACCGACGCTTCAAGGCCATTCCCTGGGAGGATTATTTGGATGTGGACGGGTATTTTTCGGTCAACTCGGTTGCCGAAAATGAATCCATCACCACACCTTTGATTGTGAATGTGAAGGTAAAAGATGCCATTGTGGATCGCTTTCGAGAGTTGAAGGGAAGGAGACCTGATTCAGGTTCGGACTTTTCCGGATTGGTGATCCAAGTCTATTGGAAAGAAACGCAAGCCATTGTTTACTTGAATACTTCTGGGGAAACCCTGGCCAAGCACGGGTACCGCAAAATCCCTGGAAAGGCACCGATGATGGAAGCCTTGGCCGCCGCCACCATTTATGCCACCGAATGGAATACCCGAGTACCCTTCATCAATCCCATGTGTGGCTCGGGCACCCTTGCCATTGAGGCTGCCTTAATGGCCAGCAAAAGGTACCCAGGCTTGTTTAGAGATAGTTATGCCTTTCAACATATTTTGGGTTATGATCACGAGGGATATTTGGCAAAAAAGAAAAAGCTGGAGAATAAAATCATTGCCAACCCAGGCGTAAAAATCATTGCCTCTGACATTTCCCTGCAAGCCATTACCTTTGCTCGGGAAAATGCGGCTTTTGCGGGGGTAGAAGACCTCATTGATTTTCAGACAGGAGATTTTGCAGAAACGGAGATTCCAGAAAAGCCACGTGGGGTGATTCTATTTAATCCCGAGTACGGGGAGCGATTGGGGGACCTCACCGAATTGGAAGAAACCTACAAACGGATGGGGGACTTTATGAAACAAAAATGTGCCGGTTACCGAGGGTATATTTTCACAGGAAACCTGGATTTGGCCAAGAAAGTTGGCTTGAAAGCGAGCAGACGTATCGAGTTTTGGAACGGAACCATCGACTGCCGCTTATTAAAATACGACCTGTATGAAGGAAAAGGAGCTTTTTCCTCATAAAAAAACGCCAAGTATATCTTGGCGTTTCGTTTTTTAGATCAAGGAGCTACAAACAGCTTACTCAGCTTATCAATTTTTTTACTTAAGTCCAGAATGGCCTTAGCATATCGGGTATCCCATTCTTCCAAGCGTGTGGTATTTCGAATAGCCACTTCGTACTGTATACCAGGAAGGATCCAGGAGGCGTAGCCAGAAAAGGGGTCGTTACAGACATAAAGAGACTTGTACCAGTCTCCGTAATACATCCCCTTGGGATCGATCCAACTTTTTTCCAATCCTATCAATTCGGTATTGATTTTTTTCAATTTTGCTGCCGAAAGTTTTTCAGATGCCATGGCGTTTTTAAGGGCATTTTGGTATTCCTCGGATCGAGCTTCCAACTCTTTCAACGCAGCTTCTACCTGATCAAATCCACTGAAATTGGAATCCATACCCTTGACGTTGGCCACCGCTTGAGCAAAGTGGCCTTTTAAATCCTTTGCGTAGCGAGGCACATCGTAGGGAATCACCGTGGCATTTGCTTGGCGAAGAGCTACCAATCCGAAGAGTTGTGCTACTGCACCACCCATTTTGAAGCTTGGGTCGGAAAATTTAGAGTAATAGTAAAAATTATCGTAGTTGGAGTGGTAGGCGGTTTGCCCACCTGAACCTCCACTTAGAGAAGGGATTCCCACATGCATGTAGAATGCAATGTGATCAGAACCACCGCCCAAATTTCCAATGCCAGGTTCCGCATTTTTTCCAGCCCAAATCTCAAAAACTGTTTTAGCGGAATCAGGATAGATAACTTCTTTGGAGGCGTCAATGATCAATTTCTTTAGAGTAGGAGCCGCAGAGGCGCCAAAGTTGCGACCCGACACGCCTCCGTCAAAGTTCATGTAGGAAATGGCCTTGGCGCCAAGTTCTTCCTTGAGGTGCTCCACCCATTCGGTAGATCCAATCACGCCTTGCTCTTCGGCATCCCAATGTCCAATTAAAATCGAACGGGAAGGTTTTTGTCCATTTTTATACAATTCCCCCAAGGCCTCAGCAAAGGTAAGCAACATGGCCGTACCGGAATTTGGATCCGTAGCGCCGAAAGACCAGGCATCGTAGTGACTACCCAAAATGATCCATTCGTCTGGATGATCTTTTCCAATGAAGGTGCCTACCACATTATTGGCTCGGATAAAGTCAGGCTTCTGATCCACCATGACCCGCACCTTCAGTTCAGGTCCACCTGTAATTTTGTAAGGAAAAGGCAATCCCCCTTGCCAAGTGGCCGGCACATCTTCCCCTTTCATTCTACTCAGAATTTCTTTTGCCGCGCCATAACCAATGGGCGTCACTGGAATGGTGTGAAAGTCTACTGTAGCAGGATCGTCACGCTTAATCTTTACTGGACCATCCAAGGGAAGGGCAGGGCGATTGGGTGTCAGGGGGTCACCTGTAAAATCCAAGGTAAGCATGGAACCGCGTTGGATGGTAGTTTCGTTGTAAAATGGTCCTTTGGGGTATACCTCGCCTCGAGTGAATCCAGAGTCTTTGGGGTCTGTAAAGACGACCAAACCCACCATCCCGTGCTGCTCCGCATACTTGGCTTTGTACCCCCTAAAATTACCTCCATAGCGTGCAATGGCTATTTTCCCTTCCAAAGGCACCCCCATTTCTACGAGCTTCATGAAATCTTCCCGTGTGCCATAATTGACATACACCACTTCGGCGGTGACATCTCCGCTTCCCGAAAAGGCATTGAAACCTAGATGGAGTCTAGGATCGGCGGAAAATGGATCTTCGGGTAGTGCTCCTTCTTTTTGAGATAAGGTAAGCTTAACTGGGGATATTACCTCTAACTCGGAGGTACCCGGATGGTTGGGAAGGTAGACATCGTAAGGCCATACCTTTACGTCCATGCCTGCTTGGGACATGATTTGCACCATGTAGTCTTTTACCAGTTCGTTTTCTGGAGTACCTGCGATGTGGGGATTTTTTGTGAGTTCAGCGAGATGAACTTTAAAGCGCTCCGGTTTGACGGCTTGGAGAAAATCATTCTCAAATTTTTTTTGTGCCTGCAATTGGGAAGCAAAAAAACCGTCTTGCTGCGCGAGTCCTTCCAATGAAAGGAGGGTAGAAGCGATTAGGATAAGAAAACTTTTCTTCATAAGGGAATGAAATGTATAGGGTGAAGCAACAGGTATTAAAAAAAAGGCCATAGAGTTTTTCTATGGCCCTTGGGTATCAATTGGCCTTTAAACCAGGAGATCTCTCCAAAAATTCCTGATACAAACGAATGTGGCGGTTTGACAATGGAATTCTATACCCATCAATAAATACGTGAAGAATCTGAGACCGTGTTTCGAATGGATCTCCAGTAGACACGATGAGGTTGGCCTTTTTTCCCACTTCTACCGATCCATACTGATCCGCAACTCCGAAAATTTCTGCCGGATTGATGGTTACAGCTTTCCAGGCTTCTTCTTTACCTAATCCATAAGCTGCTGCAAAGGCTGCATGAAAAGGAAGATTTCTGACATTCTCTTCTTCATCGGTTCTCAGGGCCACTTTTACCCCTGCTTTTGCAAGTTTGCCTGCATTGGCATAAGGGGTATCGTATCTATCCGATTGTCGGGTAGGGAGGTCTTGCACGGGTCCTGTAACTACAGGAATTTTTGCTTTTGCAATTTGTTCGGCCACGCGCCATCCTTCAGCTACACCTGTAAATATGACCTTGATATTCTTTCCTTCTACCCATTGGATAGCACTGAGGATATCTGATGCAGCATTTACTTCTATGAGTAGGGGAAGTTCTCCAGATAATACTTTGGATAACTGCTCCATTTCAGGGAAGTAGCTTAGTTCAGCACCAGACTTCTTTAATTCCAGATAGCTTTTTGCATTGTCCCATATCTCATTTGCTTCTTTCAACGCTTTTTCTCCATCTTCTTTGATATCTTCTTCTGATCTTCTATCAAATCGTCCTCTTCTTCCAGAACTTGGGAAAGTCATGGCTACGGCCTTAAAACCTCCATACATTTGATCTGGGGTATACCCATTTAAGTTGATCAGAGCAGCCGTACCGGGAAACAAACCTCCAGATGGCACCGTCAATACGGTAGTTACTCCTGAAACACGGGTAACTCCAATGGCCTCCGAATTGGGGTTGACTGTGGTGAGTGCCTGCATGTTAGGGGTTACGTTGCCTACATCGGAGTAGTCTACCGTTTCCGGAACAGAACTTACCTCTACCAAGCCCAATCGGGTACCTCCATCGATCATCCCAGGATAAATAAATAGGCCAGAGCAGTCTATAATTTCAGCTCCTTCAGAAGGAAGAGATGCACCGACCCCAATAATTTTTCCATTTTCTAACAAAACAGAAGCATTGGACAGCGTCCCCTTGGTCACGGTCACTACGGTTGCATTTTTTAGGAGAAACTTCCCTGTTCGAGGTTTTACAAATTCCCCGTCTATTTGAGCCATTCCCACGCTTGGTAGAAGGGCTATCCAGGTCATACAAAATAATACTAGTATTCGGTTCATACGTATGTTGAATTTTCGGGGTGATTAGTGTTTTTCTTTCAAAAAGGCCACATCAAATGCATCTAAAAAGATTTCTACATCTTGCATACAACGGTGTGCTTCTTCATTGGCGCGCAAAAAGATAGGTTCTACCATTTCGGTAGCACTTACCAGTTGGCGCTGATCGTCTTTGTCTGCTACAACATCAAAGTACTTTATTCCATCTACGAAAGTCATTTGTGGTACGGCATAGGAGGATAGGGGATGGCTATCAAAAATGACCAAGTCCGCTTGCTTGCCTACCTCAATAGAACCTACCTTGTCCTCAATACCCAGTTGCTTGGCAGGATTGATGGTGATCATGGCCAAGGCTTCGTCGTCGGTCAATCCACCGTAACGCTGAGTTTTTGCAGCCTCATGGTACAAGTGGCGGATAAGTTCGGCAGAATCCGAGTTGATAGAAGTAATGGCTCCGTTTCTTTGAAGGATAGCTGCATTGAAAGCGGTAGAATAATATACTTCCATTTTGTAAGCCCACCAGTCGGCAAAAACAGAGGCTCCCATGGTGTACTCTGCAATTTCTGGGGCAACTTTAAATCCTTCGTTGGTATGCTGGAAAACTAATTTTTTGATATTAAAATCCTTTGCCACGTTGATAAGCATGTAGATTTCATCGGCTCGGTAGGAATGGCAATGAATAATAATCTTTCCATCTAGGATATCGGCTAGCGTCTGCAGTCTTTCGTTGTAGGCTGGAGGAGTAAGGGTATTTCCTTTGGTATTTTTTGCAGCGGCATACGTTTCCCAAGCCTTTTTGTATTGAAGGGCCTCATTAAACCCATTTCTTATCACTGCTTCCACTCCCATTCTGGATCGGGGTTGTATCCCATTTCCTCTGCCATGAACCCTAGTTGGGTTTTCTCCTAAAGCAAATTTGATGGTTCTCGGAGCATCTTGCATGATGATGTCTGCAGGGTCTTTTGCGCCCCATCGGTGTTTTAGGGTGGCATTTTGACCTCCAACCACATTGGCCGATCCATGCATGGCATGAGAGACGGTGACTCCACCTGCCAAGGCCCTGTAAATCCCTATTTCAAAGGGATTAACTACGTCTTTCATTCGAACTTCCGAAGTGATAGGTGCAGAGGCTTCGTTGACTACATCCAAGGCCACGTGGGAGTGAGCATCTATAATCCCTGGCATGAGGTATTTCCCTGTGGCATCAATTGCTTGTACACCAGTAGGAGCAGTAATATTTTTTCCAATTTGGGTGATGATCCCATTTTGGACCAATACATCGGCAGATTCTAAATTGCCTTTGGTTACGGTCAGCACGGTAGCATTTTTGATCAAAACGCTTCCTTTTTGAACTTGGGCTTGGGAAAAATTACATCCCAGTCCAAAAAACGCTAGAAGAAGGTAGAATAACTTTTTCATGATTAGTTAAGTTGGCTAGGTGAAGAAAGTGTGGCATTGAAAGGAAATGAACCCATTTGAGGCAAGGATAAGGTACCTTCCATGGATTTTCCGTTGACTTCTCCTGATACAGTTACCGTAAAACTCATTCCGCCTGCCGAAACGTCAAATTCAAATTTTAGATTCTTGCCCGTTACCGTTACATTTTTGATGGGGGCACTTGCTTTTCCAGATCCTGCAGGATCGTCGTAGCTAATACTTCCTCCCAACACACCATTTTCTTTCTTGATGGTTATTTCTCCTCCTGAACTTCCTGCAGGAGTTTCAGAAACGTAATCCCATACTCCTTCTACCGAGTTCTCCGAATTTTCTGGTGTAGCAGAAGAGTTAGGAGCTGAATTTGATTTTTTCTTCACTTCATAGTCAAACACATAACCATCTACGATGACATGTTTGATTTGGGAAGATTCTTTAAATAAAGGTTCCGTAGTAAGGATGAGGTTGGCCAACTTTCCTTTTTCAAGGGTTCCAGCAATTCTAGAAATGCCTAAGACGGAAGCAGGATTTGTGGTTAATGCAGCCAAGGCTGCTTTTTCACTTAAGCCATTGGCAATCATGGTGGAAAGGGCTTTGTGTACGTTTGAAGCTTTGGTATCTAGGGTACTAAATCCAAAGGATACGCCTGCCTTTTCTAGGTTAGCAGCTTGCTTTAAGGACTGATCGTAAGCTTCTTTTACTCTGGCATACTGCGCCTTGGTGGCTTCGGTGACTCCTTCTTCTTTCTGAGATTTAATTGCTTTATCGTCAGGAACTTGCAATTTTATCATCACCGAAGTGCCAGAGCTTTTGATCAAATCAATGACCGACTCGTAATTTTCTAAGCCTGTAAGGATAAGCTTAAATCCCAGTTCCTTTTGTAAGGAGATGGCCCGTCTAGCTTCTAATTCCGAGTTGGCAGTGAAAAGAATAGGGAGTTGCTTTTGGACTACAGGTGCCATAGCCAGCTGAGTAGGGGTAGTTTGGGGACGTTTTACTCCAGCAACCGAGGCAAACAATTTTTCATGTTCTAAGGCTAAGATGCTGTTTTGGTACACGTCTCTAAACTTGGCCATCACTCCAGCCACAGTGCCTGGATACATACCCCTAGAACCTCTAAAATTTGCCGCCATAGCTACATTTGCTTGTATGATGGCAATGTTTTTGGGATCTCCTAAGCTTACTAAGGCTGTTTTTCCGGGTAGCATTCCACCCTCTGGAATGACTTGCGACATGGCAAATCCTACTTTTCTCCATTCATCTACCTCGTTACTAGCACTGGAATAAAAATCAGTGGCCATCCTCCATGGAGTAATCCCTGCCAATTCATCTGGAGGATTGGAAGAGTTAAAATCCTTAGTACTTTCATCATCCATAGGTTCGGATATTCCAATATTACTTCCTCCATCAATAAATGCAGGATATACAAATAAGGAATCTCCTGAAATAACCTTGGCATCTTTTGGGATGCTTAGTCCTGCTCCGATTCCTGTTATTATCCCATCCTTAAAGAGGACAGTAGCCTTGCTTCCAATATCCCCTGGGGATTTGATGACAGTAGCATTGGTAATGGCAAAGGAACTGGTCACTCTTCGCTTTCCACTCGGATCGCTTTGTGCCCAGCTTACCTGCATTACCCATCCAAAGATCATCATCGTGAGGATGGTGCTGAGAAAATAGTTCTTCATTCTTTCTTTTTTTAAACTTTAACTCCCAAACTACTATTTCTATTTTTAATTTTCACTATAGATTTTTAAATCTGTCATTTTTAAGGGATTAATGGCGAGGGATTAGGTTAAAATTTAGTTTACCTTCTTTTACCTTACACTTTATAATTGGGATAAATTAGGTTAGTTTATCTCCCAATCCACTTCAATAAAATCAGAGTAGAGTTTAGTTGGTAAATCTTAAACAATCCAGCCTAGTGGCCGTTTCTACATCTATGTCATCGCGATTAGAATTACCAAAAACAGAGCTTCATATTCCTACAGGCTTAGAAGCTATAATCTTGGGTGGAGGCTGTTTTTGGTGTACAGAAGCAGTTTTTTCCCGTCTGCAAGGAGTAAGACAAGTCATTTCAGGCTATTCGGGAGGGATTGTGGATCATCCCAGCTACCAGCAAATTTGTACGGGTACTACAGGTCATGCCGAGGTGATCTTGGTATACTTTGATCCCCAGATAATTAGCCTTACCAGCCTGTTGGAAGTATTTTGGTCAACTCATGACCCAACTACCCTCAATAGACAAGGAGCAGACCATGGACCACAATACCGATCTGTAATTTTTTATCTTGATGAAAGACAGTGGCAGCA
>JAJTDZ010000069.1 GCA_021298245.1 Algoriphagus sp. | reverse complement strand
GAATATAGAGTAAAATAACCAGGGGAATTCCAGCAAGTTGGAGCCACCCTACCAAAGCAACGGCAGAAGCCAAAATAAAATAAATATACTTGGCTTCAGAAAAGGAAAAACTCTTGAATTTCAATGCGATAAGAGGCAACTCGGATATAAGCAATAGGCTGCACGTCCAAGCCGTGCCAAGCAGCAGCCAGGGCTCTTGAAGAAAGCTAGCTCCTGGGAAAGTTTGAGCCAGGTGAGGTATCGAAGATAAAAATAGGGCATTTGCAGGAGTAGGTAATCCAATAAATTTATCCCCCTGACGGGTGTCCAAGTTGAATTTTGCAAGTCTATAGGCTGAAAGTAGAGGTACAATCAAACCCAGGTAAGGTAGCCATGGATTGGGGCTTTGCTTTTCAATAAGCGAAAAGAAAATAACTCCAGGAAGTACCCCAAAGGAAACTACATCTGACAAGGAGTCCAGTTCTTTTCCCAACAGGCTTTGCACCTTCAAGAGTCGGGCAGCAAAGCCATCTAAAAAATCAAATCCTGCGGAAATTAATACAAAATAAGCTCCATAGAGGACTTCACCTTCCACTACCCAAATAATTCCAATCACTCCAGAAAGGAGATTGAGTAAGGTGAGTAGGTTGGGGATATGAGCGGTAAGTTTCAAGAAATACTTGTTTGGCCAACAAATGGGTTAGATTTTTTTTCAAAACCAATACTGGTTTTAGGTCCATGACCTGAAAATATTACCGTGGCATCTGGCAAGGTAAACAATTGGGTTGTTATTTTTTCCAACAACAAGGAGTGGTTTCCCCCTGGCAAGTCAGTTCTCCCAATGCTGCCATAAAACAAGGTATCTCCAGCTAGGCATTGCCCACTTTCAGGGTGGTAAAATACCACATGGCCTGGAGAATGCCCAGGTACAAAGATGACATGTATGGATTCCCTTCCAATTTGTATTACTTGACCTTCTGTCAAATACCCATCTGGTTCGGAGGGAATATATGCCTGAAAACCATAATTTGGGGCATAAACTTGTACTGCTTTAAGGACAGCCTCCTCTTGGGCATGAATTTGAAGGGAGAGACCGTACTTTTGTTTGGCCCAAGCGTTTCCAAGGACATGATCGATGTGGCAATGAGTATTGAGCAAATACTTCAATTTCAGGCCTTTTTCCTCTATAAAAGTTTCTAGCCTTGCTTTTTCCTCAATAGTATAGCATCCAGGATCTACTAAGGCGGCTTCCCCGAGGTCATCGTACATCAGGTAGGTATTTTCCTGAAAAGGATTACAGGTGAAGCACTTGATATGAAGCATTCGAAAAGTCTTAGATAGTAGAGCAAAGTAAAGAATAATGGGTTTAATTTTGGATATGGAAATTGATTTTTTAATCATAGGTCAAGGAATAGCAGGTACTGCCATGGCGTATCGACTTGGGAAAGAGGGGAAGAGGATCATGCTGTTGGATCAACCTATGCACAATCAAAGTAGCAGGGTGGCAGCGGGCTTGTACAATCCCATAACGGGTAGAAAAATGGTGAAAACCTGGATGGCAGAAGAACTTTTTCCCCAGATTGAACCCTTTTACCAAGAGCTCGAAGAAATAAGCTCTCGAAAATTTTTATATCCCCAAAAGATATATCGACCTTTTTTGACCATAGAAGAGCAGAATGAATGGATGGGTCATTCCAGCGACCCCAACATAGGTCAATTTATTCAGCATATTTTTACTACATCTCAATTTGCTCAGGTAAGGGATCCTTTTGGTGGGGTGATGCTCCAGGGTTCGGGTTGGGTAGATCTCCCCACTTTATTGGATGGCATGGCCTACTTTTTTGGGGATAATTTGCGAATCGAAAAATTTCAAGAAGAGCTTCTGATCCAGCAAGCAGAAGGTTGGAATTACAAGGACCTGCATGCTAAGGCTGTGATTTTTTGTTCTGGAATGGGTACAAAGCAGTCTCGTTTTTTTTCCTACTTGCCCTTTTCCCCTGTCAAAGGAGAAATCCTGGAAGTCGAGCAAGCGGCAAATTTGGATTGCATTGTCAATAGAGGAGTTTTTCGGATACCCTTGAAAAATGGAAATGTAAGGTTAGGCTCCACTTACAGCTGGCATGATTTGAACCTAGGAGCTACTTCCGGTGCAGCAAAGGAGTTGGTTGAAAAACTTGAAGAGTTGGTTCAGGTCGAGGTGGAAGGAATAGTTCACCATGGTTTTGGAATTCGACCTGCCACCAAGGATAGAAAACCATTTTTAGGTAAACATCCTGAGCTTTCCAACGTTTATGTCTTCAATGGATTTGGTACCAAAGGGGTATCTTTGGTGCCCTACTTTAGCCAGGTGATGCAAGATTTTATTTTTGATACAAAGCCTTTGCCTGTTGAAGTGGACATCTCTAGGTATTTTAATATATTTAAACTCGATCAATAGGTTTTTGGATGCGAAGCGTTTTCTCTTTTTGCCTTATTTTTCTTCTTTCCCTGCTAGGGGCCGCCAAGGCTATGGCACAGTTTGACCAAGAGCGGTTTGGAAAAAATAGGGTGCAGCATAAAGAAATCAAATGGTATTATTACACCTCTGCAAATTTTGAAGTCTACTATTACGATAGGGGAGGGCCTATGGCCAAGATGGCCATTGAATTTTTGGAAGCCGATTTCAATAAGCTTACCCAAAATATTGGTTATGTGGCCTATACCAAACCTAAAATCTACATTTATAATTCTCCTGAAGAGCGCCTGCAGAGTAACCTAGACCTGAATGCCCAGCAGTATACCGAAGAAGGGCAAACGAAGTTTAGCCGCTTAATCGCCGAAGTTGCCTACAAAGGAAGAATGGATGTTTTCAAAGAGGATCTCCTTTTTGCAACATCTCAGGTCATCATCAGAGAAATGCTATATGGGGCCTCGGTAGCAGATGCATTTCAAGCCAATCTAACCAGCAATTTTCCCGATTGGTACGTAGACGGCATTGCGCTTTACCTAGCCAAAGGCTGGAGTAGGGAGATGGACGATTACATCAGGCAATATTTAAAAAACACTTCTAATCCAAAGCTATATGCCCTTACAGATCTCGAAGCAGGCTTAGTTGGTCAGTCCATCTGGAATTTTATTGCAGAAAAATACGGAAGAAGATACGTTTCGAGTATTTTGAATTTATCTCGAATCAATAGAAATGAGGAAAATAGCATTGCCAATACCATTGGAGTCAATATCAAAACTTTTTACTCCGATTGGCAGCAGTTTTATTTAAAGATCAACGAACCTGTTTACACCAATTTTAAAACGCCTGATGACTCCAAAGCCATAGCTAGCACTTCTTCCCGAGTCAATGGGGCCATTTCCGATCTAAAATTTAGCCCCGACGGTCTTCATCTGGCGTATGTGGTCAATAATGCGGGGAAATTTACAGTGATCGCTAGGGAATTGTCATCTGGAATGGAGCAACGTATTTTCCAGGGAGGGGCTAAGTACGAAGAACTTCCACCGAATTTGTCTTCTCCAGCGATTGCCTGGAGAGATTCGGCTACTTTGGCCATCGCTTCATTCAAAAGAGGAGTAACTACCTTGAGGCAGCGCTCCCTAGATGGTTCCCTTCGCAATAAAGTTTTCCTAAGAAATATCACTCAGGTCTTGAGCATGGATTTTAATGAATCTGGAAAAAATATTGCCCTCTCTGCGATTTCAAATGGGAAAACAGATATCTACACCCTCAACGTGAGGGGACAAGGAAGCAGGCTTACCGACGATAGTTTTGATGACCTCAACCCCATCTTTTTAAACGATTCCACTTTAGTTTATGCTACCAATTTCGTGGTCCAATCGGATTCTTTGGCTGCCCCTAGCTTAGGAAGTTTTCCTTCCCAATATAACCTATACATGGCCCAGGTCCTACAGGATACCACCATCTTCACCAAACTTACCAATTCGAATAGCAAAAACAGTTATCCTAGAAAGCTGAACGGGAATACTTTGGTGTACCTGAGCGATTTGAGCGGGATAGGCAATATCATGAGACACAATATCGGTAATCAAGTGTCCACGCAAATTTCATCCATAGACAGTAGCATTGAGGTAGTTGATGTGAATTCACGAATGAATAAACTGGCATATGCGGTGAGAAATGGTAAGGAATCCAAACTATATGTAGAAAATTATTCTGGAGTTGATCAGTTTACCCCCAGCACCCCTAGATTACAATTGGCCCAAGCCAAAGAGCTCAACGAAAGAATTGCTGCAAGAAGATTGCTTGAAGCAAAAACTCAGGCTCCTGCACAAGTGAAGAAGCAAGAAGACCCAGAATTGGTACTTCCAGCTTCCGCATTAGATACCTTATCCAAAAAAACCTCCTCCATTTCAACAGATCGGCTTAGGTTTGAGTCCAAAAAAGGAGTAAATACTGAAAATTATACTTTTGATTCCATACCTTCTGCTGCACTTACCGACGCAAGTACCCCTACGCCTAAGCAGGAAGAGGCAAAAAATAATCTGCTCGAGTCTTTTCGTAAGCAAAATTTACAAAAGCGAGTATCTGGTCCCCTGCTGATGGAACCCCAATTTTTCACCAATCACATCAACACCCGATTTGTAGTTGATCCCCTCCGAGGATTTGGCATTCACCTCAATGGTAAAATGACAGATATCCTTGATAATCATCTATTTATGGGGGGAATTATGACCTCCCTGGATTTTGATTCAGGAGGAGATATTTGGTTTGAATACGAATACCTCAAATCCAGACTAGATGTAAGAGGAAGGTACGATAGAAAAACCCTTAGGGTCTCTGAAGGAGATATTAGTTATCAAAAATACGTACTCTCCAAAGTGGAAGCGGGAGCTTCTTACCCCTTAAATGTACACTCTAGGCTATATGCCGCTCCCTTTGTGGCCACAACTAGGTATTACAATCTCAATGCAGATTCTATCATTTACAGTAAGATTCCTGAGTTAAATCGCTTCGATGTAAACTATGTGGGGGGTAAGGCAGAATTTGTCTACGACAGGACCGAGCCTATGGGACTATATTCGTTTACAGGAACCAAAGGAAAAATTGGATTCATGCATTACCAAGGGCTAAATCATGGCAATAGGTCATTCAGTAATGTGTATGTAGATCTAAGGAATTATCAAAAAATTCATAAAAATATTGTCCTGGCATCAAAGTTTTACTACGGCTCCTTCATGGGCCCTAATCCCCAGAATTATTTAGTGGGGGGTATGGACAACTGGCTCTTCAATGACTTTTACACTCCCCCAGCGAATAGGCCTGAACCATCACCCATCCGCAATCCAGAAGGTCTGGAAAACTCCAATATATTGTTTGCAGACTTTGTAGATTTAAGAGGATTTGATTACGACGAAATACGTGGCAGGAATGTGGTTACTTTTTCTACTGAATTGAGATTTCCCTTGTTTTCTTACCTTACTCGAGGCAACATCACTTCAAATTTTATAAAGAACTTCCAGATGGTAGGATTTTATGATGTGGGTTCTGCATGGAACGATGCTGCTCCTTGGGAGAAAATCAACGATCAGAATACAGAAGTGATCAATACCCCTGGCTCACCTTTTGTAATTGTATTGAATAATTTCAATAATCCTTGGCTACAAAGCTATGGAGCAGGGCTTCGCACCGTGCTTATGAATTATTATGTAAAATTTGATGTAGCTCGACCCATTAGAAATTACCAAAGCGAAGACTTGAAATTTTACTTTACTTTGGGGTATAATTTCTAACTCGAGAAGTATGATCAAATCTATGACAGGATTTGGAGTTGCAGGATTTGAGAACGACCACATGGTGGTTCATGTTGAAGTCCGATCACTCAACTCAAAATTTTTGGACTTATCGGTTCGAAGTCCTCGGCAATTTAGCGACCATGAACCTGAAATCAGAAACTTGGTACAAGCCAGTTTAGAGAGAGGTAAGGTAAGTGTAACTATAGATTTTGTTCCCAAAGGCCCACAACAATTACCTGTAAAGCTCAATGAGGATTTATTCAGATCTTACTATTCTCAATTTCAACAATTGGCTACTTCGGTCAATGAATCCTCAGCAGAGCTATTTAAGCTTGCCCTTCAGGCACCAAATGTAATGGTGCATGTGCCTGCTGATCGGGAGGAAAGTCAAGATTGGAATCAAGTAAAACGAGTACTAGAACAAGCCCTGGAGCAATGTGATCGGTTCCGTTCGGATGAAGGAGCTTCTTTGTGGCTGAAGATGAAAGAAAATTGTGGGATCATAAGACAAGGATTGCAACGCATAAAAGCAGAAGACCCTGCTCGCAAAGAAAAAATAAAGCAAAGAATTAATGGGTATTTTTCCCAATGGGTGGAGGAAAACTCCTTTGATGCCAATCGCTTCGAACAAGAACTTATCTACTATTTTGAAAAGATAGATATCACGGAAGAGCTGGTGCGATTGCAAACGCATCTGGATTATTTTATATCTTCCATGGAAAATGAATTCCTTCAAGGAAAAAAACTTGGTTTTATTGCCCAGGAGATTGGGAGAGAGATCAATACCATAGGATCCAAGGCCAATGATGCAGGG
>JAJTDZ010000024.1 GCA_021298245.1 Algoriphagus sp. | reverse complement strand
TGGAGCTATTAAACACTTCAGGGTGCCCTCCTTTGGCTAGGATGGCCGAGGTAGCTTCCACACAGATCGCCTGAAGCAAGGCGGTACTGACCACCGTGGAGGTAGGCCCTACCTTGGTTTCAAGGCCCTCTAAGGCTAATGCAGCATCTCCAATTTCTCCCATATTATCTAGGACTACATCCCCCAATTGATACAGTTTGAGCCCTGAGGAATGCCTTGAGCTGACCGACTTGCTGTGCCTTAGATTGGTGAGCACAATTACTTTAGCTCCTTTTTCTTTGGCCAATTGAGCCAGTTCGATAGGAACAGCATTACGCCCGGAATTGGAGGCAATGATTAGTACATCTTGAGGTCCAAGAACATAGTCTTTCAAGAGATGCCGGGCATAACCTTCTTTCCGTTCCGCTTCCGTACTTCCCGTTGCACTTTGGTGGAGCATAAGTTCGGGTACCAAGAGAGCCCTAACTCTAGCAAATCCTCCCGCACGATAAAAAAGCTCCTCGGCAATCATGTGCGAATGGCCAGTACCGAAGCTATAGACCCAACCTTGATGGGTCAATGTGGAAGCTAAATACCCTGCCGCTTGTTGAATTTGTTCTTCTTGACCAAAAGCGAGTTGTAGTTTATGGGTAATAATTTCTTGATATTTTTTGAAGCTAGGGATAGACATGATGCAAAAATCAATGGATTAAGATTTCATCCACAAATACCCATCCTTTTGCTCCTGCGCCAGGATGCCAAGAGGGGAGTCTGCTTATGGGATTTAATTTTATGCGTACCTGATCCGCCTGGGTATTCGACAGGGGAAGGGTGAGCAAACTGAATCTAGGATCTTGAATTTTGGTAGACATGGAGAGAGTGGGAACAGAAATTTTACTCCATTTACCAGAATTCCCTACCCAAAGTTCTACCGATTGAGGAGGAAAAATATAAGCACTTTCGTGCAGGAGCAGACTAATCTCCAAAACACTCAGATTTTTCAAGCCTCCAAGGGAAAGGGTAAGATCAAACGGGGCGTCGGTAAAGCCCAGCCAATCTCCACTGGTATGGTTGGCTTTGCCTTTAATTCCATCGAATAAGCTGCTTGCCCCTTTTGCCGCGTAGCGTGGGTTTGGCAAAGTAGTTAAGCTATAAGAAGCGGGTACTATCCCTTTTTTGAAAAGAATAGCTTCAGTAGGCTCACTACCTATCCATCCTGGCGCAAAGGCCTTGACCCGAAGTTGAGTAGAGGATTTCAAGGTGAGAGGTTGGGTATACCTGCTACTCTGCAGGCTATCCGGTGTGCTTCCATCCAGGGTATATCTGAGCTGGGTGGATTTGATGGGATGGGACAGGATCACTTGGGTTTGGTCCTGGAATAGCACCTCATCAAATTCAATTTTTGGAGGATTTAATGGATAAATCACTCCTTTGTCATCGTATCCAAAATCTAAAGCAGTGGAAGGGAGCGCTTTTTTAAGTTCTTCTTGTTTTTGGGTAGTTAAGCCAGTTTGCCAAAGAAATAGTTTTTTCACTTGGCGAAGGGAGAGCAGATGCTTGGCACCCACCTCGCTGAGGGTATTTCCCGACAAAGCCAGCAGTCGAAGTTGTGGCAATTGGGAGAATACGCTTAGCTGGGCTTCAGGGATACCTGTAAAGTTTAGGTACACCTCTTCGAGTTGTTGGAAATCAGATAAGAAATCTAAATCCACATTTTCCAAAGGCATGCGGTCCAGCTTCAGGCGGACGACTTGTTCGCTGACTGTGGAGAGTTCTTCCAAGGAGTTGGGATCAAAGGCCGAAGCTCCAAAGTAGGTGACTTCAAGGGCTGGTGATCCGGGATAAATGGGTTTTACCTTTCTAAAAAAAGTATTGAGTTCGGCCACGTCTTCCTCGTCTGCAGGGGAGAAGGGGTATGTTTTTTCCTTGGTAAATTTTTCGGCAATCAGTTGATAAAAAGGATCTTCGGCAGGCAGCTCGGTCACCTTCTGGTTTACCTTTCCTCCCGAAAGAACCCAAAGTCTAAGGAGTTCCAGTTCTTCTTCGGTAAGTTGAGGCTTATTTTTGGGAGGCATATGATCTTCTTCATCCAAGGGCAGGTGAATGCGTTGGATAAATAGGGATTGCTCAGGATTACCCGCAAGAAAAAATGGTCCAGACTTACCTCCTTTGAGGATGCCTTCTACCAAATCTAAGCGTAGCTCCCCTTTTACCTTTCCTTCTTTATGACAAGAAACGCACTTGGATTCCAAGATGGGTTGGATCACATGCCTAAAGACTTCTGCTTCTTCCAGGCTTAGGGCTTGTTTTTCTTGGGAAAGGAGAGGGCCAAGTAAAAAATCCTCCCCATGGGTAAGATTTGCCCCAAAATGACCTACCAGCAACAAGAGTGTAGCTAATCCAAGACCTATACTTTTTCTAATCTGAAGCTTTGCATTTTTTAAAAAATAAAAGCCTGTTGCAAGGAAAAAGCCACCAATTCCTGTCCATTTATGCCAAGAAAAGCTGCTACCCTCATAATCCTCTGTTGCTAAAATTAGACCAGCTAAAGAGGTAATTCCCGCGAAATTTGCACCTAACAATAAAATTTTTGGAGCAAGAGTCTGCCAATTTTCGGACCTTGACCATAGCAGAGCAGTACTTAAAAGCAGCAGGACAAGTGGGAAATGAAGTAGGAGAGGATGGAGTCTTCCCGCCACCAAAAGCCAATCAGGCACCTGCAAGTAGTCTCCTCCCAGGAGAAGAATTACCACGCCTCCAATCCAAAAAAAGAGTAGGTTTTCAAGTAGGGAAGTACTTCGAGACACGTTTTTTGGGTTAGGAGGTTAAGCTATGATATCTGAAACTACCTTTCCATGCACATCGGTGAGTCTGTACCTTCTTCCCAGATGCTTGTACACTAATTTTTCATGGTCGATACCCATCAGGTTCAATACAGTGGCCTGGAAGTCGTGCACGTGAACAGGATTTTCAAGGATATTGTACCCAAAATCGTCTGTTTCTCCATAAACGATTCCCGACTTCACTCCACCCCCTGCCATGAAGATGGAAAAGGCTCTAGGATGGTGATCTCTCCCATAATTTTCTGGGGCTATTTTACCTTGGCAATAATTCGTGCGACCAAATTCCCCACCCCAGATGACTAGGGTTTCGTCTAAAAGACCTCGTTGTTTTAAGTCAGTAATCAGCGCAGCAGAAGCCTGATCCACATCTTTTGCCTGTCCAATCATTTGGTTGGGTAGGTTGTCGTGGGTGTCCCAACCTTGATGGTATAGCTGTACAAAGCGAACCCCATTTTCAGATAGCTTTCTTGCTAGAAGGCAATTGGCCGCATAGGTGCCTGGCACCAGACAATCAGGGCCGTAAAGTTTGACGATGGAGTCAGGTTCTTTACTCACATCAGTAATCTCTGGAACGGCGGTTTGCATGCGATACGCCATTTCGTATTGCTGCACTTTGGTGGTGATTTGGGGGTCATTAAACTCCTGATAACTCAATTCATTCATGGCTGACACCTGATCGAGCATTCTTCTTCTCTGGTCTTTACTCATCCCTTTGGGATCTGAAAGGTAGAGTACGGGGTCTTCCGAGTTGGAAAACTGCACCCCTTGATGCCTGGCGTCTAGGAAACCGCTGGACCATAATTTGGAGTACACTCCTTGTCCATTTCCTTTACCTCTGCTGAGTAATACACAAAAGGCAGGAAGGTTTTCATTTTCACTGCCTAGACCATAGCTCAACCAAGAACCCATGCTGGGTCTATTGCCCACCTGAGCACCGGTTTGGAAAAAGGTCAAGGCCGGATCGTGATTGATGGCTTCTGTATGCATGGATTTGATGATGCAAAGGTCATCTACGACCGTAGACAAATGTGGGAAGAGCGAGGAGATCCATGCCCTACTTTGTCCGTATTGATTAAACTCGAAGTAAGAGCCTACTAAGGGAAATGCATCTTGTCCTGCGGTCATCCCCGTGAGCCTTTGCCCCATGCGTATGGATTCAGGAAGATCTTGTCCAAAATTGGTCCTCAACAAGGGTTTGTAATCAAACGTTTCCAATTGGGAAGGTGCACCATTTTGAAAGAGGTAAATGATTCGTTTGGCTTTGGGTGCAAAATGGGGAAGGGCTCGCATCAAGGCATCCTCTGTCTCTTGCTTGCCTGAAAAAAGATCTGGGATCAGTAGCGACCCTAAGGCTACACTTCCAATACCCAAGCTCAGGCGAGAAAGGAATTTTCTTCTGTTGTGATTTAATCCTTGTTCAAAAATTTCCTTTTCCATATCAACTTTTGGTAATGGTTTCTTCCAAATTGTAGAGGCTTACGATGACTTGCATGAGTGCAGCATTTTGAGGGGTAATCGCCTTTGGGTCTATGGGGTATTCACCCACCTCCAATGCCAAGGCTGCTTCTTGGGGCATGGCTTGGTAATGACTCAGCTCAGCCTCGTAATACGCCATCAATAGATCTTTTTCTTTGTTTTTTAGATCTCGGCATACAATACGTTTAAAGGCTTCCGCAATAGCTTGAGAGGGATCTTTGTATTTTTGGGTGAGCTGGGTCGATAATACCCTTGATGCTTCCAAGACCATGGGATCATTCATCATGACCAGGGCTTGAAGAGGGGTATTGGTTCGATTTCTCGTGAGTTCACAGCGATCTCGATTGCTAGAATCAAAGAGGATGGCTTTTGGAGGCGGTACGGTCAACTTGATAAAGTTGTAAATTCCTCTTCTGTACAGCTTCGATCCGGAATCCTGAACGTAGGTAGCCAGTACTCCTCTTCCTGAGGTAGCAGCCTCCCAAAGTCCAGATGGCTGGTAAGGCTTGACGCTGGGTCCGCCTATGTCTTTGTTGAGCAGTCCGCTGCTGTACCAGACCAAGTCTTGGATATTTTCTGCAGGCAAACGAAGTCTAGGGGCTCTAGCCAAGTACAGGTTGTCGGGATCAATTTCTAGGTGTTGGGAGGTGATGGCGGCAGATTGTTTGTAAGTCGCTGAACTTAAAATTTGCTTGAGCAATCTTTTAACGTTCCACCCATTTTCCATAAAATCTGCTGCCAGCCAATTGAGTAATTCGGGATGGGTAGGTAAGTCACCTTGCATGCCAAAATCTCCTGCCGATTTCACTATCCCTCTTCCAAAAATCTCTTGCCAGATTAGATTTACAAAGACCCTAGAGGTCAAGGGATTGTCTCTGTGGGTAGTCCATTGGGCCAGTCCAAGTCTATTTTTTTCAAAAGAGGCAGGAAAAGAAAGTAAGGAAGCTGGTGTGCCAGGCTCAACGGGTAGGGTAGGAGCATCGTAAGCGCCTCTATTCAGGATGTAGGTAGTGCGCTTTTCTTCCATCTCCCCCATTACCGAAATACTCAAGCTGGAGGTATCTTGGTGGTTGATAAATTTGAGGATGCCGTCTAGATCTTGCCTATCTACCCAAAGAATAGGGGTTTTGGCAGGTTTGGATACGCTTACGTCTCCTTCAAAACCTTTTTCTAGGGAGGTATTGAAAAAAGCAAATAGTTCATAATACTCTTTTTGTGAGACGGGGTCATACTTATGGTCGTGGCATTGGGCACATTCCATCGTGATCCCAAGAATTCCTTTGCTGAAGGTGTTGGTTTTGTCCAGTACGTATTCAATTCTGTACTCTTCTTCTATTACCCCACCCTCCTCGGTGTATTTATGATTTCGATTAAAAGCGGTGGCAAGTAGTTGTTCTTTGTTGGGATTAGGTAGGAGATCTCCTGCCAACTGCCAGGTAAGGAATTGGTCGTAAGGTAGATTTTTGTTGAAGGCATGAATCACCCAATCTCTGTAGGGCCATTGGGTGCGGACATTGTCATCTTGGTACCCATAACTATCTGAATATCTTGCAATATCGAGCCATAAAATTGCCATTTTCTCTCCAAATGAGGGAGACGCTAGCAATTCATCTATTAATTTTTCATAGGAATACTGACCTTTAAATCCGGAATATTTATTCAGAAGCTCAAGGGACGGGGGTAATCCTGTGAGATCCAAACTTACCCTTTTGATTAGTTCGGAAGAAGAAGCATCTGGATTGGGGGCTAGACCCTTTTCCTTCATTTTTAAACCCACAAATCGATCTATTTCGTGGTTTCCCCATTCTTCCTCAGGAACTTTTGGTTTTTCTATTCGGGTGAAGGCCCAATGAGGTTCGTAGACAGCACCTTGTTCAATCCATCTTTTGATCAGTTCTATCTCGCTTGCAGAAAGTGCTAGATTGGAGGTGGGTGGAGGCATCATTTCGTTGGGATCCGTGCTCGTGATGCGGTGGTAGACTTCCGATTGTAGGGGTTTCCCAGCAACCAAGGCAAATTTTCCAGGGCTATCCTTCAGGGCAGCAAATGCACTTTCCTCCTGGTCTAATCTTAAATTTGCTTCTCGCTTGTTGGCATCGGGTCCATGGCAGGCAAAACACTTGTCTGAAAGAATGGGTCTGATGTGAAAATTGTAGCTTATTTGATCCGCTGGCAGCAGGGAGGTGTTTTCCTTGTTTTTTTCAGAGCAACTCCAAAAAAGAACCAGGCTTGGAAGCCAAATCAAGGGGAGAAGAATTCTAGACGGAATCATGGGTTTATTCTCAATTCAGACTAAAATTTAGAAAAAAAATCAGATTTTCCGAATATCCATCGGTTTTACAACTTTCCCTACAACTAGTTCAAGTTGGAAGCTAGTCTTAGTGAGGTTTCGTTTAGGCACAAATTATTAAGAAATGTAAAAAAACCGGCAATTCCTTACGTTATTTGCGGAACCTTTCTTGTTAGTCAGTAGTGTCAATTTCTGAACTTAATTTTTTCGAGAGAAGATTAAAATTAGAAATGGGAAGAATTAAAAACATTTGTTGCATAGGAGCAGGATATGTAGGAGGTCCTACCATGTCTGTTATAGCCCAAAAATGTCCCAACATTCGGGTAGTGGTAGTAGATAGCAATGAAGCTAGAATAGCTGCTTGGAATCAAGAGGATTTGAGTCAGCTTCCTATTTACGAACCGGGATTGGACCGTGTAGTAGCCGAGGCGAGAGGCAGAAACTTATTTTTCTCTAAAGAGGTAAATCAGGCGATTTTAGATGCAGATATGATCTTTATATCTGTCAATACCCCTACCAAAACTTACGGAGAGGGAAAAGGAATGGCTGCAGATCTCAAGTGGGTAGAAGCCAGTGCCAGGCAAATCGCAGAAGTAGCGACTAGTCCCAAAATTGTGGTAGAAAAATCTACCCTTCCGGTAAGGACTGCCCAGGCCATTAAAGATATTTTACAAAATTCTCCCAGTAAAGTTTCCTTTCAGGTGCTTTCTAACCCAGAATTTTTAGCTGAGGGCACAGCTGTTCAGGACTTATTATTTCCAGACCGTGTACTCATTGGAGGGGATCAAGATCCTGAAGGCCAAGCAGCCATTCAAGCTTTAGTTGAAATTTACCAGGCTTGGGTGCCTAAGGAAAAGATTTTGACTACCAATGTATGGTCCTCTGAACTTTCCAAATTGACTGCCAATGCATTCCTAGCGCAGAGAGTATCCTCTATCAATTCGGTCTCAGAGCTTTGTGAAGTGACAGGCGCTGACATTGAGGAGGTAGCCAAAGCCATTGGAACAGATTCAAGAATTGGCCCTAAATTTTTAAAAGCTTCTGTAGGATTTGGAGGTTCTTGCTTCCAGAAAGATATCTTAAATCTGGTGTATATCTGCAGAAGCTTCCAGCTGCATGAGGTAGCAGATTATTGGGAGCAGGTAGTAAAAATCAACGCGCATCAACGAGAGCGATTTGCTAAAAAAATCATCAAGAGTCTTTACTACACCGTAAATGGAAAAACCATTGCCTTTTTAGGCTGGGCATTTAAAAAAGACACCAATGATACCAGAGAGTCTCCTGCGATATATGTTGCAGATGCCCTGTTGGACGAGCGAGCTCGGTTAGTGGTATATGATCCAAAGGTTGCTGAAGAAAAAATTTACAGAGATTTAGATTTTCTTGAAACTAGGTCCTCGGAAGACAACAAACGATTGGTCCAGGTAGCAGAATCCGCCTACGAAGCCTGTAAAGACGCTTCTGCGGTAGCCATTTTAACGGAATGGGAGGAATTTAAATCCCTAGATTGGGAGCGTATTTATTCTTCTATGCACAAACCAGCCCTTTTGTTTGATGGAAGAAATCTATTGAATAAAGAGGCTTTAGAAAAAATTGGATTTATTGTTCATGCGATAGGAAAATCTTCTCGGTGATGGGATAGAAAATTTCATTCATGAAATATAGAATTGGCACAGGAGGGTAGAAAAATAGGTATAGAACAAGTAAGTCCTGAAGGCTTAGGCTTCAGGTAATGCTTTAAAGGTAGTTAATTTGGATTGCTCGTGAAATCGATACAAGAAGTAAAAATTGCTGTCATTGGTCTGGGTTATGTAGGACTTCCCTTGGCAGTAGAATTTTCTAAAAAATTTCCTGTGATTGGCTATGATATTAATCTTAGTAGGATTGATGAATTAGCCGCTGGAGAAGACGCTACCCTAGAAGTTGCTGAAGAAGCCCTGAAGGAAGTACTTTTACCAGCTTCGCCTGCTGTAGGGAAGCGCGGTTTTTTCCCCACAGGTGATGCTGAGGATTTGAAAGATTGCACTGTTTTTATTGTAACAGTACCTACCCCTACAGATAAGCACAATAGGCCAGTACTCACCCCCATGCTGAAGGCATCTGAGACCTTGGGAAGGTATTTGAAAAAAGAGGATGTTGTGATTTACGAATCTACCGTCTATCCAGGGGTGACAGAGGAAGATTGTGTACCGGTGCTGGAAAAGGTTTCTGGGCTCAAATTTAACCTAGATTTTTTTGCGGGCTATTCCCCGGAGCGCATCAATCCAGGAGATAAGGTACACACGGTGGCCAAGATTGTGAAAGTTACTTCGGGAAGTACCCCTGAGGTTGCTGATTTTGTAGATCAATTGTACAAAACGGTGATTACAGCAGGCACCTACAAGGCTTCTTCCATAAAGGTGGCTGAAGCAGCCAAAGTGATTGAAAATTCTCAGCGTGATATCAACATTGCCTTTGTGAATGAGTTAGCAAAAATTTTTCATTTGTTGGGAATTGATACCCATGAGGTTCTTGAAGCGGCAGGGACCAAGTGGAATTTTTTAAAATTTAAGCCAGGCCTGGTGGGAGGACATTGCATAGGAGTTGACCCCTTTTATTTGGCTCAAAAAGCGCAAGAGGTAGGGTATCATCCGGAAATTATTTTGGCAGGAAGACGGGTAAATGATAGCATGGGGAAGTTTGTGGCCACAGAAATCATCAAATTGATGATGAGAAAAGACCTAAAAATTATCGATGCCAAGGTTCTTATTTTAGGCTTTACTTTCAAAGAAAATTGCCCAGACGTAAGAAATACCCGCGTTATAGACATTTATCACGAATTGAGAACCTTCGATATGAAGGTGGAGGTTTATGATCCTTGGGCCAACTCGGAGGAGGTCAAGGCAGAATACGGAATTTCCATCTTAGGTGGAGAAAAATTACCCAAATTGGAGGACTATACGGCCATAGTGCTGGCTGTTGCCCATTCTCAATTTTCTAGTCTACCAATAAGTAAAAATTCTTCCCAAGTGATCTATGATGTAAAAGGATTTTTAGACAAAGAAATGGTAGACGCTAGGCTGTGATGAGTTGATACAATTTCTTAACCTATTGATTATTATAAATTTAATGTAGAATTAAAAAATTTCATTTTTACTGAAAAAGCAAAATGCTTGGATATTTTTCATTTCTTAATCTTCTTAAACTAAAAAAAATACAAGGACTTGCGTAAAGGAATGAAGATTTGTGTAATGTTTTATTTATTTTGCATTACCCAAATGTCCCATCAAATGACATCTAACTACAAATCACTAACTTAATTTATTTGAAAATGAAGCACATCTTATTCTCTGTTTCCTTACGCAAAACCCTTTTCTTGTCTTTACTACTCGTATTGGCTATGGGTGCTTGTAAGAGTAAAAAGAAGGTCGTTGAGCCTACTCCCACACCAGTGGTAAAAGAAGAAGTCGTAGAAAAACCTGCTCCGCCTGCACCACCTGCCAGATCGGCTGAAGAAATTGCGGTAGAGCGATTAGAAAAATATTTCAACACCGTATCTAGTGCAGCTAGCGTAACTTCTGCCAATCAATCCATTCAGGAGGTTTTGGGCATGTTTGCTAATCAAGAGATTCCTATTTTGGTTGTAATTCATGAAGAAGGTGGAGTGAAAGATTACGATGAGCCCACCACTATTAAAAAATACCTTGATTATCTGAAGGATACCAAGAAAAACCTAAACTTTATTTCAGATATTCGTTTGGATGGAAGTGGAAAAGTGTCTGAATTAGAACTCAGAAGAAAATAAATCAAAACTGAAAAAATTAAGTTCTCATGAAAAATAAACTTATACTCTTCCTTGGGTTTTTTGTTGCTACTACGGTTGTAGCTTTGGCTCAAGATAATATTAGTCCAGCAAGAAAGCAGGCTATTGATTCCCTCGCCTTGGAAAAAGTGAAGGATTTATCCAAGTATATTGCCATCATTGGAAATAAAGAAACTCAATTTTCTGAGGCCAATCGAGTTATGGATAGGGCAGAAGAACTATTCGCGCCAGGAGCTGAAATGGGTGTTTCTTCTATCAACACCAATGAAATTGCCTATTACAAAGTGAGAAGGTATTTTGAGAGATTGATGGCACTCAATTACGATAAAGTAAACATCACGTGGTATGATATTCAATATGTTTCAGATTTGGAAAGACAGCCGGACGGTAGGTATGTAGGGGTAATCACCGTATATCAGCGATTTGAGGGCACATCCATAGAAACAGGAATGAACTACAAGGACACCACCAAAAAAGACATTACTATCTACGTAGAAAAGAAGCAAACCCAAATTGCTGGACGGACCATTGAATTTTGGGACGTTATGCTAGGGGATGTACGGGTGACCGAAACTTCCGCATGAGAAAAAGCGTACTGATTTTTGTTTTTTTTATAACAAACATCTTCATTGTCTCGGGGCAAGGCATTGGCGGCCCCGGGACAATCAAAGATGATGGAAGATTCGCCGCCTCCACCAAGCAATTAAACCAATTTTTTAGGCGATTTAATGGAGAAGAATCCATTGACGGCAACAAAAGGTTTTATCCCAAAGACTCTCTTTTTCAAAACCCTAACTTAAGGAAGGGTTTTATTTCTTTGCTCGTTGATAACGAAACTTCAGGTATTAGTCCTGATGTAAAAAGTCAATTTATTGAATCGGTAGTGTCTTCAAACTTTCCTCAGTTTCTTGTTTTTCATAGACCGGGCTGGTATGCAGAAGTGGATGCTATTTTTAATTACAAAGGAAAAAGGGAGGAAGTAACCTTTATTATGAAAATTCAACCTGAGGGTTTAGGCTACGAATGGGTGATAGATCAAGTCGTTTTTGAGCCCTTCAAAAATTTATTTAACAAACCTATAGGTACAGAAAAAGATTTTCTTCATCCTTTGAGTCATGAATTAGGATTCATGAACATGCGCAGAGCTTTTCAAGATTCAGAGAATCCCGAATCATTTACTCCTACCAGCTATTCTCCCGATTATTTGGCGATTTTTCTGTATGAGATGAAACAAAATAATCTCCGATTTGAAACAGTGAATGGGGTGAAGTTTCATTTTTTTCAAATTGGCGGTTGGTATTTTGAGGTAAATCAGTTTAATCGACCAGGTTACAATACAGGATGGTTAATTTCAAGTTTGGTTAAATTGGGACCTGGTGATAAGGAAACTCTATTGCGGTACATTTATGATCAAAACTAAATGTATTCTATTTCTGGCGTTTTATTTTTTTTTCGTTGAGCTCAGCAATGCTCAGTCGATAAAAGGGTACAGCCAAGAACAACTCACTGAACTTTCAACAAAAGTGGAAGATCAGGTTAGATTTTTGGAATTTTTGTTGAATACTGTTGGAGACCCACAAACCTCCGCAAGAGATAAAGATGTAATTATTAGAGAAAGTTACCTTAAAATTTTTAGGGATTCGAAAGTTCAAATTGAAGATGATCTTTTGCAGGATAGAAAAGTAGTGACCAATAAAGACGTTACCGCTTACTTCAAAGACATTGAATTTTTTTTTAAATCCGTTGAATTTAAATTTAAAATCAGGGAAATAAAGCCTTTTCAAAAAGATAATGGAGATGTCTTTTTCCTTGCCTCTTTGGATAGATCTCTTACTGCAGTTGGCTTGAAAGGAGATAAAGTAGCCTCTACAAAATCTCGATTTATAGAGATTAATTTAGATGAGAAAACTCAAGAATTAAAGATTGCCAGCATTTACACTACCAAAGTGAGTCGCGATGTGGAGTTGACGGCTTGGTGGAACACCCTAGATACGGGTTGGAAATCTTACTTTAAACAAAGGTTTGAATTGAGCAGTACCGATTCGGTAGACCTTGCCCTGCTCTACAAATTTGTAAGTGTGGATTCTCTGAATTTTTCTGGAAATCGTCAAATTAGACAACTTGCACCCCTTTCTGAGCTTAGGGACTTAAAGTTTCTTGACATCAGCAATACCACTATTTCCAATTTAGCACCTATTTCCAACATCACTTTTCTAGAGAGTCTCATATTGGCAAATACTCCAACTTCAGAAATTCAGTTTATTAAATATGCCGATAGGTTAAAATATCTGGATATTTCCAACACAAAAATTGAAAATATTTTAGAATTAATTAATCTTCCAAAATTAACCACACTGAAAGCAGGCCAAACTCCAATTCAAAATTTTGCTGGTTTGAATCAATTTAAAAATTTACAAGAGTTGGACCTTAGTGAAAGCGGGTTCAATAATTTGGAGAATATCAAAGACTTGACACAGCTTCAGCGATTGGATTTGAGTAAAAATTACATGCTCAATTATTCATTTTTAGTTCAGCTTAGTTCTCTTAACTATTTGGACCTTTCGGAAACCAATATCAACGATTTATCGCCCTTATCCTCCATGTCTCAATTGGAATACGTAGATCTTACGGGTAGCCAAATTGGAGATTTAACTCCTTTAGAGGGTCTGCCGCGCTTAAGAAAAATAGCAGCTGATCAAACGAGTTTAACGGATTTAGGAGCAACTAACTTTATCAGAAACAATCCTGAAGTCTTATTGATTCATCACGTGAAGGACCTAGAAGCTTGGTGGCAAGGCCTATCTTCGGCATGGAAAGAAGCTTTGATCCGTATCAATCCTGAACTGAAAAGAGAGCAACCTGGGGTAGAACTATTGACTCAGACTTTGGGAAGCACCTCACTAAACCTTGATGGTACTGGCATAGAAAGTCTAAACCCTCTGGTTCGTTTTGTTAATTTGACCACCTTAAGCTTTTCTGACAATCCCTTGGTTTCTGATCTTCTTCCTTTATCTGAAATTGACAACTTGAGGGAAATTAGTGCAAAAAATACTGGATTGCTTTCTTTAGATCCGCTGCAGAACCATGTGGAATTAGAAAAGATAGATGTTGAAGGAAGTGCAGTAGAAGATTTTAACGCTATGTTAGGCCTTGCCAAACTCAGCTATCTTAATGTAAATGCTACGAGGATACCTCATGAAGAGGTACCTGACTTTCTATTGAAAAGACCAGAGGTTTCCTTTATTTACAGATCATCTGAACTTGAACAATGGTGGAATGCTTTGGATGAGGATTGGAAAAATGAATTTAAATCCTCTTTTAATTTACCAGAAAATCCCAGCGTAGATCAATTACATCACCTGACAGCTAGGTCTATACTTACATTTAAAAACCTTAGACCTTCTTCTTTGGATGCCTTGACGATTTTTTCAAATCTTAGAAACCTTTCCATTTTTGATGCACCCGTATTTTCAATTGAACCAGTGAGTCAACTTAAAAGGCTGAGCTCTTTGACCTTATCGCAAATCCCTGCCATAGATTATTTTTCGTTGGCGGATCTTTTGCTAGTGACCGAGCTTAACCTTTCCAATACAGGAATTGAGGATTTGGAGGCTATTTCTTTTATGATAAATCTAAAAAAACTCAATCTTTCAGGCACCAATATCAAATCACTAAAAGGCCTGGAAGCTTTAGCTGATTTAGAAGAATTGGATGTGGCCAGCACAGAAATTAGATCCCTGAAAGCCTTGGAAGGATTGAGAAACCTTAAAAAACTTTCCTGCTTCAATACTCGCTTGAGCCTTAGGGCGGTTGATTCATTTAAGGCCTCTTTTCCCAATTGTGAGGTGAGGTATTATTGATTAGAATCTTTTTCTTACAAAGAAATTTCTTTTGCTGATCTAGGGTAATTTTAATACAACTTTGATTTGAAAACAGCAGCACTAATTCCTGCCCGATACGCCTCCACTCGATTGCCTGCTAAGTTGGTTCAGGACCTAGATGGGCTTTCTGTAATCCAGCGTACCCACCAAAGTACGGTAGCTACAGGCGTTTTTGATACCGTTTGGGTAGTTACGGATCACGATCAAATTGAAGCTCAAATCCATGCCATAGGTGGAAAGGTAGTAAGGAGTACCAAAGCGCATGAAAGCGGTTCAGATCGAATTGCAGAAGCCCTAGGACACGTGGATGCTGATCTTATTGTCAATGTACAAGGGGATGAACCTTTTCAAGATGCCAAGACACTTCGAGACCTGGTGGCAGCATTTGCAAACCCTGAAGTTAAGGTAGCCAGCTTGATGTGTAAGCTAGCTACCGAACAGGTACAAAATCCAAATTTTGTAAAGGTGGTAGTCGATGAGCAGTACCGTGCCATGTATTTCTCCAGATCACCCATTCCTTACAATCGTGAGGGGAAAGCAATCACGTACTGGAAACATATCGGGGTATATGCCTACCGTCGAGACCTCTTGATTTCCTTTACCCAATGGCCCAAAGGATCTTTGGAGCAAATAGAGCTCTTGGAGCAGCTTCGGTTGGTGGAGAAGGGTGTACCGATACAAATGGTCGAAACCACCCATCAAGCGATTGCTATCGATACTGAGGAAGATTTGATCCAGGCCAGGGATTTTTTGAAAAACATGTAAAAAATTGGTAACCAATTTTTCAATTGCCTAGAAAGCATAAAAAAACCTAGCCCATCTTGGAACTAGGTTTTAAGCAGAGAGTGGGGGATTCGAACCCCCGGTACAGTTTAACCCGTACGACAGTTTAGCAAACTGTTGGTTTCAGCCACTCACCCAACTCTCTTTTCCGTTAAGGCTGTTCTGATTTTAATTAACAAATGCAAATATACGCCATTGATAAAGATTTTTACAAGGAGAGTATAAGAAACAAAGCCATGAATTCTTAAGAAGCTTTAATCCTTTGAATTTCAGTGAATAAACTTTAAGTGGTGCTAGCTTGATTTTAAGAAAAATTCCTTTCCAATCAGAAAAAGCGAATTCAGTTTTTCACAAGTAATTTGAATCCTACCGCTTCTATTCCTTCTAGGCTAGAGTTTCTCATGTATTGGGAGACTAGTACTTCCTTGGTTTCTTGTGGGATTTCAAACCTGAGGGTATCGTATAAGGTATAGGTGCTTCCAAATCCCTTCCCTAAGGGTTGTCCTGATTTTGAATCGAAAATAGAGATGTTCCAAAGGGTATCAAAGAGTATCTTTTTCTCAACATCTTTAAAAACGACTTTTAAGTAACAATTGGAATAGGGATAGGGCTCCGTATAGCGTAAGGCAAGCAATCCTTTTCCATAAGGACCGCTTAGGTCTGATAAATCAAATGCAATAGAATCGTTAGCAGACCAGGAAGCATTGCTAAAAGAATGAAAATTCTCATACAACCTATCTTCAGAGCAGGAGGTAATAGCTATTGAAATAATTGTCAAAAACGCGAAAAATACCTGTTTATTTATTTCCTTCATTACCATTTGGTCCTTGGTTTCTTCTTGGAGGGAAACGTCTTGGCGTTGATTCAGCAGCGCCACTTCTTGGCTTATCCACCGGTACAGGCTTTTGTACAGCATCTTCACCCAATGAATTAGAAGAAGGCCTGTTTTTATGTTTCTTTTTGTGCCTATGCTCATTTCCAGGTCTGCCTGGAGAGGATCCCCTTGCACCTCCCCCTGATTGTCCAGCGGGCCTACTGGAAGAAACGGATTCTCCCGTAGATGGAACTTGAGCGCTACTTCTTTCTTGGAAGGACGCAGCCTCTTGCCCCAACCCTTCTCCTGGTCTTTTCTTTTTCTTCTTTTTCTTCTTCTTAGAGAATTTTTTATCTAAAAGATCTAACTCTCTAAACGACTGAGCAGCCATATCGTCTGCTTCTGTTGACTTATTGGCCTGCAAGCTAAACACCGATATGCCCTGTGCATTCAAGTCTTGAATTTCTCTAACTCGATCGCAGGTGATGCTTTGCCAATCGTTATCGTTGGAATAACTAAACCACATCAACTTTCTAAAAATATCCGTTTTTTGCAGTTTGGCAGCCCCTTGTTCCGTAAGCAATGGTTTTTCTACCTGAGGGATGTCTTTGATAGCATCCATGTAGGTATCCAATTCGTAGTTAAGGCAACATTTTAATCTCCCACATTGCCCACTTAATTTTCCAGGATTAAGAGATAGGTTTTGATACCTGGCTGCGGAGGTAGTTACGTTTTTAAAATCAACCAACCAAGTGGAACAACAAAGTTCACGTCCACATACCCCTATACCCCCAAGTCTACCTGCTTCTTGCCTCAAGCTAATTTGCCGCATTTCTACGCGTACCTTAAATTCCGAAGCCAATACCTTGATCAATTCTCTAAAGTCAATTCTATCGTCGGCAGAGTAGTAGAAAGTTGCTTTGGAATTATCAGCCTGAAATTCTACATCTGACATTTTCATGGGCAACTTAAACTCATCTACAATCTGTTTGCAACGATACAGGGTAGGAATTTCGCGTTGCTTTGCCTCCTCCCATTTGTCCAGATCTTTTTGGGTAGCTAGTCTATAAATTTTGGTGATGCTGTCGTCATTCTTCACCTTTCGCTTTTGCATTTGCAGCCTCACCAACTCCCCTTGGAGGGATACGTAACCGATATGGTGACCGCTGGGAACATCCACCACCACGGGGTCACCTGTGGTAAGACTGATATAGTCAACGTTGCGAAAGTAATCTTTCCTACCCCCCTTAAATTTAACTTCCATCACATCAAAGTTGTCCACCTGAGGGATGCCCATGTGTGACAACCAATCAAACGAATTCATTTTATTGCAATCGCTCGTGCCGCAGGTACCCGTACTTTGGCATCCTCCGGTACCACCTGAAGTGGTAGAGCATGAGCTACATCCAGACATATTTAATTTATAATCAGGGCAAATTGCCTCTTGGTACAAAAACTACTATTTTCTAAAAGACACAAGATCTTTTCCTATATCACGCCTAAAATACGCATTTTCCCATGATATTTTTTCCACTATACTATAGGCATTATTCATGGATTCTTTCAAATTATCCCCCCATCCTGTAATCGCCATAACTCTTCCGCCTTGGTTCACCAGCTGTCCTGAACTGCTCAAGGAGGTGCCTGCATGAAAAAGCACCCCCTGATTTACCTCACTGGGAAGGGTGATGGTATGACCTTTTTCGTAGGACTCTGGATAGCCTCCGCTAACCATAACGACCGTGGTACAATGCATGGGAGAAATATCTAGGCCATGGTTGGCAAGATTGGAATGGGCTATATCTTTCAATAAGCCTACAAAATCACTAGTTATCCTAGGCAAAACTGCTTCAGTTTCTGGATCACCCATGCGTACATTGTATTCTATGACATAAGGTTCGCCTCCCTTATTCATCAGTCCAATAAAGACAAATCCTTTAAAGGAAATTTTTTCTTTTTCTAATCCTTGAATCGTGGGAACAACAATACGTTGTTCTACCTTTTCCATGAAGATTTTATCTGCAAATGGTACCGGGCTGACAGCACCCATGCCGCCGGTATTTAAGCCTTGATCCCCTTCTCCAATTCTCTTGTAGTCTTTGGCCTCTGGTAAAATTTTATAGCTCTTTCCATCGGTAGCGACAAAGACCGACACTTCAATGCCAGTCAAAAATTCTTCTACCACCACCTTGGAGGACGCTTCACCAAACTTGGCCTCTACCAGCATTTCTTTAAATGAGGATGCGGCTTCCTCTTGGCTTTGACAAATCAAGACGCCTTTACCTGCTGCCAATCCATCTGCTTTGAGTACGATGGGTAGGGAATGGTTTTCCAGGTAGTCCAAGCCCTCTTGTACCTGAGTGGCATTGAACGTGGCGTAAGAGGCAGTTGGAATCCCATGACGAAGCATAAATTGCTTGGAAAAATCTTTGCTTCCCTCCAGGAGCGCTCCCTTTTGAGAAGGTCCTACTATGGGTAAAGAGGCTGTTTTTGGTCTAGCGTGAAGGAAATCTACAATCCCCTTGACTAAAGGCTCTTCAGGCCCTACTACCAATAACTCAATGTCCTTTTCAACGATGAGTTGGTAAATGGATTCAAAGTCGGTGACAGAGACCCCTATATTTTGTGCAATTTTTGCGGTGCCTGGATTTCCTGGTGCCACAAAAAGTTGGCTGCAGGAAGGGCTTTGGGATATCTTCCACGCAAACGCATGCTCTCTACCGCCACTTCCTAGAAGGAGTATGTTCATAACTGCTAGTGGGTTTTAATTGGCGTGATCAGAGATAAACTTAATGCGGTAAATACGAAGTTCTTCTTCCGAAAAATCTTCCCCTTCTAGTTCTTCTAAAGCAGTCTTGATATGGTCTGTTTCTGCTCCCATAAAATAGTCGTGGAGTATTTCTTCACGTTCCTCATCCATAATTCGATGAATGTAATAATCGATATTTAACTTCGTTCCGCTGTAAATGATTTGTTCTATTTCTTGAAGCAATTCCAGTAGGGTAAGCCCACAATTTTGAGCTATCTCTTCAAGATTGACTTTCCTATCTATTTGTTGAATAATAGAAATCTTCACTTTTGAACGAGTGCCAGAGGTTTTTACTATGACATCGGCTGCAGTTTCCAAGTTGTTTTCTTGTACATAGTTGAGAATAACCTGCAGGAAAGAGGCGCCAAATTTCGCCACTTTTCCCATACCTACCCCGATGATTTGCGATAGCTCTTCTTTGGTAGTTGGGAATACGGTGGCCATTTCTTCCAAGGAAGGATCTTGAAATATTACATAGGGAGGCAGGCCTTTCGCCTTGGCTACGCGCTTTCTTTCTGCCTTTAAAAGCTCAAATAGTTGTTCGTCATAAGCTTGGGCTGACTGCAATTGTTCTTCTTGCACTTCACTTTGCCCCAATTTCTCAAAGTCGTGATCTTGGTAAAGCTCAATGAAATAAGGATTTTGGAGATACTCTTCTCCTTTGGGAGTGAGTTTTAAAATCCCATAATTTTCTATGTCTTTTTCCAACAAGGCAGCGATCATGCCTTGCCTGATGACCGAGGTCCAATGTTTTTCATTTTCCTGGTTGCCTTTACCAAAAATGGGAAGTACATCGTGTTGGTAACTGATTACGTAATCGTCTTTTTGACCCGTAAGTACTTTTACCAAATGTTCCAAGCCGAAGCGTTCATTGGTTTGTTTTACTGCTTCTAGGGCTAGGCACAGGTCTTCAAGGCCTTCAAAAGTGGTCCGTTCTCTTCTGCAGTTATCACAAAATCCACAATCTTTTTCCAGGGTTTCTCCAAAATAATTCAGAATGAATTTTCTTCTACAAACCCCCGTTTCTGCATAAGCAGACATTTCCTGAAGAAGGATTTTTGCATTTTCCCTTTCGGTTACCGCCTTATCCTTATTGAATTTATCCAGTTTGATGATGTCTTCGTATCTGTAAAACATCAGGCAATGTCCCTCCAGTCCATCCCTTCCTGCACGACCGGTCTCTTGGTAATAACCCTCTAAAGATTTGGGTACATCGTAATGGATGACATAGCGCACATCGGGCTTATCTATTCCCATTCCAAAAGCGATGGTAGCCACTATTACGTCTAGCTCTTCATTTAGAAAGTCATCTTGGGTTTTGATTCGAACAGCAGAATCAAGGCCTGCATGGTAGGGAGCGGCATTGATTTGATTGACTTTTAAGAGTTCTGCAATTTCTTCAACTTTCTTTCTACTCAAGCAATAAATGATTCCCGATTTCCCTTTGTGTTGCTTGATAAATCTAATCAATGCCTTTTTGGATTCATTTTTTACTTTGGGCCTAACCTCATAATACAGGTTGGTTCGATTGAAGGATGACTTAAACAAATCTGCTTCCTCCATTTGCAAGTTGCGCTGTATATCTTGCTGCACCTTGGGTGTAGCCGTAGCAGTGAGGGCAATGATAGGAAGCTGAGGTGCCAGTTGGGAGACTATAGTTTTTATTTTTCTGTATTCTGGCCTAAAATCATGGCCCCATTCTGAAATGCAATGCGCCTCATCTATCGCCACAAAACTTACTTGCGCCTCCTTTAAAAAGGCTAGATTTTCTTCCTTGGTCAGGGATTCTGGAGCCACATAAAGTAATTTGGTTTTCTTTTTTAAAACCTCATTTTTAACTTTATTGGCTTCTGATTTGGTGAGGGTGGAGTTGAGAAAATGGGCATTAATCCCGATAGCATTGAGTTGATCTACTTGATTTTTCATCAAGGCGATCAAGGGAGAGATCACCACGGCTGTTCCCTCACTTACCACAGCAGGAAGCTGGTAGCACAATGATTTACCTGCTCCAGTAGGCATGATCACAAAGGTGTTTCTCTGCTGAAGCAGATTTTCCACAATTGCTTCTTGAGTACCTCTGAATTGGCTAAATCCAAAAATGGTTTTAAGAGCTTCTTTAACTTTTTCTTCCACAAGAAGAAAGGGCTTGAGGGTGGTGTTCAGGTCTGAGGGGCAGAGTGAACGATTACTTTTATACCTTTGTACAAAACTACTGATAACGCAGGTAAAATTGAAGTTAACTAAAAATATTAAAACTACAGCAGTAAGAGTACTCTTAAATGAGTCCGAGGCCATAGCAAAGCTCGTAGATCGCTTAAATGGGGATTTTGAAGCTTGCGTTTCTCGAATTCTTCAATCCAAGGGAAGGGTAGTGGTCACGGGTGTAGGAAAGAGTGCCATCATTGCTAGCAAAATCGTCGCTACGCTTAATTCTACAGGCACTCCAGCCCTTTTTATGCATGCAGCCGATGCCATACATGGAGATTTAGGAATGGTCCAACAAGAGGATGTGGTCATTTGTATCTCAAAATCAGGAAATACTCCTGAGATCAAGGTGTTGATTCCTTTGCTCAAGCAAGCCCAAATCACCCTGGTTGCTCTAGTTTCCAATATCACTTCTTTTTTGGCTCAAGAAGCAGATTTTGTTTTGGATGCTAGCATAGCAGAAGAGGCTTGTCCTCATAATTTGACCCCAACTACCAGTACCACAGCTCATCTTGCGCTAGGGGATGCTTTGGCTATTTGCTTGTTAGAAGCCCGAGGATTTTCTTCTTCGGATTTTGCCAAATACCATCCAGGTGGTACTCTTGGAAAACAACTCTATCTCAAGGTGGGGGATGTAATTTCAAAAAATCAAATCCCTGTCGTAGATGAACAGGCAACTCTCGCAGAGGTTATTTTGGAAATTTCTAGCAAAAGATTGGGTGCAACAGCTGTACAAGGGAGAGGAGGAGCCTTGATAGGCATTATCACCGATGGTGATTTACGGAGAATGCTACAAAAGTCTCTACACATTGAGGGCATCAAGGCTATAGATATCATGACCCAATATCCCAAACATATTGGCATTGAAGAGTTTGCCGTGGGAGCACTTCAATTGATGAAAAAGCATAACATTACACAATTAGTGGCCATGGATGGCGATAAAATCGTAGGATTTATCCATATTCATGATTTAATGAAGGAAGGCATTGTCTAATTCTTATGAGGGACCAATCCTATATTGTCATCATGGCTGGGGGAGTAGGCTCTCGTTTTTGGCCATACAGCAAGCATAGCAAACCCAAGCAGTTTTTGGATGTGCTGGGTACTGGAAGAAGCCTTCTTCAAATGACTTACGATCGGTTCAGGGAAATTGCCTCTCCAGATCACTTTTTTGTAGTTACCAATCAGAGCTATGTGGATTTGGTCAAGGAACAATTGCCAGAACTAAAAGAGAATCAAATTCTCTCTGAACCCCTTAGAAAAAATACGGCGACTTGCCTTGCCTACGCCGCATATAAAATTGCTGCCTTTGATCCTAAGGCAACCTTGATCGTAGCTCCTGCGGATCACCTGATCCTTCAAGAAAATAGATTTTTACAAACCATTCACGTAGCTGTAGAAGCCGCTAAAGTGCCGAAGCGATTGCTTACCATTGGGATCACTCCCAATAGACCTGAAACAGGCTATGGGTACATTCAATTTATTGAATCTTCTACGACTTCGGACCTGGCGTTGAAGGTGAAAACCTTTACGGAAAAGCCAAGTGTAAAATTGGCCCAGACTTTTTTGGAGAGTGGTGATTTCGTATGGAATTCTGGGATTTTCGTATGGAAAGTAGGTAGTTTGATTGCAGCATTTCAAGAACATATGCCAGATTTGGCAGATGTCTTTGAGGAGGGAAAACTACACTTTGGTCAAGCTTCCGAACAGGAATTTATTTTTAAGGCCTATTCTACAGTCAAAAATATTTCTATTGACTATGGAATTATGGAAAAATCAAACGATGTCTATGTGGTTTTGGGGGACTTTGGTTGGTCAGATATTGGCTCATGGCAAAGTTTGCACGAAATCAGGACCAAGGACGATAGAAACAATGTAGTGGAAGCCAATGCCTTATTGTTTGATACCGAAAATTGCTTTATCAAAACGGACAGTGATAAATTGGTAGTGGTACAGGGACTAGAAAATTTTTTGATCAACGAATCCGATAATGTCCTTTTGATTTGCAAACTGGATGCAGAAAATAAGTTTAGAGACTTTGTAGCCAGCGCCAAGAAAAAAGGGGAAGATTTTGTGTAAGAAACCGAATTTATGCGTTTTGTCGCTGTCGTTTTGCTTCATAAATAGCAATTCCTGCTGACACCGAAACATTTAGGCTTTCTATCTTTCCTGACAGGGGGATTTTTACTTTATCGTCCATTATTCCCATGATTTCTTGGGATATTCCATCTTCTTCAGATCCCATGATCAGAGCTACAGGTGCAGAAAAATCGGCGGCATACATCAGCTTTTCTGTTTTTTCCGTGATGGCCACCAAGGTAAGTCCCATTTTTTGGAGATCTCGGCAGGCAAAAAATAAATTTCTAACCCTAGCGACAGGCATAAAATTTAAAGCGCCTGCAGAGGTTTTTACAGCATCAGAATTGATTTGTGCACTCCCTTTTTCAGGGATCACTATAGCATCTATTCCGGCACATTCTGCCGTTCTAGCTATGGCACCAAAATTTCTCACGTCCGTCAAATGATCCAATACCAGAATCAACGGCGATTTCCCAACTGCATAGCATTGATCGATGATATGGTCTAAGGAGGCATACATGATGGATGACATCTGTGCAATGACTCCCTGATGGTTTTTTCGTGTGATTCTATTGAGTTTAGCCTCAGGAACTCTAACCACAGGTATTTGCTCCGACTTGCAGCACTGCAATAATTCTTTGATCAGGTCATTGTTCAGCTCTTTTTGAACCAAAACCTTATCGATCTCTTTGCCAGCATGAATGGATTCCATCACGGCTCGAGTACCAAAAATAAAATCCTTGCCTGTTGCTTCTTTATCTATCAAAAAGCCATCCTTCCGCTTCTCCATTGAGATATGTTTTTGAACCACACAGGCTGGTAGGCTCTGGAGCGGTTGAGGGTATAGAAATGTGGGTGAAGTAGTGTTTTAACCCGCATAAAGGTAAACCTTATTTTGGAAGACTCATCCATGCCCGGGTAAGACCAAATTTCTCTGTCTTGGAAAAAGTTTACCTGCTGCGGGGGGCCCATGACAATATATACCATACCCCGATCCGTTTTCCAACCCTCTTTGTAGTGTGTAAATAGAATATTTGAAAATTCTACCATCCTGAAGTAGTTCCGAATTAAATCTTTTGCCACCTCCTGATCGCGAGTTAGGTTCAGCCAATAGGCGTCCAAAGCCTTCTTTTTATCTTGTGCAAGAAGTAGGGTTTCGTGTTCTTTTTTGGTAGATATATAGGTTACCATATCTACCATTTCTTCCCAGCTTTTCACTTTTGGAAATGCTTCGTGCACTGTCCTTAGTACCTGTCCCGAGGTGGAAGTAGTATCAGTTTGAAAAAAATAGTACCCCTCATCGGAAAGCTGTTTGGGGATATTGGAAAGAAAATCTCCTCTGTATTGAACTTCAAGTTCCTTTGGAACTTCTGCAAGCCTTGTTTCCATGGGAGGAAAGGGCACTTCAAACTTGGCAGGATAAAAAAAGGAATGAATGGAAGGAATACTGGTTGATTTAAAAAGCAAGGATTGATCTTTGGTGAGGTAGTTTT
This sequence comes from Algoriphagus sp., assembly GCA_021298245.1. GTDB lineage: Bacteria > Bacteroidota > Bacteroidia > Cytophagales > Cyclobacteriaceae > Algoriphagus. The sequence continues at coordinate 147 of JAJTDZ010000024.1, read as the reverse complement.
GATCAAAGGGAATTTCATTTGCATAATACAATCCAAAATTAGGATGTCCTTCTACAAAGGGGCTTTTTAAATCAATATGGTAGGTATAAGTGTCTTGTTGCCGGGTATCAAGAGCTTGAAACAAGACAATGGAAATGGGCTGGGAAT